>NZ_JBEUPD010000050.1:0-55673 GCF_040492135.1 Actinomadura sp. NPDC000600
CCCCGCCGTGCGCGGCGCCGCCCGCACCGCCACCGGCCTGCTCACCGCCGCCGCCGGCAGCGCCCTGGCCCGCACCGCCCGCGACCTGGCCGCCCGCGCCGCCACCGCCGCCGTCGAGGCCGTCCTGCGCGAACTGCTCCGCGACGCCCTCAAACTCGCCCTGCGCGACTCCCTGCGCGGCATCATCGCCGAGGTGTCCCGCGACGTCGTCGTCGACGTCGCCAAGACCACCTGGAGCACCGCCACCCGCCCCGCCCCGGCGGGCCGCGCGACCGCCGTCGTCATCGTCGAAGCGAGCACCGTCGAGACCGCCGGACCGTCCGGGGACGCGTGGGCCGACGCCACCACCGAGCCCCGCGCCGAGGGTCCCCGCTGAACGGGCGCTCAGAAGATCCTGAAAGAACCATGAGAAACCGCCGCCGGCGGCCGGGCCTCCCACCTGCGCTGTCTACCGTGAGTACATGGAACCCGGCGCGCTGGAGACACCGACCCCGCGGATCCTCGTGGTCGACGACGAACCCGCCGTCCGCGAGTCGCTGACCAGCAGCCTGGAGTTCGAGGGCTACCGGGTCACCGGCGCCGCCGACGGCGTCGCCGCGCTCGACCGGGTCGAGCGCGACGCCCCCGACCTGGTCGTCCTGGACGTGCTCATGCCGCGCATGGACGGCCTGACCACCTGCCGGCGGCTGCGCGCCCTCGGCGCCACCATGCCGGTGCTCATGCTCACCGCCCGCGACATGGTCGGCGACCGCGTCACCGGACTTGACGCCGGCGCCGACGACTACCTCGCCAAGCCCTTCGAGCTCGACGAGCTGCTCGCCCGCGTCCGCGCCCTGCTGCGCCGCGCCGCCATGAACGCCCCCGGCGCCGCCGCCCCCGCGGACGTCCTGGCCTTCGACGACCTGCGCATGGACACCCGCACCCGCGAGGTCACCCGCGCCGGGCGGCCCCTGGAGCTGACCCGCACCGAGTACATGCTGCTGGAGATGTTCCTCGCCCACCCCCGCCAGGTCCTCACCCGCGAGCAGATCCTGGAGACCGTCTGGGGATTCGACTTCGAACCCGCCTCCAACTCCCTGGACGTGTACGTGATGTACCTGCGGCGCAAGACCGAGCGGGGCGGAATGCCGCGGCTGGTGCACACCGTCCGCGGCGTCGGGTACGTGCTGCGCGCGGCGGCGTCCCCATGAGCACCCGCGCCCCGGTCACGCGGCGCCTCACCCGGCGGCTCACGCTGCGCGCCCGCATGGCGCTGCTCACCGCCGCGGCCGTCGCGCTCGCCGTCGCCGCCTGCGCCAGCGCCGGCTGGCTCCTCACCCGCAACCAGCTGTACCGCGAGCTGGACCGCCGCCTCGGCGCGGTGTCGGGCGGCCCGCCCGCCGCGCCGGACGGCTACCGCCCCGGCCCGCCCGGCCAGGGCCCCCGCACGCCCCGCCTGCCCCGCCAGGCCGAGGCCCTCCTCGCCGCCTGCTCGTCCGAGCCGACCGGCACCGGCGCGCAGAACCCGCCGCCCGGCCCCTACGAGATCATGCAGCTGGTCCGCGCCGACGGGCGGCGCTGCACCGTCCCCGGCGCCGGCGCGCTGGAGGTCACCGCACAGGACGCGCGGGTCGCCCGCGGCGAACGCGGCCACGCCTACCACGACGGCGCCGGCGTGACCGCCTCCGGCACCGAGGACGACGTCCGCGTCCTGACCCGCTCGTTCCGGCTGCGCGACGGCACCCCCGCCGCCGTCTCCTACGCCATCTCCCTCGACGAGGTCCAGGGCCCCCTGGACAACCTCGCGCTGCTGCTCACCGCCGTCACCGCCCTCGGCGTCGTGGTGTCGGCCGCCGCCGGCCTCATGATCGCCCGCGCGTCGCTGCGGCCCGTGGACGAGCTCACCGGCGCCGTCGAGCACATCGCCCGCACCGAGGACCTCGCCACCCGCATCCCCGAGGAGGGCACCGACGAGATCGCCCGGCTGTCGCGCTCCTTCAACACCATGACCGCCGCCCTGGCCGCGTCCCGCGAACGCCAGCAGCAGCTCATCGCCGACGCCGGCCACGAGCTGCGCACCCCCCTCACCAGCCTGCGCACCAACATCGACCTGCTGCTGCGCTCGCAGGCCACCGGCCGCGACCTGCCCCCCGAAACCCGCCGCAACCTCCTCGCCTCCGTCCGGGCGCAGCTGCGCGAACTGACCAGCCTCGTCGGCGACCTGCTGGAGCTCGCCCGCCCCGCCGAGACCGGACCCGTCCGCGAGACCGTCGCCCTGCACGAGGTCGTCGAACGCGCCGTCGAACGCGCCCGCCTGCGCGGACCCGGCCTCACCATCACCAGCGACACCCGGCCCTGGCACGTCCACGGCGACCCCGCCTCCCTGGAACGCGCCATCGTCAACCTCCTCGACAACGCCGTGAAGTTCAGCCCGCCCGGCGGCGCCGTCACCGTCCGCCTCGAGGACGGCGAGCTCACCGTCCGCGACCACGGGCCCGGCATCCCCGCCGCCGACCTCCCGCACGTGTTCGAGCGGTTCTGGCGGTCCCCGTCCGCCCGCAGCCTGCCCGGCTCCGGCCTCGGACTGTCCATCGTCGCCCGCGTCGTCGCCGAATGCGGCGGACGCGTCGCACTCGAGCCCGCCCCCGGCGGCGGCACCCTCGCCCGCCTCCACCTGCCCGGCACCCCCGCCCCCGGCGACTGAACACGCCCCCCGGACCCGGCCCGGGCGGGCGCGGCGCGTTTCTCATGGGGCGTTAAGACACGGCTCACCGCCCTCCCACACCCGCCCCCGAACCTCGGTCCCATGAGTCGCCTCACCACCGAACCGGGCACGCCCGCCGCGCCGCCCCCGGCCCCGCCCGACCGCGGCGGCCGGGGACGGCTCGTCGAAGTGGTCGTCCCCGTCCACAACGAGGAGCGCGTCCTGGCCGCCAGCGTCGAGCGCCTGCACGCCTACCTCGCCGAAAGCCTCCCGTACCCCTTCCGCATCACCGTCGCCGACAACGCCAGCACCGACGCCACCTGGCCCATCGCCCGCGACCTGGCCGCCCGGCACCCGCGCGTGCGGGCCGTCCACCTGCGCGACAAGGGACGCGGCCGGGCGCTGCGCCACGTGTGGGGCACCAGCGACGCCGACGTCGTCGCCTACATGGACGTCGACCTGTCCACCGACCTCGACGCGTTCCTGCCGCTGGTCGCCCCGCTCATCTCCGGGCACAGCGACCTCGCCATCGGCTCGCGCCTGACCCGCGGCTCCGCCGTCGTGCGCGGCCCCCGCCGCGAGATCATCTCCCGCTGCTACAACCTGCTGCTGCGCACCGCGCTCGCCGCCCGCTTCACCGACGCCCAGTGCGGCTTCAAGGCCGCCCGCACCGAGATCGTCCAGGCGCTGCTGCCCTCGGTCGAGGACGAGGAGTGGTTCTTCGACACCGAGCTGCTGCTGCTCGCCGAACGCAACGGGCTGCGCATCCACGAGGTCCCCGTCGACTGGGTCGACGACCCCGACAGCCGCGTCGACGTCCTGCGCACCGCCCGCGACGACCTGCGCGGCATGGCCCGCGTCGCGCGCCGCATGCTCACCGGCGCGTTCCGAGCCCCCGTCGGCGGACGCCCCGGCCCCGCCGCCGCGCTCCCCGCCGGCATGGCCCGCCAGCTCCCGGTGTTCGCCGTCATCGGCGCCGTCAGCACCATCGCCCAGCTCATCCTGTTCGTCCTGCTGCGCCTGGTCATGGGGCCGCTGTGGGCCAACGCGCTGTCCCTGGTCGTCACCACCGTCGGCAACACCGCGGCCAACCGCCGCTTCACCTTCGGCGTCACCGGCCCCGGCCGCGCCATGCGCCAGCAGTTCGAAGGCGGCGCCGCGTTCCTGCTCGGCCTGGCCCTCAGCACCGGCGGCCTGGCCGCGCTGCACGCCGCCGCACCCGGCGCCGGACGCGCCGTCGAGGTCGCCGCGGTCGTCGCCGCCAACGCCGTCGCCACCCTCGCGCGGTTCCTGCTGATGCGCGCCTGGATCTTCCACCCCCGCCGCCTCGGCGGCCGCCCCGCCCAGCCGGCCTCGGCGCCCGCGCCCGCCGCCGACAACACCGGAGGGACCCCGGCATGACCTCCACCCTCACCCCGCCGCCCGCCACCGGGCGCCCCGCCGCCCCCCGCGGCCGCGCCCGCCGCCTCCTCCTCGGCCCCGACGGCGACCCCCGCTGGGCGCGCCCCGCCCTGTGGGCCGTCCTCCTCCTCGCCGCCGCCCTGTACGCGTGGGGGCTGTCGGACGCCGGAGACGCCAACGCCTACTACTCCGCCGCCGTCAAGAGCGGCACCCAGAGCTGGAAGGCGTTCTTCTTCGGCGCCCTGGACGCCGGCTCCTTCATCACCGTCGACAAGCCGCCCATGGCCCTGTGGGCCATGGGGCTGACCGCCCGCGTCCTCGGATTCGGGACCTGGAGCCTGCTGCTCCCGCAGGTCGCCGAGGGCGTCGCCGCCGTGGCCGTGCTGTACGCGACGGTCCGCCGCGCCTTCGGGCACGCCGCCGCGCTCACCGCCGCCGCCGTCCTCGCCCTCACCCCGATCACCGTCGCGATCAACCGCGACAACAACCCCGACACCCTCCTGGTGCTGTTCCTGGTCGCCGCCGCCTGGGCCTGCCAGCGCGCCGTCGACACCGGCCGGCTGCGGCCCCTGCTGCTCGCCGCGCTCCTCGTCGGCTGCGGCTTCAACACCAAGATGCTGCAGGCGTTCCTCGTCGTCCCCGCCCTGGCCCTGGCCTACCTGGTCGCCGCGCGGCCCGGCCTCGCGCGCCGCGTATGGCACCTGCTCGCCGCCGGCGCCGTCCTCGCCGCGTCCTCCCTGTGGTGGACGCTGCTGGTCGACGCCATCCCCGCCCGCTCCCGCCCCTACATCGGCGGCAGCACCGACGGCACCGCCTGGGACCTCGTCGTCGGCTACAACGGCCTCGGCCGCATCCTCGGCCAGGGCGGCCCCGGCGGACGCGGCGGCCCCGGAGGCGGCGGCGGATTCGGCGGCCAGGCCGGCGCCGGACGGCTGTTCAACGACATCCTCGGCGGGCAGATCTCCTGGCTCATCCCGTTCGCCGTCCTCGCCCTGGCCGCAGGGCTCGTCCTGCTGCGGCGCCGCCCCCGCACCGACACCGCACGCGCCGCGCTGCTGCTGTGGGGCGGATGGCTCACCGTCCACTACGTCGTGTTCAGCTTCGCGCAGGGCACCTTCCACCCCTACTACTCCACCGCCATGGCCCCCGCGATCGCCGCGCTCACCGGCGCCGGAGCCGTCCTGCTGACCCGCGCCCACCGCGACTCGCGGGCCTGGGCGTGGGCGCTGCCCGCGGGCGTCGCCGCCACCGGCGCGTGGGCGTCCGTCCTGCTGGACCGCACACCGTCCTGGCACCCGTGGCTGCGGTGGGCCGTCGCCGCCGCCACCGTCCTCGCCGTCGCCGCCCTGATCGCCGGACGGGTGGTCCGCCGCGCCGGGACGCGCGCCACCGCCGCCGGGCTCGCCCTCGCCGCCGTCGCGGCACTGGCGGGCCCGGGCGCCTACGCCGCCTCGGCCGCCGCCACCGCCTCCAACGGCACCAACCCGCTGGCCGGGCCGGTGACCGGCGACGGCTTCGGCCGCCCCGGCGCCTTCCCCGGCGGACGCGGCGCACCCCCCGCCATGCCCGGCGGCCAGCCGCCCGGCGGGCAGCCGCCCGGCGGGCAGGCACCCGGCGGGCAGCGGCCCCCGTGGGCGGCCGGCGGCCAGAACGGGCAGCCCCAGAACGGGCAGGCGCCCGAGGGGCGGGCGGACGGGCGCGGGCAGCGCCCCGGCGGATCCGGCGCAACCGGCGGCGGTCCCGGCGGAAGCGTCGACACCCGGATGATCACCTATCTGGAGAAGAACCAGGGCGGCGCCGCCTGGCTCGTCGCCGTCTCCAGCGCCCAGGAGGCCTCCTCGATCATCCTGCGGACCGGGCGCCCCGTCATCGCCATGGGCGGCTTCACCGGCAGCGACCCCGCCATGACCGTCGCCAAACTCCAGCAGTACGTCAAGGAGGGCAAGCTCCGCTACATCCTGCTCGGCGGCCGCATGGGCCCCGGCGGCGGCGACACCGCCGTCACCGCCTGGGCCCAGAAGAACGCCACCCCCGTCGACCCGAGCGCCTACGGCGGCACCGGCACCGCCACCTCCTCGGGCACCTCGCCGGACGCGGCGTCCGGCTCCACCGGCGCCCGCCTCTACAAGCTCGGCTGACCAGGGAGCACCGACATGACCTCCACGATCCCGGCCGCCCCGCCCGCGCCCCGCACCCCGCGCGGGCGGGGCGGCCTCCCGCGGCGGCTGCTGCGCGGCCCCGACGCCGACCCCGCCTGGGCCCGGCCCGCGCTGCTGGCCCTGCTCGCCGCCACCGGCGTCCTGTACGTCTGGGGGCTCGGCGCGTCCGGATGGGCCAACGCGTACTACTCCGCCGCCGTCCAGGCCGGCGCCGCCAGTTGGAAGGCGTTCTTCTTCGGCTCCTCCGACGCCGCGAACGCCATCACCGTCGACAAGCCCCCCGCCGCGCTGTGGCCGATGGCCCTGGCGGCCCGCGCCTTCGGCGTCAACACCTGGAGCATCCTCGTCCCGCAGGCGCTCATGGGCGTGGCGACCGTCGCGACCCTCCACGCGGCCGTCCGGCGCCGCTTCCCGGCGTGGGCGGCGCTGCTGTCCGGCGCCGCGCTCGCGCTGACGCCGGTGGCCGCGCTGCTGTTCCGGTTCAACAACCCCGACGCCCTGCTGGTGCTGCTGCTGACCCTCGGCGCCTACGCCCTGCTGCGCGCGCAGGAGACCGCGAGCACCCGCTGGCTGCTGCTCGCGGCGGCCTTCACCGGGACCGGGTTCCTGGCCAAGATGCTCCAGGCGTTCCTGGTCGTCCCGGTGTTCGCGCTGGTGTACCTGGCCGCCGCGCCCGCACCCCTGCGGCGGCGGCTGTGGCAGCTGGCCGCCGCCGGGGGAGCGCTGCTGGCCTCGGCCGGGTGGTGGGTCGCGGCCGTGGCGCTGGTGCCCGCCTCCGCCCGCCCCTACATCGGCGGATCGCAGCACGACTCGGTCCTGGAACTGGCGCTCGGCTACAACGGGCTCGGACGTCTCAACGGCGAGGAGACCGGCGGCCTCGGCAACCTCGACCAGGACGCCGGGTGGGGCCGCATGTTCGGGCCCGTCGTCGGCGGCCAGATCTCCTGGCTGCTGCCCGCCGCGCTCGCGCTGCTCGCCGCCGGGCTGTGGGCGACGCGCCGCGCGCCCCGCACCGACCCCGCCCGCGCCGCCCTGGCGCTGTGGGGCGGATGGCTCCTGCTCACCGCCGCGGTCTTCAGCTGGATGCAGGGCATCTTCCACGAGTACTACACCGTCGCGCTCGCGCCCGCGATCGCCGCGCTCACCGGCATGGGCGCCGCGCTGATGTGGGAGCGCCGCCGCACTCCCGAGGCCGCCGCGGTCCTGTCGGCGACCGTCGCCGCCACCGCCATGTGGGCCTACGTGCTGCTCGGCCGCTCCCCGGACTGGCACCCCTGGCTCGCGCCCGCGGTCGCGGCCGGCGGGCTGCTCGCCGCCGCCGCGCTGGCGGCCGTGCGGCTGCTGCGCGGCCCCGTCCTGGCCGGCGCCGCCGCCCTGGCGGTCCTGGCCTGCCTCGCCGGGCCCGCCGCCTACGCCGCCGAGACCGCCCGCACCCCGCACACCGGCGCCATCGTCACCGCGGGCCCCGCGACTTCCGCCGGGTTCGGCCCTGGACGCGGCGGCCCGGGCGGGCGTCCCGGACGCTCCGGGCCCGGCGGCCGGATCCGGGGCCCCGGCGGGCCCCCGCCCCAAGGCCCGGGGGCGGCGGCGCGCATGCCCGGCGGCCGCGCGGGCCTCCGAGGCGGCGGAGGCCCGCAGGCCGGAGGGCCGGGCGGGGGACCGGGCGGCCTCCTGAACGCCGGGACCCCCGGCGCCGCCGTCACCGCCGCCCTCCGAGCCGGCGCCGCCTCCTACACCTGGGCCGCGGCGGCCGTCGGATCCAACACCGCCGCCGGCTACCAGCTCGCCGCCGGCAGGCCCGTGATGGCGGTCGGCGGGTTCAACGGCACCGACCCCGCCCCCACCCTCGCCGAGTTCCAGCGCCTCGCCGGTCAGGGCAGGATCCACTACTTCATCGGCGGCGACGACGGCCGAGGAGTTCAGGGACGCGGAGGAGGCCGTGCGGCGAGCACCGGAGGCAGCGACGCCGCCCAGCGGATCAGCGCATGGGTCGCCGCGCACTACACCCCCGCCACGGTCGGCGGCACCGTCCTGTACGACCTGACCCCGGGCGCGGGGTGACCGGGCGTCCCGCAGGGGGAAGAGGAAGGGGGAACGGCACCAGCGACCAGGGAGTGACCCGATGGCCGACACGCTCGACGCCGACGACGTCGCCGACCGCCTGCGCGGCCTGCCCGCCTGGAGCCGCGACGGCGACCTGATCCGCAGGCGGGTCCAGGCGCCCTCCTTCATGGCCGGGATCGAGATCGTCGACGACGTCGCCCGCGCCGCCGAGGACGCCGACCACCACCCCGACATCGACATCCGCTGGCGCACCCTGACCTTCGCCCTGACCACCCACAGCGCCGGCGGCCTCACCGGCAAGGACTTCGACCTCGCCGCGGCGATCGACCGGATCGCCGCCCGGCACGGCGCCGGGTAGGGGCGCGCCATGGCCGTCCAGGTCGCGGTGTGCGGGCCGGGGGAGTGCACCGAGCGCGAGTGGGACCACGCCTACGAGACCGGCCGGATCCTCGCCGGACGCGGCGCCGTGGTCGTGTGCGGAGGGCACGGCGGTGTGATGGCCGCCGCGGCCGCGGGCGCCCGCGCCGCCGGCGGCGTCGTGGTCGGGATCCTGCCCGCCGCCGACCGCGCCGCCGCGTCCCGCGACCTCACCGTCGCCGTCCCCACCGGCCTCGGGCAGGCCCGCAACAACGTCGTCGTCAACGCCGCCGACGCCGTCATCGCCGTCGGCGGATCCTGGGGGACGCTCTCGGAGATCGCCCTGGCCATGCGCGCCGGGCGCGTCCCCGTCGTCCAGCTCGGCGGCTGGCGCGTCCACGACGAGGACGGGCGGCCCGTCGGCGGCATCGTGCACGCCGCCGACCCCGCCGCGGCCGTCGACGCCACCGGCCTGTGGCCCCGCGGCCCCGGCCCCCCGGGGGAGAGCTGAGCGTTCACCGGGACGGCGCGGCGCCCGGGAGCCGGGCGGCGATGCCGTCGAGCAGGTAGGCCAGACCGTGCGCGAAGGTCGCGTCCCAGTCGTTGCCGCTGACGTGGCCGTGCTCGGCCAGCACCGGGTACCGGTCGCGCCGCTCCCGCAGGTGCTCGTCGGCGGCGCGCCGCACGGCCGCCTCGTCGCGCCCCTGCCACGCCGCCTGCATCATCGACGACCCGATGACGTAGTTGGCCAGGCCGTAGGCCGCCGCGGTCAGCTCCGCGCCGCCCAGCCCGGCCCGCACCAGCGCCGCGTGCAGGAACTCGGTGCGCTCCAGCACGTTCGGGCCCATCAGCGGACGCCCCAGGAGCCCGGCCGCCCACGGGTGGCGCAGCATCGCCGCCCGCCACTCCCCGGCGAGGGCGGTGACGTCCGCGCGCCAGTCGCCCGAGGGGGCCTCGGGCAGCCGCGCCTGCCCGAACACGGTGTCCAGCGCCAGGTCGAGCACGTCGTCCTTGGTCTGGACATGCCAGTACAGCGTCGTGGAACCGGTGCCCAGCCGCTCGGCCAGTCGCCGCATCGTCAACCGGCCGATGCCCTCCTCGTCCAGCAGGGCCACCGCCTCGGCCACGATGCGCTCCCGGCTCAACGGCGGCCCCTCGCGGCGGGGTTTGGCGTCCCGGAACCAGATGCGCTCCGCCTCACTCGATCCCATGCCCGCCACCCTAGTACGTTGTGCTACGACTAGACCAATGGTCCGGTACCGGTACAACGATCGAGAGGGGCGGCCGTGGGCCACATCGAGGTGAGCGACCTGACCTACGTCCTGCCGGACGGGCGGCCCCTGCTCGACGCGGTGTCCTTCCGCGTCGGCGAGGGCGCCAAGGCGGCGCTCGTCGGGCCGAACGGAGCGGGCAAGACCACACTCCTGCGCCTCATCGCGGGCGAGACGCGGCCCTCCGCGGGCACCGTCGCCCACTCCGGCGGCCTCGGCGTGATGCGGCAGTTCATCCCCGGCGACCGCACCGTCACCGAACTGCTGCTGTCGGTGGCCCCCGGCCGGGTCCGCGCGGCCGCCGCGGCGCTGGCGGCGGCCGAGAGGGCACTGGGCGGCGACGAGGCAGGCCAGCTCGCCTACGCCGAGGCGCTC
The DNA here is from genome assembly GCF_040492135.1 of Actinomadura sp. NPDC000600. Lineage (NCBI taxonomy): Bacteria > Bacillati > Actinomycetota > Actinomycetes > Streptosporangiales > Thermomonosporaceae > Actinomadura > Actinomadura sp. NPDC000600. The sequence continues at coordinate 10,311 of NZ_JBEUPD010000050.1, forward strand.
AACGACTACACCGACGCGGGCGGATACGACATCGAGGTCGTCTGGGACGCCTGCACCACTGCCGCGCTCGGCCTGCCCTACGACCGGGTCCGCGACCGCAAGGCCGCCACCCTGTCGGGCGGGGAGCAGAAACGGCTGATGCTGGAGGCGCTGCTGCGCGGCCCCGACGAGGTCCTGCTCCTGGACGAGCCCGACAACTACCTGGACGTCCCCGCCAAGCAGTGGCTGGAGGAGCGGCTGCGGGCCGCCGCCAAGACGGTGCTGCTGGTCTCGCACGACCGCTGGCTGCTCGCCCGCGCGGCCGACCGCGTCATCACCGTGGAGGCCCGCACCGCCTGGGTCCACGGCGGCGGGTTCGCCACCTACGCCGCCGCGCGCCGCGATCGGGCCGCCCGCCTCGACGAGCGCCGCCGCCGCTGGGACGAGGAGCACGCCCGCCTGCGGGGCCTCGTGCACACCCTCCGGCAGCGGTCGGCGAACAACGACGCCGTGGCATCCTCCTACCAGGCGGCGCGCACCCGCCTCGCCCGGTTCGAGCAGGCCGGGCCGCCGCAGAGCGCCCCGCCCGAGCAGCGCGTGCGCATGCGGCTGCGCGGCGGCCGCACCGGCAAACGCGCCGTCGTCTGCGAGGGCCTCGAACTGACCGGCCTGATGAGGCCCTTCGACCTGGAGGTCCGCTACGGCGAGCGCGTCGCGGTGCTCGGCTCCAACGGCTCGGGCAAGTCCCGGTTCCTGCGCCTGCTCGCCGGCCTGCCCGCCCCCGAGGTGCCGCACCGCGGCCTGGCCCGGCTCGGCGCCCGCGTCGTGCCCGGCCACTTCGTCCAGACCCATGCCCGCCCCGACCTGCACGGCCGCACCCCCGCCGAGATCATCACGACCGGGCACGCGTGCACCCTGAACGACGCGATGCGCGCCCTGGCCCGCTACGAACTCGCCCCCGCCGGGCGCCGGCCGTTCCACACCCTGTCCGGCGGGCAGCAGGCCCGCCTGCAGATCCTGCTGCTGGAGCTGTCGGGCTGCACGCTGCTGCTCCTGGACGAACCCACCGACAACCTCGACCTGGCCAGCGCCCAGGCCCTCCAGGACGCCCTGGACGACTACGCCGGCACCGTGCTGGCCGTCACCCACGACCGCTGGTTCGCCGCCGACTTCGACCGCTACCTGCTCTTCCGCGCCGACGGCCGCGTCCAGGAGAGCGCCGAACCGGTCTGGCACGAAGAGAGCGGCCCCTGATCAGATCGGCGGCGGTGGAGGGATGTAGGTGAAGGGGACGCGGTTGCTCTCCCCGCCGAGGGTGATGATGCGGATGAAAGTGGGGTCCGTGGTCAGCCCGAACGGCACGGTGACGAGCAACTGCGCACTGGAGTTGATCAAGACCTCCCCGGGGACCGGCGCTCCGGAGTTCTCGAAGTGGGCGACGATCATCGGGCTCACGAAGGCGGTCCCGTTGACGAGGACCTGGGCGCCCGGGATGCCGCTGTTGGGAACGACCGAGGTGATGACGGGGATGTCGTAGTAGGTGAAGCCCGCCGGCAGCGTGGGGACCGTCGGGTGGACGACGGTGCCGCCCGCGGTGGTGACGTACACGTTCTCCAGCTGCGTCCATGGAGGCCCGCCCAGCGGAGTGACGGGATTGGCCGCGGCGGTGACCTCGCCGTCGGACACGGAGGTGAACGGGACCTCCACGGCCTCCTCCGGCGTGGGGCCGATGCGCACGCGGCGCGTCGTCAGCAGGTTCTGGCCGAGCACCGTGAGCACGGGCGGGTCCGCGGCCGATCCCGCCACCGGCGCCACGGTGAGCACGATCGGCGCGAGGATCTAGTAGAACGGCAGCGCGTTGCTGGTGCCGCCGGGACCGGTGACGGTGACGTTCACGAGACCGAAGCCCGACGGCACCGTGCAGGTGACGGTCGTCCCGGCCGTATCGGGGGTGCCGGCCACCGTCCTGGCACCGAAGTTGACGCGGTCGGCCCCTTCGAGATTCGTGCCGGATATGACGAGTGTCTGACCGAAGTGCCCCTGGTTGTTGCCGTTCTCTCCTGCGGCCAGTTCGGTGATGACGGGGCGGTTCTTCGCCATGCGCGCTCCTTCGCCAAGGCGTCCCGAAGGGCGCCGGGGGGTCGGGGATGGACTTGCTGGCTGAGATATACCAACCTGACCACAAGGAGTAATCGAACTGATCCGCTAAGTTGCCGTGGCCCCGTGCCCCCTAGTGGGCGGAGAAGCCGCCGTCCACGAAGACCGACTGCCCCGTCACGTAGGCGGCCGACGGCGAGGCCAGGAACACCGCCGCGCCCGCGAAGTCCTCCGCCAGGCCGTTGCGGCCCACCATCGTCCGCTCGGCGAGCGCCCTCACCTTCACCGGGTCCGACGACAGGCGCGCGTTGAGCGGCGTCATCACGAACCCCGGCACCAGGGTGTTGGCGGTGACGCCGCGGCTGGACCACGCCTCGGCCTGCGACCGGGCCAGCGCCACCAGCCCCGCCTTGGACACCCCGTAGGCGCCGCTGGTCACCGACGCCCGGAACGCCTGCTGCGAGGCGATGTGGATCAGCCGCCCGAAGCCGCGCTCGGCCATCCCCGGCCCGAACCGCTGCCCGAGCAGGAACGGCGCGTCCAGGTTCACCGCCATCGTGGTGTCCCACACGTCGGCGCCGAGCTCGTCCATCGGCGGCCGCAGGTTCACCCCCGCCGCGTTGACCAGGATGTCCGGCTCGCCGAACGGCTCCACCGCCGCCTCGGCCGCCGCGGCGACCGCGTCCCGCGACCCCAGGTCGGCGCTCACCGGCGCGGCCCGGCAGCCGTGCCCCTCCAGGTCCCGGACGGTCGCCGCCAGCTCCGCCTCCCGCCGCGCCACGACCACCACCGACGCACCGGCCCGCGCGAGCGCCTCGGCGATCGCCCGGCCGATCCCCGAACTGCCGCCCGTCACCACCGCGACCCTGCCCTCCAGCGAGAACAGCTGCGACAGGTACGGGGCGGGGGACGGGCGGTCGCTCATGACCGCAGAGTCTACGGGGCGCCGGCCCCGCCGTCCCGCGGCGGTCCGTCCGTCCGGTCGGCGGGCGGGCCGGGCGCCTCGCCCGGCGGGTCGTCGCCGCGGCGGCGGTCCCGCCACACCACGAACACGATCACCGCGACCACCACGAACGTCGGCACGAAGAACGGCACCGCCGTGATGATCGGATGGGACGCCAGCACCCCCGCCGCGACCGTCACGCGCCCGCCTCCGGCCCCGCCTCCGTGCGGGCCGCTGCGCGGGCCTCGTCCCGGCCGGGCGCGGAGGGCTCCGGACGGTCCGGCAGCCGCCGCGCGATCCGCGCCACGCCCCAGCCCAGCGACAGCACCAGCGCCAGCGTGCACGCCAGCACCACCGCCGAGCACACCGCCCACAGCCAGGCCGGCGCGTCGGTCTTCAGCTCCCGCTGCAGGATCGACCGCTCGCCCTGCAGGTCCCGGGTGAAGCGCGGCGGGGCCGCCAGCTCCTTCGCCCCGATCGCCGGGTCGTCGGGCAGGTAGACCGGGACGCCCGCCAGCGTCCGCCCGTCGTGCACGCGGATCAGCGTCTTCCACTCGCCGTGCAACGGCATCGGCCCGCTCGTCCGGTAGACGCCCTCGCGCACCTTCACCAGGCGGTCGACGTGCAGGCCCTGCCCCTGCCAGCCCGTCACCGTCACCCACGCCGGGCCGTCGACAGCGTCGGCGGGGGAGAACTCCACCCGCGCCTCGGCGGTGCGGTGCGCGGCGTCGCCGCGGACGCCGGTGAGGGTGACCGTGGCGGTGCGGCCCTGCGGGACCGTGAACACCAGGCCGTTGGCGACCGCCGCCGCCACCGCCAGGATCGCCGCCGCGAACACGCCCCGCGCCACCGCCGGGCGCGGCATCCGCCCTTGCAGCCCCTCGGCCAGCAGCGCCCCGCACACCCCGCCCGCGACGCCGCCGGCCACGGCCATCGCCATGCCCTCGGCGACAATGTCGGGCGTCCACGGCAGCCGGAACGCGACCTGCCCGTAGGCGTACTCGGCGCCGAACCCGGCCGTGCCGATCAGCACGCCCGACACCGCGCCCAGCGCCGGCGGCCGCCGCGCCAGCACCAGCGCCGCGACCTCCACGCACACCGCCTCGGCGAAGTACAGCGGCACCGCCGCCCACAGCTCCCCGATCACCCCGCCGACCAGGACCGACACCCCGCCGCGCACCAGCATGTAGAACACCACGGCGAACACCGCGCCGCCGCGGCCCGCCCACAGCCGCGCCGCCACCAGCGCGCAGCCCGCCGCCAGCGCGATCAGCAGCGGCTGGTGGACGAGCCGGAACTGCGGCACCCCGAAGTCGTACTCGGCCTGGAACACCGACAGCCCGATCAGCAGCCCGCCCGCGTGCATGCAGCGCCGCACGTACCGCAGCCACCCCGGCGGCTGCCCGGCGTCCCCGCAGGCCCGGCGGCCCTCCCGCTCCAGCACCATCATCGCCACCAGCGACAGCCCCGCACCGCCGATCAGCATCAGGTGCGTCGGCCCCCACAGCGTCACGTCCTGCCCGAAGATGCGGTGCCACACGTCGTCGAGGGGGAACCCGAGCAGCGCGTAGAAGCCGGCGCCGGCCAGCAGCACCCCGCCCGCCGGGGCGTACCAGTCGCGGGTGATCCGCACCGACGCCGCGCCCGGGCGCTCGCCCCTGGGCAGCACGACGGCCAGCACGCCGGCGGTGAAGATGCCGAACAGCCCGATCAGGATGGGGTAGTGGGCGATGTTGGCCAGCGGCCCCTCGTCCCGGCCGTGCGAGATGTGCAGGGAGATGTCCCAGTACATTCCGACGAGCGCGACCATCAGCGACACCATCGCGACCGGGATCGGCAGCGCCGCCCAGCCGGGCGTGCCGCGTCCCGGGCCGCGCGCCGCCAGGTCCGCCGCGCGCGCCAGGACCGTGATGCGGCCGCTGCGGTGCCCCCATCCGAGCACCAGCAGCGCCGCCGTCAGGGCGGCCGCGGCGCCGGAGGCGATGAGGATCTGGTCCAGCGCCGCCCCGCCCGCCGGCTTCGCCGGCGCCTCGGCGGCCAGCCGCGCCGCGGCACCGCCCGCGCCGCAGAACCGCGCACCCATGCCCGTCACGTGCTCCACCACCACTGCTCCCTCGACGCAGGAACCGGGACGACCCGCTACCGACCGGGACGCCCCCTCGCCCGGAGTATGTCACTTCATAATGTGTCATTGTCTAGTGTCACAATCTGTGGTGTGCAACACCGGGACGGAAGGGGAGCCATGCGGCGGCGGGCACGAACGGGAGCGATCGCGGCGGTCACGGCGGCTCTGACGGCGGTTCTGACGGTGGCGGCAGGGTGCGGCGAGCCCGCGCCCGAGGCCCCGCCCAGTGCCCGGTCCTCCGCGCCTTCAGGTACGCCCGCTCCGGCCGCGTCGGGGCCGTCCGCCGTTCGGATCGCCGTGACCGTGACCGGCGGGAAGGCGCACACCGCGCAGCGCCGCGTGAAGGTCCCGCGCGGCGCCGCCGTCGAGATCACCGTCACCGGCGACACCGCCGACGCCTTCCACCTGCACGGCTACGACCGCGAGGTGGAGATCGCCCCCGGACGGCCCGCCGTCCTGCGGTTCACCGCCGACACCCCGGGCGTGTTCGAGGCCGAACTGCACCACTCCGGCGCCCGCGTCCTCGAACTGCAGGTCGGGTGACCCCCGTGCACGTGCTCGCCCACGGTCTCGGCGGTCGCACCGACCTGCCCCTGGACGCCGTCGCCGCCATCGCCGGCGGCGGCCTGGCCGTCGCGGCCTCCTTCCTCGCCCTCACCGTCGCGTGGAAGCGGCCCCGGCTCCATCCGGACGCCGGACGCCCCCTGCCGCCCGCGCTCGCCCGCCTGCTGGACGCGCCTGCCCTCACCGCGGCCGGACGCGCCCTCGCGCTGGCCGCGACCGCCCTGGTCGTCGCCGTCGCGTTCGCCGGACCCGCGTCCGACACCCGCAACCTGGCCCCGTGGGCGCTGTTCGTGACGTTCTGGGTGGGCCTCGTCCCCGCCAGCGTCCTGCTCGGTCCCGTGTGGCGGCGCGTGAACCCGCTGCGGACCCTGCACGCCGCCCTCTGCCGCGCCACCCGCACCCCGCCGTCCGGACGCCGCGCCCTGCCCGAGCGGGTCGGCTACCGGCCCGCCGCCGCATGGCTCACCGGGTTCGTCTGGCTGGAACTGGTCGCCCCGCACCGCTCCGACCCGCGCCTCGTCGGCGCACTGATCCTCGCCTACGCCGCCTGCAACCTGGCCCTGGCCTGGTGGTTCGGCCGCGACTGGTTCACCCGCGGGGACGGGTTCGAGGCCTACTCCAGCCTCCTGGCCCGCATGTGCCCGATCGGGCGGCGCGGCGACGGCGCCCTCGTCCTGCGCACCCCCCTGACCGGCCTCATGAGGGGCGGCCCCGAACCCGGCCTCACCGCGACCGCCTGCGTGCTGATCGGCTCGACGGGGTTCGACGGCGTCACCCGCACCACCTACTGGCGCGGCAACGTCGACCCCTCCAGCGTCCCCGCCGGAACCCTCGGCCTCGCCGCCGCCGTCGGCGCCGTCGCGCTCCTGTACGCCGCGGCGCTGTGGCTCAGCGCACGGCTCACCGGCCAGGACGCCCGCACCATGCCCGCGCGGTTCGCCGCGACGCTCCTGCCGATCGCCCTCGGCTACACCGTCGCCCACTACTTCTCGTTCTTCGTCCTGGAGGGCCAGACCACCGCCATCCTCGCCAGCGACCCGTTCGGGACGGGGCTGGACCTGCTCGGCTCCACCGGCAACCGCGTCGACTACGACCTCGCCGGGCCCACCCTCATCGCGCAGGTCCAGGTCAACGCCATCGTCCTCGGCCACATCGCCGGCACCATCGCCGCGCACGACCTCGCCCTGCGCGGCCCCGGCCGGGCCGCGCGCGGGCAGCTGCCCATCGCGGCCGTCATGGTCGCGCTCACCTGCGCCGGCCTGTTCGCCCTGCTCAGCGGCTGACGCCCCGCGCCGCCGGAGACCAGAGACGACGCACGCGCGGGACGCCGGGCGCCCGCGGGGTCAGCGCGCGAACCTCCACCGCATCGCACCGAACGGCTCCACCGTGCCCACCGTGAACACCGTGTGGAAGACGATCCGGTACAGGTACCACGGCGGCCGGCCCGCGCTCTGCGCGCTGTACGGCGCGGTGAACGCCTCGCCGTCCACCTGCGCCGGCCATCCGCCCTCCCGGTACCCGGCCGCGACGGCCTCCAGCACCGGCGGGTCGGTGACGCGCTCGGCCTCGCCCTCCAGCACCACGTCCCCGACCGGGGTGCGGACCGAGACCGTGCACGCCGGGTTCGCCGCCAGGTTCCGGGACTTGCGCGTGCCCGGGCCGCTGACGACGTACAGGTCCCCGTCGTGCCACAGCGCGCCGACGCCCGCCGAGTGCGGGCGCCCGTCCGGACGGACCGTGCCGAGGAACACCGGCGTCTCCGGCTTCGGCAGCGCCGCCTTCAGCGCGTCGCGGACGCCGTCCCACGCCAGTTCACCGGCGCCGTAGATGTCGAGGTCGCGTGCCTCGACGGGTTCGCGGTCGCTCATCTCCGCCTCCTTCGCGAAACAGCCTTCGCGGGGGTAGACGGCGCGGCGGCGGCGAACTCATCGGCGCCCGGTTCCTAGAGTGGCGGGCATGGCTCCTTCGATCGCCACCGCGAACCGCGTCGACCGTCCCGAACTGCTGGAGTTCCTGCGCCCCCGGCACCACGCGCTGCTGTCCACCGCCCGCGCCGACGGGCGGCCCCAGATGTCGCCCGTGACGTGCGGGGTCGACGGCGAGGGCCGGATCGTCGTCTCCACCTACCCCGAGCGGGCCAAGGCCCGCAACGCCCGCCGCGACCCGCGCGTGTCGGTGTGCGTGCTGTCCGACGACTTCAACGGCCCCTACGTGCAGGTCGACGGCACCGCCGAGGTCATCGACATGCCCGAGGCCGCCGACGCGCTCGTCGACTACTACCGCTGCATCGCCGGGGAGCATCCCGACTGGGACGAGTACCGGGAGGCGATGCGCCGCCAGGACAAGTCCCTCATCCGCGTCACCATCGACCGGTGGGGCCCGATCGCGACCGGCGGGTTCCCCGCCCGCCTCGCCGCCGGCGACTAGCGGCCGGCGGCGGCCCGCTCGGGCAGGCCGCGGCGCAGGAACTCGGCCGTGACCGACGACGGCGCCTCCAGCAGCTCGGTGGGGGTGCCGGCGAACACGACCTCGCCGCCGTGCCGGCCGCCGCCGGGCCCGAGGTCGACCACCCAGTCCGCGTGCTCGACCACCTGCTGGTCGTGCTCGACGACGATGACGGTGCCGCCGCCGTCCACCAGCCGGTCCAGCAGCGCCAGCAGCGCCCCGACGTCGGACATGTGCAGCCCCGTCGTCGGCTCGTCCAGCACGTAGACGGTGCCGGCGCGGTGCAGCCGGGTCGCCAGCTTGATCCGCTGGCGCTCGCCGCCCGACAGCGAGCCGAGCGGCCGCCCGAGCGTCATGTAGCCGAGCCCGACGTCGTTGAGGGCCCGCAGCCGCTCGGCGATCGCCCGTTCGGCCGTCCCGGCCGGGTCCCCTCCGCCGGGGGACGGGGCGGCGGGCCCGGTGAAGAAGGCCAGGGCCTCCTCGGCGGTCATCGCCAGGACGTCCGCGATCGTCCGGCCGCGCACGGTGTGGGCGAGGACCTCCGGGCGGTACCGGCCGCCCCCGCACGCCTCGCACGTGGTGGTGACCGGGTCCATGAACGCCAGGTCGGTGACGATGACGCCGTTGCCGTCGCACTCCGGGCACGCGCCCTCGGAGTTGTGGCTGAACAGGGCCGCGGGCGCGCCGCTCACCCGCGCGAACAGCCGGCGCAGCGGGTCCATCACGCCGACGAAGGTCGCGGGGCTGGAGCGGCGGGACGCCGCGATGGCCGACTGGTCCACCACCACCGCGTCGGGGTGCCGGGCGGCGAACTCGTCCATGACCAGGGTGCTCTTGCCCGACCCCGCCACGCCGGTCACCGCCGTGAGCACCCCCGTGGGGAACCGCACCGTCAGGTCCTTGAGGTTGTTGGCGCGGGCGCCGGCCACCACCAGCCACCCGGTCGGCTCCCGGAACCGGGTCTTGACCGGCGCCGCGCGGCGCAGCGCCCGCCCGGTCGGCGTCGCGGCGGCGCGCAGCCCCTCGACCGTCCCGGTGAAGACGATCTCGCCGCCGCGCACGCCCGCGCCGGGCCCCATGTCGACCACGTGGTCGGCGACGCCGATCACCGCCGGGTCGTGCTCGACCACCAGCACCGTGTTGCCCTTGTCGCGCAGCCGCAGCAGCAGCGCGTTCAGCCGGTCGACGTCGCGGGGGTGCAGGCCCGCGCTGGGCTCGTCGAAGATGTAGGTCATCCCGGTCAGGCTGGACCCCAGGTGCCGGACGACCTTGAGCCGCTGCGCCTCCCCGCCCGACAGCGTGCGCGTCGGGCGGTCCAGGGTGAGGTAGGACAGGCCGATGTCCTCCAGCCGCCGCAGCCGCGTGACCGCCTCCCCGGCGACCCGCGCGGCGACCGGGTCGGTGATCTCGCCGAGCGCGGCGACCAGGTCGCCGATCTCCATGCGGGACAGGTCGGCGATGGTGCGGCCGCCGATGCGCGAGGCCAGCGCCGCCGCGTTGAGCCGCGCCCCGCCGCAAGCCGGGCAGGTGTCCTCGCGCACGACGCGGCGGGCCGCGTCCCGCACCTTGGGCGGCAGCGACCCGAGGTCCCGCTTGATGTAGAGGCGGTGGAAGCGCTCGAGCATGCCCTCGTAGGCGTTGTGCCCCATGGACCCGGTCCGGTTCAGGCGCGGCACCCGGAACCCCTTGCCGTGCAGGAGCAGGTCCCACTCCCGCGGGGTGAAGTCCCGCAGCGGCTTGTCCGGGTCGAACAGCCCCGACTCGGCGTACAGCTGCCACACGAACGTCCCGACGCCGAACGGCGGGAAGTGGACCGCGCCCTCGTTGAGCGACCGGTCGGTGTCCAGGAAGCGGTCCAGGTCGACCCGCGCGACGTGCCCGAGGCCGTCGCATTCGGGGCACATGCCGCGCGGGTCGTTGAAGGAGTAGGCCGCGGCCTCCCCGGCGCCGGGCGTCCCGTGCCGGGAGAACAGGACCCGCAGGACGGGGGAGATGTCGGTGATCGTGCCGACCGTGGAGCGGGCGTTGCCGCCGATCGGCCGCTGGTCGACCACGACCGCGGGCGTGAGATGGTCGATGACGTCGGCGTCGGGCCGCTCGTGGCGGGGCATCCGGTCGCGGGCGAACCAGCTGAGCGTCTCGTTCAGCTGCCGCTGCGACTCCGCCGCGACCGTCCCGAACACCACCGACGACTTGCCCGACCCCGACACCCCCGTGAACACCACGAGCCGGTCCTTCGGGATCCGCAGCGAGACGTCCTTGAGGTTGTTGTTCCTGGCGCCGGTGATGACGATGTGGTCCCCTCTCATGGCCGCCAAGCTAGGCACCAAAGAGGTCAGAACCTGGCCGCGTTCTCCGCATACTGGGGGCATGTCCTCCGAACGTCTGCTGCGGCTGCTGTCCCTGCTGCAAACCCGCCGGGAATGGAGCGGGCCGGAGCTGTGCGAGCGCCTGGGCGTCAGCCCCCGGACCGTCCGCCGCGACATCGACCGGCTGCGCGGCCTCGGCTACCCCGTGCACGCCACGCTCGGCGCGGCCGGCGGGTACGTGCTGGAGGCCGGCGCCGCGATGCCGCCGCTGCTGCTGGACGACGAGGAGGCCGTCGCGATCGCGGTCGGGCTGCGCGCCGCCACCGGCGGAGCGGTCGAGGGCATCGCCGAGGCGTCCGTGCGCGCCATGGCCAAGCTCGAACAGGTGCTGCCCGCGCGGCTGCGGCGCCGCGTCACGGCCCTGCACGCCGCCACCACCACGCTGGGCGCGCCGCCCGCCGGGCCGGTCGCCGACCCCGAGACCCTGGCGGTGCTGGCCGCGGCGTGCCGCGACCACGAGCGCGTCCGCTTCGCCTACCGCGACCACGCCGGCGAGGAGACCCGGCGCCTGGCCGAGCCGCACGGCCTGGTGTCGGCGGGGCGGCGCTGGTACCTGGTCGCGTTCGACGCCGGCCGCGACGACTGGCGGGTCTTCCGCGTCGACCGCGTGTCCGCCCCGCTGCCGACCGGCGTCCGCCGCCCGCCGCGCGAACTGCCCGCCGCCGACACCGCCGAGTACGTCACCCGCTTCCTGGCCGGGTCGCAGCCGGCGACGCGGGCGGTGCTGCTCGTGCACGCTTCCGCGCAGGAACTGGCCGACCGGTTCCGCGTCACCGGCACCGAGGTCGAACCGGTCGACGACCGGACCTGCGTGCTGCGGACCTCCGCCGACTCCCTGGAGTGGACGGCGCTGCGCATCGCCTACCTCGACATCGCCTTCGAGATCCGCGAGCCCGCCGAACTGCGCGACCGCGTCGCGGCCATGGCCGACCGCCTGGCCCGCGCCGCCCGCTGACACCGGTGCCGACGCGTTCCCTGTACCTGACAGAAGGTGTCAGCTTCCCCTGAAAGACTGAGGGCATACCGATCACGAAGGAGCCGATAGATGCCCGGTATCGCGGAATTCGCCGCCGTCACCCTCGACTGCCCGGAGCCGCCGGCGCTCGCCGCGTTCTACGCGGCGGTGACCGGAGGCGAGGTCACCTACGACACCCCCGAGGCCTCCGCCGTCAAGCTGCCCAACGGCCTGGACGTCTACTTCCAGGGCGTCGCCGGGCACCAGGCGCCGACCTGGCCCGAAGGGGACCGGCCCCAGCAGTTCCACCTCGACTTCTACGTCGACGACCTGGGCAAGGCCGAGGAGGCCGTCACCGGCCTCGGCGGCGGCAGGCCCGACTTCCAGCCCGGAGGGGACCGCTGGCGCGTCCTCACCGACCCCGCCGGGCACCCGTTCTGCGTCTGCCTCCGCCAGAACTAGCCGAGCACCCGCACCGGCAGGCCGCCGCGCGGCCGCATCGCGGTCACGCTCGTCGGCGTTGCGGCGGTGGAGACCAGGGACAGCCGGGTGCGGCGCAGCAGGCACGCCAGCATCGTCTTGATCTCCACCGTCGCCAGCGTCGAGCCGATGCAGCGGTGCGGACCGCCGCCGAACGGCAGGTACGTCGCGGGCGTGGTGGGGCGGTACAGCGCCGACGACCGGTCCCACCGCTCGGGCCGGAACCGCCCCGCCTGCGGCCACACCTCCGGCATCCGGTGGGTGACGAACGGGGAGTAGAACACCATCGCGCCCGCCGGGACCCGGTGCCCGCCGTAGGTGAAGTCCTCGACCGGGACGCGGGCGCTGAGCACGGCGGGCGGGAACAGCCGCAGCGTCTCGTTCACCACCCCGTCCAGGTACTCGAGCGCGGGCAGATCGGCGGCCTCGACCGGCCGGTCGCCGACCACCTCGGCCACCTCCCGCCGCGCCCGCTCCTCGGCCTCCGGATGGGCCAGCAGCGCGTACACCGCCCACGCCATCGCGGCGCTGGTGGTGTCGTAGCCGGCCGAGATCAGGCTGATGACCTGGTCCTGGAGCTCCTGGCGGGTCAGGCCCGCGCCGTCCTCGTCGCGCGAGGCCAGCAGCATGCCCAGCACGTCGTCGTGCTCGCCGCCCTCCCGCAGCCGCCGCTCGATCTCCTCGTCCACCCGCCGGGCCACCAGCGCCCGGGAGGCCGCGACGCGCCGCATGTAGGGGTTGGGGACCGAACGCAGCACCATCTGCAGCACGAAGTTGCGGTCCACGGCCGCGAGCGCGACCTGCAGGCGCCGCCCGATCACCTCGCTGTCGGCGGCGAGCCGGTCGCCGAACAGCACCTCGACGGTGCTGCGGCGGATCACCGCGCGCAGCTCGGCGTAGGCGTCCAGGGTCCGGCCGGGGCGCCACGACTCCAGCGCCGCGTCGGTGTTGGCCGCCATCCGCGCCACGTACCCGGCGACGCGCCGGTGGTGGAACGCCGGCTGGACGAGCCGGCGCCGCCGCCGGTGGTCGGCGCCGTCGCTGACGATCAGCGCGGTCTCCCCGTTCACCGGGACCAGCAGGTCGAACGCCTCCCGCCAGCGGAACAGGCCCGAGTTGGCGAACACGAACGTGTTGGCGTCGGGGCCGAACAGGTGCACGAACGGCATCCGGCGCGTCCCGACGACCGCGACCGGGCCCGCCGCGGCGTGCAGGCGCAGCAGGCTCGCGCACGGGTTCAGCGTGAACCCGATCCCGTGCCGGACCGTCAGCGACGGCGAGGGCCCCCGGGCCCTTCCGCCCGCCGTGCGGGCCTTGGAGGGACGGGGCGCGCGTACCGGGATCTCGGGTGCCACGCGCCCACTATGGCACGCCCCGGCGAGGCGCGGGCCGGGCCCGGTGGGAGGATGGGACGCGTGACGGACGACCGCGCGGAAGGGCCCCGCCGACCGAAGCCGGGCACCCAGACGGTGGACCGCTGCGTGGCGGTGCTCCGCTCCTTCGAGGACGCCGAACGGCAGACCCCCACCGAGGTCGCGCACCACCTCGGCCTGTCGGTCAGCACCGCGCACCGCATCGTGCGGGCCCTGCACGACACCGGGATGCTCGCGCAGGACCCCGCGACCGAGCGGTACTTCCTCGGCCCCACCACCGCCATCCTCGGCCGCCTGGCGCTGGAGCGGATGGGCGCGACGCTGCTGCAGCCCGAGCTGACCGCGCTGCGCGACGGGACGGGCGAGGCGGTCAGCCTCGGCGTGCGGGCCGGCGACGAGGTCGCGGTGCTGCTGCACCTGCCGTCGGTGCATCCCCTGCGCTACGACCAGCCGCCCGGCGACCGCAACCCCGTCCACGCGTGCGCGATGGGCAAGGCGCTGCTGGCCTTCGACGACGACCCGGTCGCGATGGACGAGCCGTTCGCCCGCCACACCCCGGCGACCCTCACCACCCGCGCCGATCTGGAGGCCGACCTGGAGGGCGTCCGCGAGCGCGGCTACTCCGTCAACGACGAGGAGCGCCTCGCCGGCGTCCGCGCCGTGGCCGCGCCGGTCCGCGACGGCGGCGGGCGCGTGTTCGCGGCCGTCGCGCTGCAGGGCCCGTCGGTGCGGTTCGGCGACGACCGGCTGCCCGTGCTGGCCGAGGCCGTGCTCGCCGCCGCGGGCCGCCTCACCGACCTGCACCGCCACCTGTCCTAGGCGTCCGCCCGACCCTGACCGCCGCCCGGCCGCCTTGACCGCCGCTCAGCCACCCGGGCCGTCCGCGCCGGGGGAGGTGGCGGCGAGCTCGTCCAGCAGCGCCGCGACCGCCGGCGGCCGCGGGCCCGCCGGGACGACCGCGCTGATGCGGCGGCCGCCGACGCCGCGCACGCCGGGGACCGCGACGCCCGGCTCGGTGTGCAGGCCGAGCGCCAGCGCCGGCAGCGTCGTCACGGCCAGGCCCCGCGCTACCAGTCGCTGGATCGCGACATGGTCCTCGGTGGAGAACGCGATGTCGGGGGTGAACCCGGCCTTGCGGCACGCCCACCGCAGGTGGTCGCGGCACCGCGCGCAGCCCGACGCCCACGTCTCCCCGGCCAGGTCCTCCAGCCGCGGCCGCTCCGCCGACGCCAGCGGATGCGCGGCTGGGACCAGCAGCCGCAGCGGGTCGTCGCACAACACGACCTCCCGGAACCGGGAGTCGGTGTCGGGCGGCGCGGACGCGTGCCGGAACACCACCGCGATGTCGGTGTCCCCGGCGCGCAGCAGCGCCATCGCCTCGGGCGGCTCGGCGTCCACCAGCGTGACCGACACCCCCGGCGCGCGGGCGCGCAGCCGCGCCAGGGCGTCGGGCAGCAGCCCGCCCGCCGCGGTCGGGAACACCGCCACCCGCACCCGCCCGGCGCGCAGCCCCGCGATCGCGGCGATCTGCTCCTCGGCGTCGTCCATGCGGGCCAGGACGTCCTCGACGTGCTCCACCAGGATCCGGCCCGCCTCGGTCAGCCGCACGCCGCGGCCGTGCCGGACCACCAGCGGGGTGCCGACCTCGGCCTCCAGCCGGGCGATGTGGTGCGACACCGCGGGCTGGGTGTAGGACAGGGACCGGGCGGCGGCGGTCATCGAGCCGAGCCGGGCCACCTCGCGCAGGATCCGGCCCCGGTGCAGGTCGAGCATCGCCGCAAGGTATCAACGGAACTAATGGGTCGCCAAGAAAACCGTACTTTGTGCTATGGGCGGGCGGTGCGCCACGATCGGGGCATGAGCCTTTCCCTGCGGGACGCGCAGCGCGAGTTCGTCGCCGGCATCGCCTTCCTCAACACCGCCACCTACGGGCTGCCGCCGCGCGCCGCGCACGAGGCGATGCTCGCGGCCGAACGGGACCGGGCCGCCGGGCTGCTGTCCCCCGACGCGCTGGACGAGGCGGTCACCAGGTCCCGGGAGGCGTTCGCGCGGCTGATCGGCGTCCCCGCCGAGCGGGTCGCGTGCGGCCCGCAGGTGTCCTACTTCACCGGGCTGGTCGCGGCGTCGCTGCCCGCCGGCGCCGAGGTGCTGGTCGCCGACGGCGACTTCACCTCGCTGCTGTTCCCCTTCGCCGCCCGCGCGGACCTGCGCGTCCGGTCCGTCCCGCTGGAGCGCCTCGCCGAGGAGGTCGGCGCGGGCACCGGCCTGGTCGCGGTGTCTGCGGTGCAGTCCGCCGACGGCCGCATCGCCCCCATGGACGCCATCGTCGACGCCGCCCGCGCGCACGGCGCCCGCGTCCTGCTGGACGCCACCCAGGCCGCCGGATGGCTGCCGCTGCCCGCCGGCCGCGTCGACTGGCTGGTCGCCGGCGGCTACAAGTGGCTGCTCGGCCCGCGCGGGACCTGCTTCCTCACCGGCACCCGCGAGGCCCTGGACGCCCTGCCCGCCATCGGCGCCGGCTGGTACGCCGGCGCCGACATCTGGGACTCCATCTACGGGCTGCCGCTGCGCCTGGCAGGCGGCGCCCGCCGCCTGGACCTGTCCCCGGCGTGGCAGTGCTGGGCGGGGCACGCCCCCGCCCTGGAACTGCTGGAGCGGGTCGGCGTCCCCGCGATCCACGACCACGACGTCGCGCTGGCGCGCCGGTTCGCCGCCGGGCTCGGCCTCCCGCCGGGCGACTCGGCGATCGTGTCGGTGCCCGTCCCGGACGGCACCGCCGACCTGCTGCACCGGGGCGGGGTGGCCGCCGCCGTCCGCGCCGGGCGGCTGCGCTGCGCCTTCCACCTCAGCACCACCGAGGCCGACGTCGACAAGGCCGTCGGGCTGCTCGCCCCGCTCCTCCGCGCCGCCGGGTGAAGTTCTTACAAGGTTCGAACAAGGTGCCTTGACCGGCCCTTCCACGCGGTCCCGGCCGGGCCGCGCGCCCTACGTTCGTGCGCATGAACGTACTGCTCACCGGGTCGGCCGGATTCATCGGCTCGCACATCGCCGAGGCCCTGACCGCCGCGGGCCACCGGGTCCGCGGCCTCGACCTGCGCCCCGACGGGCTCGGCGGCCCCGCCGCCGACGTCCGCGACGCCGCGGCCGTCGCGCGGCGGCTGGAGGGCGTCGACGCCGTCTGCCACCAGGCCGCCAAGGTCGGCCTCGGCGTGGACGTGTCCGACCTGCCCGACTACACCTCCGTCAACGTGCAGGGCACCGCCGTGCTGCTGGCCGAGATGGCCCGCGCCGGCGTCGGCGTCCTGGTGCTGGCCTCCTCGATGGTCGTCTACGGGGAGGGCGCCTACACCTGCGCCGCCCACGGCATCGTCCGCCCGCGCCCCCGTCCCGAGGACGCGCTGCGCGCCGGGCGGTTCGAGCCCCCGTGCCCGGCGTGCGGGCATCCGCTCGCCCCCGGCGCCGTCGGCGAGGAGACCCCGCCCGGCCCCCGCAACGTCTACGCCGACACCAAGCTCGCCCAGGAGCACCTCGCCGCGTCGTGGGCGCGCTCCACCGGCGGGTCCGTCGCCGCGCTGCGGTACCACAACGTGTACGGGCCGCGGATGCCGCGCGACACCCCCTACGCCGGCGTCGCCGCGATCTTCCGGTCGCGGCTGATGGAGGGGCACGAGCCGCTGGTGTTCGAGGACGGCGCGCAGCGCCGCGACTTCGTCCACGTCCGCGACGTCGCCCGCGCCAACGTGCTGGCGCTGGAGCGGGTCGCCACCGCGCCGCCCGAACCCGGCGGGCTGCGCGCCTACAACATCGCCAGCGGCGAGCCCCGCACCATCGGCGACATGGCCGCCGCGCTGTCCGGCGCGTTCGGCGGCCCCGAGCCCCGCGTCACCGGCGGCTACCGGCTCGGGGACGTCCGCCACATCGTCGCCCGGCCCGACCGCGCCCGCCGCGAGCTGGGGTTCTCCCCGGCGGTGACGTTCGCCGAGGGCATGGCCGAGTTCGCCCGGCCGCCCGTCACCAGTTCGTAAGGGTCGTTCCCCCGTCACCGAAAGTAGCGTCTGAGCTGTGATCGATGTGGTTCTCCCGTGCCTCGACGAGGCCGAGGCGTTGCCCTGGGTGCTGAACCGGATGCCCGAGGGCTTCCGGGCCCTGGTGGTCGACAACGCCTCCACCGACGACTCCGCGAGCGTGGCCGCCGCCCACGGCGCCCGCGTCGTCCCTGCGCCGCAGCGCGGCTTCGGCGCCGCCTGCCACGCCGGGCTGCGCGCCGCCGAGACCGAGATCGTCTGCGTGATGGACGCCGACGCCTCGCTCGACCCCGCCGAACTGCCCCGCCTGGTCGCGCGGCTCCACGCCCTGGAGGCCGCCGGGCACCGCGCGCTGGTGCTGGGGCGGCGGCGCCCGACCGGGCCGGGCGCGTGGCCGCCGCACGCCCGCCTCGGCAACGCCGTGCTGGCCCGCTCGCTGAACCGGCGCGCCGGGACCCGGCTGCGCGACCTCGGGCCGATGCGCGCCGCCCGCCGCGACGGCCTGCTCGACCTCGGCCTGCGGGACCGCCGGTTCGGCTACCCCCTGGAGATGGTGCTGCGCGCCGCCGGCGCCGGGTGGCGGATCGAGGAGACCGACGTCGCCTACCGCCCCCGCACCGGCTCCTCGAAGGTGACCGGGACGCTCGGCGGGACGGCCCGCGCCGTCCGCGACATGCGGCGCGTCCTGGCGGAGGTCGCCCGATGACCGGCACGCAGGCGGCCGACGGCCCCGAGCCCGGCTCCGCCGATGTCGTCGTCATCGCCAAGGAGCCGGTCCCCGGCCGGGTCAAGACCCGCCTGACCCCCGCCTACACGCCCGCCGAGGCCGCCGCGCTCGCCGAGGCGTCCCTGCGCGACACCCTCGCCGCCGTCGCCGCCGCACCGGCCGCCCGCCGGATCCTCGCGCTCGCCGGCGACCCCGGGCCGTGGCTGCCGGACGGCTTCATCGTCATCGCCCAGCGCGGCGGCGGCCTGGACGAGCGCCTCGCCCACGCCTTCGACGACGCCTACGCCGGCCGCCCGGTGGTGCTGATCGGCATGGACACCCCGCAGGTCACCCCCGCGCTGCTCGACCGCGCCCGCCGCGGGCTCGGCCGCCGCGACGCGGTGTTCGGGCCCGCCCGAGACGGCGGGTTCTGGCTGCTCGGGCTGCGGCGCCCCAGCGCGGCGCTGCTGCGCGGCGTCCCGATGTCGCGCCCCGACACCGGGGCGGTCCAGCTCGCGCGGCTGCGCGCCGCCGGGCTGCGTATCGCGGCGCTGCCTGAGCTGACCGACGTCGACACCCCCGCCGACGCCGAGGCCGTCGCCGCGGCCGCGCCGGGGAGCCGGTTCGCCGCCGCCGTGCGGGCCCTCGGCCACCGGACCGTCCCGGCATGATCGGCGAACTGTACGAGGAGGCGCTGCAGGGGCGTGCCCCCGTGGAGATCGAGCACGCCGACGGGCGCCGCCGCCCGCTGCCCGTGCACGACTGGCTGGCCGTGCGGCCCGGCGACGGCGGCCTCCTGGACCGCTGCGACGGCGCCACCCTGGACGTCGGCTCGGGGCCGGGCCGGCTGACGGTGGCGCTCGCCCGCCGCGGCCTGCCGGTCCTGGGCATCGACCTGGCCCCCTACGCGGTCGCGCTCACGGTCGCGGCGGGCGGCCCGGCCCTGTGCCGGGACGTGTTCGGCCGCGTCCCGGGCACCGGACGCTGGCGCACCGTGCTGCTCGCCGACGGCAACATCGGCATCGGCGGCGACCCCGCCGCGCTGCTGCGCCGCGTCCTGGCGCTGCTGGCGCCCGGCGGGCAGGTGCTGGCGGAGGTCGGGCCGCCCGGCTCGGCCTCCCGCACCGAGCCGCTGCGGCTGCGCTCGGACCGGTCGGTCGGCGAGTGGTTCACCTGGGCGCACGTGTCCGCCGACGCCGTCACCGGGCTGGCCGCCGCGTGCGCCGCGACCGTGACGGAGTTCTGGGAGGAGGCCGACCGATGGTTCGTCGCGCTGCGCTCCGGGGACGCGCGCTCATGAGGACCGCGCTCGGCAGGAGCGGCCCGGCCGCCGCGCTGCGCGCGGTCCCGGGGCGGTTCACCAGCCGCCTGCACGACGAGCGGGTCGCCTCCTGGCTCGGCATCGCCCTGGGCGCCGCCGTGCTGGTCTGCTTCGGGACCGGGCTGGTCAGCCACTTCATGCAGCAGCCCGCAGGGTGGATGCGGTGGCCGTCGCGGCCGGTGAACCTGTACCGGGTCACCCAGGGCGTGCACGTCATCGGGGGGATGGCGACCGTCCCGCTCCTGCTGGCCAAGCTGTGGACGGTCTACCCGCGGCTGTGGCAGTGGCCACCGGTGCGCTCGGTCGTGCACGGCGCGCAGCGGCTGCTGGTGTTCGTCCTGGTCGGCGCGGCGCTGTTCCAGTTCGTCACCGGGGTGATGAACGTCGCCTACTGGTACGCGTTCCGGTTCTACTTCACCACCGCGCACTACTGGACGGCCTACATCCTGGTCGGCGCGCTGGTCGTCCACATCGCCGACCAGTGGTCCAAAGCGCGCCGCACCGTGATGACCCGCCCGCAGGACGGCGTCGGGCGGCGCGGCTTCCTGCTCACCGTCGCCGGCGCGAGCGGCGTCGTCGCGCTCACCACGGTGGGGGAGGCCGTCACGCCGCTGGCGCCGCTGGCGGTGCTGGCGCCCCGCCGCCCCGGCACCGGGCCGCAGGACGTCCCGGTCAACAAGTCGGCCGCCGCGACCGGCGTCACCGCCCGGGCCCGCGACCCCCGCTGGCGGCTCACCGTCACCGGCCGCGTCGCGCGGGAGGTCACCCTGTCCCTGGCCGACCTGCGTGCGCTGCCGCAGCACACCGTGCGGCTGCCGATCTCGTGCGTGGAGGGCTGGAGCGTGGAGGCGTCCTGGCACGGCGTGCGGCTGCGGGACGTGCTGCGCCTGGCCGGCGTCGCCGACGACGCGCAGGTGCTGGTCGAGTCGCTGCAGCGGCAGGGCCTCTACCGCACCTCCCTGGTCGCTCCGCCGCACTGGCACGACCCGCTGACGCTGCTGGCCCTCGGCATGAACGGCGCGCCCCTCGCCCTCGACCACGGCCACCCCTGCCGCCTCATCGCCCCGAACCGGCCCGGGGTCATGCAGACCAAATGGATCCACCGGCTGGTGGTCTCGTGAACGCGCGGACCGCGTCGAAGGCGGCCGCGTACGCGGTGGGGCTGGCGCTCATCGCCTACGGGCTGCGCGGCATCGTGACCGATGTCCCCGTGACCCGGTGGGCGAAGTGGTTCGCGGGGGCGGCGGTCCTGCACGACGCCGTCCTGGTCCCGGCGGTGCTGGCCGCGGGCGCGCTCACCGGCCTGGTGCCGGCCGGGCACCGGCGCATCGTGCGCGCCGCGCTCGTCGTCGGCGCCTGCGTGACCGCCGTCGCGATCCCCGTCGTGCTGGCCTACGGGCGCCGCGCCGACGAGCCGTCCCGGCTGCCGCTGCCCTACGGCCGCAACCTGGCGATCGTGCTGGGCGCCATCGCCGCCGCGGCGGCCTGCGCCCTCGTGGTCCGCGCGGTCACCGCGCACCGCACGGCCGGAGACGGGAGACACGGCGGGGCGACGCGCGCTCCGAAGCCCTCGCGGAAGGAGCCTGGGCGATGACGCTCACCGACGCGCACGGCCGGGTGGAGGCGGCCGGGCCGCCGAAGGGGCGCGGCCGGTCCGGACGGGTCGCCGTCGCGGTGTGGGCGGCCGGGATCGCGGCGGCCTTCGCCGTGGGCTGGTACCTGCGCCGCGCGGGCCTGTCCACCGAGGACGCGCTGCCGCCGCTGCACGCGCGGGCGCGGGGCTGGCCGCCGCCTTGGCGGCTGCTGCCGGCGGCGGCGCTGGCGGCCCTGGCCGTGGCGGCGCTGCCCGCGCTGGCGGCCCGGCTGCCGTGGCGGGCGCTGCCGCCGGTCGCGTGGGCGTCGGCCGCCGCGTGGACGGTGGCGCTGGCCGCCTCCGACGGGTGGGGCGCGCTCGCCGGGCCGCTGGAGGCGCCGACCGAGTACCCGGCGGGCCTGGCGCAGCTGCGCCCCGACCCGCTGGAGTGGCTGCGGACCTTCACCGAGCGGCTCGGCGGCTACACCACGCACGTGCGGGGGCATCCGCCGCTGCCGATGCTCGTCCTGTGGGCGCTGGAGAAGGCCGGCCTCGGCGGCACCGGGTGGGCGGCGGCGCTCGTCATCGCGGCGGGGACGTCGTCGGTCGCGGCGATCGCGGTCACGGTGCGGTGCGTGGCGGGGGAGCGGGCGGCGCGGGCCGCGGTGCCCTTCCTGGTGCTGGCGCCGCTGGCGGTGTGGGTCGCCACCGCGATGGACGCGTTCTTCCTCGCGGTCGCGGCCTGGGGGACGGCCCTGCTCGCGCTGGCCGCGCGGGGGTCGGGGGCGCGGGCGCTCGCCGCGGCCGTGGGGGGCGGACTGCTGCTCGGGTGCCTGCCGTATCTGAGCTACGGGCTGCTGCCGCTGTACGCGGTGCCGCTCGCGGTCGTGCTGCTGCTCCGTCCCCGGGCGCGGGTGCTCACGGCCGCCGGCGCGGGGCTGGCGGTGGCCCCGGCCGCCTTCACGCTGCTGGGGTTCTGGTGGCCCGACGGCGTCCGCGCCACCCTGGACACCTACCTGGTCAGCCGCGGGTCGGCGCAGCGCTCCTACGCCTACTTCCTGCCGGCCAACCTGGCGGTGCTGGGTCTGCTGACCGGTCCGGCGGTGGCGCACGCGCTGCCGCGCACCCTGGCCGTCCTGCGGCGGGGCGTGCCGTGGCGGCAGGTGCTGAGGCGGGACGCGCCGGCCCGGACGGTCCCGCCCGCGGCGGCGGTGGCGGCGCTGGCGGGCGCGGCGCTGCTCGGCGTGCTGGTCCTGGACCTGTCGGGCGTGACCCGGGGCGAGGTCGAGCGGATCTGGGTGCCGTTCGCCGCCTGGCTCGCGGTCGCCGCCGCCGTGGACCGCCCCTCCGCGGGGGCGAGGGGCTGGCTGGCCGCGCAGGCAGCGACCGCGCTGGCCCTCCAGGCGCTCGTGCTGTCCCCCTGGTGAGCCCCCGCGCGGTCATGGTTCGGCGGGCGCCGAAGCGATGGCGCGTTAGCGTCCGCGCATGAGCGACACAGATTTGAAGGAGCGGCTGGCCGACCGGTTCCGGGAGGTCAACGGCGACCACCCGATGACCGCCGCCGACGACGCCTACGCCACCGCGTGGTACACCGACCTGGAGGGCCTGTGCCGCGCCGCCGGCCGCGACGCCGACGAGGTGCGGCGGCTGATGCTGGAGGGCCGGCTGCCGCTGCCCGGCTATCTGCGCTCCGACGGGGCCGAGATGGTGCCGGCGGACCTGTTCGGCCTGGCCGACCAGGCGGGCGGCGTCGACGCGCTGGAGGGGTGGTTCCGCGCGCACTGGGACGACGAGACCACCGCCGGGCAGGAGTGGTCCGCCTACCTGTCGGGCCAGTACGTGTGCCTGCGCTCAGTGACACCCAGCACGATCCAGTACAAGGACGCCCTGGTCGCCGCGATCGAGGCGGCGCCGGGAGAGCCGGACGCCGGGACGCCGGCCTGGACGCGCCGCCTGCACGCGCTGGTCGACGAGCTCGACGCGCTGGAGCCGCCGTTCACCGCCTACGACCGGCTGCGGTTCGGGGGCCCGGTGTCGCGGGACCTGTGCATCGACGCCATGCGGGCCCGCTACCCGCGCCCGGCGCCCGACCCCGCCGGCGCCCGACCCGTCAGGGCCTGATGGACCGCGCGCCCGCCGCGGTCGTCACCAGGCGACGGGACCGTCGTCGTCGAAGAACCCGCCGGTGGGGCCGTCGCCGTCCAGTGTCGCGAGCTTGATCGCGACGGCGGCGCCCTGCGCGGCGGTGCGCGTGGTCGTCCGGCCGGTCGCGCGGGTGAACTCGACGGTGAAGTCGGTCGCGCACGCGCCGGGCGCGGCGGCGTTGACCAGGATCCCCGACCCCCGCAGCCGCTTGGCGTACTGGATCGTCAGCATGTTCAGCGCCGCCTTGGAGGCCGGGTAGGCGGCCGAGCCCGGCACGTCCCAGAAGTAGTGGCCCGGGTCGGTCATGGCGGCCATCGAGGACGTGCCGCTGGAGATGTTCACGATCCGCGCCGCGGGGGCCCGGCGCAGCAGCGGCAGCATCGCGTTGGTCACCCTGATCACGCCGAACAGGTTGGTGTCGAACACACGGCGCACGACGTCCAGGTCGGCCTCGTCCGGGAAGTGCAGCGCCCCGCCGGAGATGCCGGCGTTGTTGACCAGCACGTCCAGGCGCCCGGGGGACGCCGCGATCGCCCGGGCCGCCTTCTCGACCGCGGCCTGGTCGGTGACGTCGAGGACGACGGCGCGGGCGTCGTGCCCCGCCTCGCGCAGCGACGCGGCCGCCATCTCGCCCCGCCCCGGATCGCGGGACCCGATCAGGACGGTCATGCCGCGTGCGGCGAGCCCTTCGGCGACGGCGTACCCGATGCCCTTGTTGGCTCCGGTCACCAGGGCGGTCTCGGTGGTGTGCTCAGGTGTGGCGCTCATGCCCTGAAGCCCACCACCGGCGGCGGCACCGGGGCCAACACCGATCCCGCCGCGATCAATACCCTGAGGGAATGGATGTGGTGGAGACGCGGGAGCTGACCTACTTCCTGGCGGTGGCGCGGGAGCTGCACTTCGGCCGGGCGGCCGAGAAGCTCGGCATCGCGCAGCCGCCGCTGTCGCGGGCGATCGGCCGGCTGGAGCGGCGCCTGGGCGTGCCGCTGCTGGAGCGCACGAGCCGCCGGGTGGCGCTCACCCCGGCGGGGGAGACCCTGCTGGCCGAGGGCGGCGCCGCGCTGGAGGCCGTCGCGGCGGCGGTCCGGCGGACGCGGCGCGCCGGCGCCGACGAGCCCCGGCTCGTCCTGGCGATGAAGCCCGGCGGGGACGGCGGCGGCCTGCTGCCACGGATCCTGGCCGCCTACGAGCGCGAACCGGAGGCGCTGCCGGTGGAGATGCTGTTCGGGTACGGGGCGGCGGACGCGCTGCGCGACGGCCGCGCCGACGCCGCCCTGCTGTACGCGCCGCGCCAGGACGTCACGGGCCTGGCCACCGAGGAGCTGATGCAGGAGCGGCAGGTGGTGGTCGTGCCCAAGGGGCACCGCCTGGCGGGCCGCGCCGAGGTGTCGATGGCCGACCTGGACGGCGAGGTGCTGCCGCGGCGCCCGCCCGGCGCGGGTCCAGGTGCGGGTCCCGGTGACGGGCCCGTGATCGGGGACGGCGGCCAGCTGATGCAGCTCATCGCGCTCGGCCGGATGGTCGCGGTGCTGCCGGAGTCGATGCGCGGGCTGCTGCGCGACGACCTGGCGGCGGTGCCGGTCCGCGACGCCGCGCCGACCACGCTCGTGCTCGCCTGGTCCGAGGCGTCCCGGTCCCGGGCACTGGCCGCGTTCGTGCGCGCCACGACCGCCGCCGCGGCCGCGTTCACCGCCTCTCACCTGCGCTGATGCCGCCGCGAAAAATATCTGAGGAAATCTTCGGCGGAATGTCGATCCGGCGGCCGCCCGTGCGACGCGTCAGTGAAAGGCCGATGAGACACCCGCACGGAAGGACCACCGCCATGAGCGCCCAGACCCACACCGCCGCCCCCGCCGCCCGCGTCACCGCCGCCTCCGCCGGGGAGCGCCGCACGCTGCGCAAGGTGCTGTGGGGCGCGCAGATCCTGCTCGCCGCGTTCCTGTTCTTCGCCTCGGCGCTGCCGAAGTTCGCCGGGCAGGCCGACGCCGTCGCCACCTTCGACGAGATCGGCTGGGGCCAGTGGTTCCGGTACGTGACCGGGGCCGTCGAGGCGGCCGGCGCGATCGGGCTGGTGGTCCCGCGGCTGGCCGGGCTCGCCGCGACCGGGCTGATCGGCCTGATGGCCGGCGCCGCCCTCACCCAGCTGCTGGTGCTGGAGCCGGCGTGGGCGCTGCTGCCCGTCGGGTTCGCGGTCGTGTTCGCCGCCGTCGCCTGGGACCGCCGCGCCGAGTCCCGCGAGGTGCTGCGCTCGCTGAAGCGCTGACGCGGCACACCTCCGTTCGGCGGACGGCCCGGAAGCCCGAGGGGCTCCGGGCCGTCCGCCGTCCGGCGTGCCCTCGGCGGGGCGGCCGTCAGCCGTTTCCGGGCAGCAGGGCGCGCAGTTCGGCGGTGAGGGCCTCGGCCTCCTCGGGGCGGCCGTGGTAGGCGGCCGGGGTGTTCTGGAACAGCTCGACTCGCCATTCGCCCATGAGCTGGGACGCGGTGAGGGTCTGCACCGCGTTCGCGGCGGGGTTCAGGTCGGCCGAGCCGGGCGGGACCATCCCGGCGACGGCGCGCAGCACGGCGGCGCCGGGGGCGATCAGCCGGACGTCGCGCACCAGGCCGACGTAGTGGGCGGTGGGGTGGTCGGCGAAGATCCGGTCCAGCTGCGCGGCGATCCGCGCGCGGCCCGAGTGCAGGGTGCCGTCGAACCCGACCGCCTCGCCGTCGTCGCGGAACGGGGCGGCGAACGCGGCGCCGTCGCGGGCGTTCCAGCCGTCCAGGACGCGCCGGTACAGGTCGCGGACGGCCTCCAGCGCGCCGAGCCGCTCGGCGTAGCGGTCGTGGTGGACCTGCCAGCGGGCGGTGGTCCAGTTCGGCCAGTCGACGCGGGCGCCGTCGAGGGCCTCGGCGAGGTAGTCCAGGTGCAGGTGCCATCCGGCGAGGGTGCGGATGAGGAACTCGCCGGGCAGCTGGACGTCGCTGGTGAACACCAGGTGCGTCCCTTCGGCGGCGGGCGCCAGCTCCCAGCGCAGCCTGCCGTGCAGGTCGGAGTCCAGTTCCAGCAGCCGCGGCGGGTCGAACGCGGTGACGGTGCCGCGCGCGGTGGCCTCCTCGGCGGCTTCGCCGGCGTTGAGCCAGCGCAGCTCGAACTTGCCGCCGACGGCGGGTTCCAGGACGGCCTCGGCGAGCCAGGCCGACAGCTCGGCGGGGTCGGTGAGGGCCTTCCAGACGCGCTCGGGCGGGTGGCGCAGGCGGCGCTCGAAGCGCAGCAGGGCGCGCCCGTCGCGCTGGGTGGCGGTGCCGTCGGGTGCGTGCGGGTCGCCGGTGCTCATCTCGCCTCGCCTCTCCTCGGTGGTTCGGGCCCGGACGCGCGGACGCCGCGCCCGGGCCCCGCGCCCCACCGAACATAGCCGGAACAGCATATAACTGGCAAGGCATGAGAGGGTCAGGGCGGCGGCAGGGTGAGCAGGGTGTGCCCCCAGGTCAGGCCCGCGCCGAAGCCGGCGAGCAGCACCAGGTCGCCGGGGCCGATCCGGTGCGTCCGCATGGCCCGGTCGAGGGCGTAGGGGATGCTGGCGGCGCCGATGTTGCCGACCTGGTCCCCGACGATCGCCAGTTGGCCCGGCTCCAGCCCGGCCTCCCCAGCCAGCGAGGCGACCAGCCGCGGGTTCGGCTGGTGCGGGATGACCAGGGCCAGGTCGGCGGGCTTGACCCCGGCGTTCTCGGTCGCCTCGGCCACCAGCCGAGGGAAGACCGCGGTGATGAAGTCGCGGACCGCGCGGCCGTCCATGTGGATCGTGTGGCCGAGCCCGGCGAGGGTCTCGGCGCTGGCGGGCAGCCGGCTGCCGCCGGCGGGGATGAGCACGTCGTCCACGCCCGAGCCGTCCGATCCGAGGGTGATCGGGCCGATGCCGTGCCCGGCCGGGGCGGGGCCGACGACCGCGGCGGCGGCGCCGTCCCCGAACAGCGCGGCGGTGGCGCGGTCGGCGCGGTTGAGGAACCGCGAGTACACCTCCACGCCGATGACCAGCACGTAGGGGGAAGAGCCGCGCTGGGTGGCGAGCCAGCCGATCGCGGTCTGCAACCCGAACACGAACCCGGTGCAGGCGGCGGAGATGTCGAACGCGGCGGCGCGGCCGGCGCCCAGCATCGCCTGCACGCGGCAGGCGGTGGACGGGGCGATCACGTCGGGCGTGGAGGTGCCGAGCACGATCAGGCCGATGTCGGCGGCCCGCAGCCCGGCCGCGCGCAGCGCCGCGTCGGCGGCGGCCGCGGCCAGATCGGAGGCGGCCTCGCCGGGCGCGACGACGTGCCGCCGCCGGATCCCGGTGCGCCGCTCGATCCAGTCCGGCTCCAGGCCCAGGGAGCGGGACAGGTCGGCGCTGTGCGCGACCTCGCGGGGCAGGTGGGCGCCGGTTCCGAGGATCGTCCACCCCCGCCCGCCGTCGCGCGCTGCTCGGCCGCCGTCCGCCGGGGACGTCCGGTGCGCGTCGGGCACGGTCATGTGTCCTCCCTATCGCCCCATTGATGGTTGTCAGCCCCATCCCATAAGTGAATAATCCCATTTCAGGGTTTTGGTCCATAACCGAGTAATAAGCGGCCGTTGGCTTAATAGAAAAGGCAGCCTTCCTTCAAGGTAAGGAGACCCCGCGTGCCCGCACCCCCGTTCCGTCCGGCCGACGAGCTCGAACCCGGCGACACCTGCGCATTCCTGTTCCCCGGCACCGGCGCGGCGGGCGTACCCGACCTGCCCGCCCTGGCCCGCACCGGCCCCGGCGCCGCCCGCGCCGTCGCCGACGTCCTGGACGCCGTGCAGGAGGGCCTGCCGCGCCACGGATGGCCGAGCCTGCGCTCGATCCTCATGGACGATCCCGGCGGCTACCGGGAGGCGGCCCGCACCCCGGGCGTCGCCCAGCTCGCCGGCTACGCCGCGTCCGTCGCCGTGGACCGCGCCCTGCGGGCGCACGGCGTGCACCCCGCGTTCGCGGTCGGGCAGAGCTTCGGGGAGATCGCCGCGCTGGTCTGCGGGGGCGCGTTCGCGATCATCGACGGCGCCCGCATGGCCGTCGCGGCGGTCGGCGTCCTGGCCCGGCACGGCGGAGGCGGCGGCATGGGCCTGCTGGAGGCCGGCGAGGACCGCACCCTCGCCTGCATCGACGCCGCGGGCGCCCCGGAGGTGGTCGTCGCCTGCCTGAACGCCCCGCATGCCACGGTCGTGTCCGGGCCCGACGGGCCGCTGGACGCCGTCCTGGAGGCCGCGCGCGGCCAGGGCGTGAACGCCGTGCGGCTCGCCGTGCCCTACCTGTCCCACCACCCGGCGATGGCCGGCGCCGACGACGAGTGGTACGCCATGATCCGCGGCTTCCCGCAGCGGCCCCTGGAGCTCACGGTCCACTCCCCGGTGCGCGGCCGCGCCTACCGCGACGACGACGACCTGCACCGCGCCATGGCCGACTGCATCGTCAAACCCGTCCGGCTGCCCGAGGCCCTGAGCGCCGTCCACGCGGCGGGCGCGACGGTGTTCGCCGAGGCCGGCGCCGGCAACGCGCTGTGCCAGTGCGCGCGGCTGACCATCCCGGACGTGCGGACGCTGGCGCCGCTGCGCGACCGCCCCCGCCACGGCCTGACCGGCAAGGCCGCCCCCGCCGCCAGCCCGTCCGGCGAGCGAAAGGACCCCGCGTGAACACCGACGCCGAGGACCTGCGCCAGTTCGTGCACGGCGCTTCCCTGGACGCCAAGGCGCGCGCCCGCCTGGAGGAGGCCGTCCCCGAGGAGTTCTTCACCGTCCCGGGCGGGCTCACCGCGCCCGACCGGCACGCGCTCACCTACGAGCGGCTGCGCCGCGCCGGGCTGGCCGCCCCGCCCGCCGGCGACCTGCTGGCCGACCCTCCGGCGCTGTGCGCGCTGCTGGAGCGCGCCGCGGTCGCCGACCCGCCGCTGTTCCACCTCATGCTGCTGCACTACACCCTCGCGCTCGGCCCGATCCTGCGGTTCGGCGCCGGGCAGGACGGGGCGCGGCGGGCGCGCGAGTCCCTGGAGTCGATGGCCTCGTTCGGGACACTGCTGATGACCGAGGTCGGACGCAGCAACAGCCACCTGTCGCCCCGCACCGTGGCCCGCCACGACCCCGCCACGGGCGGGTTCGTGCTCAGCACGCCGGACTCCCGGGCCGCCAAGTTCCCCACCAACACCGCCCACCCGGACCTGCCCAAGACCGCCGCCGTCTACGCCACCCTCGTCCACGGAGGCGAGGAGCGCGGGGTGTTCGTGTTCGCGGTCCCGCTGCGCGGGCCCGGCGGCGCCGTCCCGCCCGGCGTGCGGATCGTCCCGGCGCCGGAGACCACCGGCCTGCAGGTCGACTACGCCGCCGTGCTCCTGGAGGACGTCCGCGTCCCCTACGAGGCGTGGCTGCGCGACGGCGCGAGCATCGGCGCCGACGGGGCCTTCCACGACCCGGCGGGGTCCGCGGCGGCGCGGCTGACCCGCTCGATGGGCATCGCCCCGCCGGTGTGGCGGGCGGTGATCTCCGCCTCCGCCGCGATCACCCGGGCGTCGGCCGGGATGCTGCTGGCCCACTCGGCGGGCCGCGCCACCCTCGGCCGGCTCGCGCCGCGCCGCCCGCTGACCGACTACCGCAACCAGCAGGAGGCGGTGCTCGGGGCGATCGCGTCCGCCTACGCCCTCACCGCCGTCGCCGCCCACGTCACCACCCCGGGCCCGGCGGCGGGCGGGGCCGCGGAAGGCGCCGCTGCCGCCGAGGGCGGCCCGTCCACCGCCTGGGCGCCGTGGTCGGCGGTCGACCGGGACCTGGCGCTGCTGAAGGCGGCCGCGACCGTCCAGGCGCAGGAGACGGTGTCGGCATGCCGGGTGCACAGCGGCGCCCCCGGCTTCGCCGCCGTGGAGCGCCTCAACGCCTACCGGGGCCTCACGCACGCCTACCAGAACGCCGGCGGCGACAACGAGCTCATCCTCTACGACACCGCCCGCGCGATGGCCGACCTCGACCGCTACGTCCCGCCCGAACCCGGGCTCGGGCCGCCCGACGACGGCGACCTGGACTCCCCGCGCGTGTGGCTGTTCCTGGCCCGCGACGCCGAGCGCCGGATGCGCGACCGGCTCGCGGGCCGGGTCGAGGCGGCCCTGCGCGGCGGCGAGGACGCCTTCACCGCCTGGAACGGCAACCTGGCGCTGGCCGCGCGGACCGCCACCGCCTGCGCCGACCGGGTCATCCTGGAGATCCTCGCCGCGGCCGACGGCGCCGGGCCGCGCGCGCTCGGGCCCGTCCTGCGCCTGCACGCCCTGGACCGGCTGGAGCGCCGCGCGGCCGGCCTGCTCAACGAGGGGGTCGTCCCGCCCGGGTTCCTGGACGAGGTGTGGGCCGCGCGGCGCCGCACCTGCGACGAGCTGGCGCCGCGCGCGGCGGAGCTGGCCGCCGCGTTCGAGCTGCCCGCCCCCGTCACCGCGCCCGCCGCGTTCCTGGTCTGAAAGCCCCCGGCGCGGGAAGAAACGGCACGCCACGCCCCTAATTCGCGAAGGAGGCGGGGGAACCAGCGCAAGGTGGCTACCGTTCTCGTTAGACAGACCGAACGCGGGTGATGGCGCCCGCAGCCGATACGGAGGTAGACACAGTGGGAGTCAGTCTGAGCAAGGGCGGCAACGTCTCGCTGACCAAGGAGGCCCCCGGACTGACCGCCGTCGTGGTCGGACTCGGGTGGGACGTGCGGACCACGACCGGTACCGACTTCGACCTCGACGCCAGCGCCCTGCTGTGCTCGGCGGAGAACAAGGTCCTGTCGGACCAGCACTTCGTGTTCTTCAACAACCTCAAGAGCCCCGACGGGTCGGTCGAGCACACCGGCGACAACCTCACCGGCGAGGGCGAGGGCGACGACGAGGCGATCAAGGTGAACCTGACGGCCGTGCCGGCCGAGGTCGCCAAGATCGTCTTCCCGGTGTCGATCTACGACGCCGACAGCCGCCAGCAGAGCTTCGGGCAGGTCCGCAACGCCTTCATCCGCGTGGTGAACCAGTCCGACAACAGCGAGATCGCGCGCTACGACCTCTCGGAGGACGCCTCGACCGAGACCGCGATGGTGTTCGGCGAGCTGTACCGCAACGGCGCCGAGTGGAAGTTCCGCGCGGTGGGCCAGGGCTACGCCTCGGGCCTGTCGGGCATCGCCTCCGACTTCGGGGTCAACGTCTGATCTGCCCGCACGTGAAAAGGGGCGCCCCCATCGCGGGGGCGCCCCTTTTCACGTCCTGCCGGAGGGGCAGAGCGGGTCAGCGGGCGGGGACGACGGCGAGGGCCTCGATCTCCACGAGCAGGTCGTCGCGGACCAGGCGCGACACCTCGACCAGCGACGCGGCGGGCGCGACGTGCTCGGGGACGAACTCGGCGCGCACGGCCCGCACGACCCCGACGCCGCTCACGTCCCGCAGGAAGTACCCGAGCCGCACGACGTGCTCCCAGCGGGCGCCGGCGGCGGTGAGCGCGGTCTCCAGGTTGGCGAACACCTGCCGGGTCTGGGCCTCCAGGTCGCCGGGGCCGACCAGGTTCCCGGCCGAGTCCAGCGCGATCTGGCCGCTCACCACCACCAGCCGGCCGGGCACGTCGACGGAGACGGCGTGGCTGTATCCGGGGCCCGGCGCGAGGCCCGGCGCGTCGATCTGGCGGTTGGCGGGGCGCGGTTCGTCGCTCATCACAAGATCACGATACCGGCGGGCGGGCGAGCAGCTCCTCGCGCAGCCGGGTCTTGAGGATCTTGCCGCCGGGGTTGCGGGGCAGCCCGTCCGCGCGGAACCAGAAGTGCGCGGGGACCTTGAACGCGGCGATCCGCCCGTCCAGGAACTCCTGGAGCTCCCGGCCGGTCAGCGCGGCGCCGGGCCGCGGCACGACCACCGCGCCCACCTCCTCGCCGAGGACCTCGTGCGGGACGCCGATCACGGCGCAGTCGGCGACGGCCGGGTGCTCGTAGAGGGCGGCCTCGACCTCGGCGCAGTAGATGTTCTCGCCGCCGCGGATCAGCATGTCCTTGGCGCGGTCGACGATGTAGACGAACCCGTCGGCGTCCAGGCGGGCCAGGTCGCCGCTGTGGAACCAGCCGTCCACGAACGCCTCGGCGGTCGCCTCGGGCCTGTTCCAGTAGCCCTTGATCACGTTGGGACCCTTGATGAGCAGCTCGCCGACCTCGCCGGTCGGCAGGTCCTCCCCGGCGGGCCCGACGACCCGCACGTCGCAGACCGCGACGGGCGGGCCGACGCTCTCGGGCCGCTCCAGGTAGTTCACGCCGCCGTTGTAGGTGGTGACCGAGGAGGTCTCGGTCAGGCCGTACCCGTTGCCGGGCACCCGGTCGGGCAGCCGCTCCTTGATCTTGTCGACGAGGGCGGGCGCGGCCGGCGCGCCGCCGTAGCTGACGCCGGTCAGGCTGGAGGTGTCGTAGTCGCCGAAGTCGGGGGAGGTCAGCACCTGCCAGGCCATCGTCGGCACGCCGCCGAACCCGGTGACGCGCTCCCGCTCGATCAGCTCCAGCGCCGTGCGGACGTCCCACCGGTACATCAGCACGACGGTGCCGCCCTGCAGGGCGCTGGTCACCAGCACCGAGTGGCAGCCGGTGGCGTGGAAGAACGGGACGCTCAGCAGCGTCACGCGCGGCTGCGGCGCGGCGAGCTCCTCGACCGTGCGGCCGGCGCGCACGCCCGCCGACATGATCCCGTAGGCGAGCCCGACGGGGTTGCCGGCGATGTTGCGGTGCGTGCCGAGGGCGCCCTTGGGGCGGCCGGTGGTGCCGGAGGTGTAGAAGATCGTCGCCTCGTCCTCGGGGTCGAGCGGCACCCCGGGCAGGGAGGCGGCGTCAGGGTCGCCGCCGTCGCCGACGACGTCCTCGAACGCCTCCATGCCCGCGGGAACGGCGCCGTCCGGCCGCGCGACCAGGCACGCCACGCCCAGCTCCGGCAGCACGCCGGCGAGCCGCTCGGCGCGCTCGGCGTCGGCGACCAGGACCTTGGCGCCGCTGTCGGCCAGCCCGTACTCCAGCTCCGCGGCGCTCCACCAGGCGTTCAGCGGGACCACGACGGCGCCGGCGACGGCGGCGCCGAAGAACGCCACCGACCACTCGGGGTAGTTGCGCATCGCGATCGCGACCCGGTCGCCCTTGGCGATCCCGTACCGGTCGGCCAGCAGCCGCGCGAACGCGGCCGCCCGCGCGTAGTGCCCGGCGAAGGTGAGCCGGTCGTCCTCGTAGACCAGGAAGTCCTTGCCGCCGTGCGCGCGGGAGATCTCCAGGATGTCGCGCAGGGTGGTCGGGGCGTTCTTCCAGACGCGGGTCCGCACGCCGCGGATCCGCACCTCCTCCATCTCGAACAGCTGCCCCGGCGCCGTCATCGCCGCCCGGACCTCGGCGATGCCCGGCAGCGGCCGCCCGGCCTCCTGCACGTCCCGGTCCTGCACATCCCGGTCCTGCACGTCGCGCCTCCCGCGGGGTGGCGGCGCACCGTCGGGGCGGCCCGCCCGCCGAACACGATTCGGTGCGCCGTGCCGGAAAATGTATGGCCCGCGTCACACGCGGGTCAACGCCCCGGCGCCGCGCGGACCTCGGGGAACGGGTCCGGCCGAACGGTCATGGGGAAGATCCCTGCCTGCGACAATGGGGACATGAGCGAGCGCAAGCCGATCGAGTACTGGCTGTCGGACATGGACGGCGTCCTGGTCCACGAGGGCCGCCCCGTCCCGGGGGCCGAGGAGTTCATCCGCCGCCTGGCGGCGTCGGGGAAACCGTTCCTCGTCCTGACCAACAACTCGATCTACACCCGGCGGGACCTGTCGGCCCGCCTGGCGGCGGCCGGGCTGGCCGTGCCGGCGGAGGCGATCTGGACCTCGGCGCTGGCCACCGCCCGGTTCCTGGCCGACCAGCGGCCCGAGGGCTCGGCCTACGTGATCGGGGAGGCAGGCCTGACGACGGCGCTGCACGAGGCGGACTTCGTCCTCACCGACATCGACCCCGACTACGTGGTGCTCGGCGAGACCCGCACCTACAGCTTCTCCCAGATCACCCGCGCGATCCGGCTGATCGAGGGCGGCGCCCGGTTCGTGGCGACCAACCCCGACCCGATCGGCCCGTCCCCGGAGGGCTCGCTGCCGGCCTGCGGCGCCGTCGCCGCGATGATCACCCGCGCGACCGGGGTGGAGCCCTACTTCGTCGGCAAGCCGAACCCGCTGATGATGCGCACGGCGCTGAACGTGGTCGGCGGGCACAGCGAGAGCACCGCGATGATCGGCGACCGCATGGACACCGACATCGTCGCCGGGGTCGAGGCGGGGCTGGAGACGGTCCTGGTGCTGACCGGCGTCACCCGCAAGGAGGAGATCGCACGGTTCCCGTTCCGCCCGCACCGCGTCGTGCCGTCCATCGCCGACCTCATCGACCTGGTCTGACCGCGCCGGTCGCCCCGGCACCCCGCGCCCCCGCGTCCCGCGCGGCGGGCCCGGGGCGGCCGTAGACTCGCAGACGCCATGCGCACGATCAGACAGGGCGGCTCGGTTGAGCTGGAGATCCGCAGGTCCCGGTTCGTCTGCACGCTCGCCCGCGCAGCCGACGAGGCCGAGGCGGCCGCGTTCATCGCCGCGCACCGGCGGGCGCACCGCGACGCCACCCACAACTGCACCGCCTACGTCGTCGGCGAGCACGGCGAGATCACCAAGAGCAGCGACGACGGCGAGCCGGCCGGGACGGCGGGGATCCCGATGCTGGAGGTGCTGCTGCGGCGCGGGCTGACCGGCACGGCCGCGGTCGTCACCCGCTACTTCGGCGGGGTCAAGCTCGGCGCGGGCGGGCTGGTGCGCGCCTACGGGCAGGCGGTCGCCGACGCCGTCGACGCCGTCGGGGTGGTGGAGCTTCGCCCGGTGGTGACGCTCACCGTCGCCGTGGACCACGCGTTGGCGGGGCGGTTCCTGGGCGACCTGCACGCCCGCGGGCACCAGCCCGGCGACGTCCGCTACGGGACGGGCGTGGAGGCCGACGTGGCGGTGCCCGTCACCGAGCTGGAGGCGTTCGAGGCGTGGGCCGCGGAGGTCACCGCCGGGCGCGCGTCGGTGCGGCGAGGCGCGCCCGGCCACATCGAGGTGCCCGTCCCGTGACCGGCCCGCCGGCGCGATGCCCGGCGGACCCCTGCCCGCGGGGCGGGGGCAGGCCGAGCCCCGGCACCGGCCGGCCGGGAGCGTCGGCTCAGCCGCTGAGGAACTCGGCCAGGGCGGGAGCGAGCACGGCCGGGTCGACGTCGTGGTTCTGGCCCTCCAGGGTGCGGTGCGTCCCGGCGGGCAGGTGCGCGGCGGTGCGGCGGGCGATGTCGCGCATCCAGGAGGGGCTGTCGCCGCCGTCCAGCACCAGGGCCGGGACGGTGACGCGGCCGAGCAGGTCCTCCGGCAGCACGGCGCCCGTCGCGGCGTCGTCCATGACCGCCGAGTCATAGGCGAGGCTGGGCGCCAGCGCCTCCAGCGCGGGCCACATCGGCGCGCCCCGCATATGCCCGATCATCTCCTCCGGCATCCCGACGACGGTCATGAACAGGGCGAGGGCGTCCCCGCGGCGCCCGTCGGCCAGCAGGCCGGTCAGCTCGGTGTTGTAGGCGCGGGCGTGGGTGATCCGCTCGTCGTGGGCGGGGTTGAAGGGCGGTTCGAACAGCGCGAGGCGGGTGATGGGCAGCCCGTGCGCGGCGGCGCGCAGCGCCAGGACGGCGCCCGACGACATCCCGTACACCGCGGCGGACCCGCCGGCGGCCTCGATGACGGCGGCCAGGTCCTCGATCTCCCGTTCGACGGCGTAGGGCGGGGTGTCGCCGCTGTCGCCGCGTCCCCGCCGGTCGTAGGTGAACACGGTGTGGTGCGGGGCCAGCAGCCCGGCGAGCGCGGCCCCGGAACCGCGGTCGTTGAGGGCGCCGCCGACATGGACCAGGGCGGGCCCCTCGCCGGTCCGTTCGACCGCGATGCTCGTGCCGTCCTTGGAGTGCGTGGTTTCCATGAAGGGTTCCTTCCCAGGTGACCGGCCTTGTGCGGCCGTTCTCCCCAAACCGACGAACGCGCCGCGCCGGAACGGACACCTCCCGGGGGACGACTTTTCAGGCTTGCCCGTCCGGGGCGGTCTCGCTGAGGCGCCGGGCCAGGTAGCGGCGCTCGGCGTCGTTGGCGGCCAGGTCCAGGGCGCGGCGGTAGGCGGCGGCGGCCTCGGCGTCGCGGCCCAGGCGGCGCAGCAGGTCGGCGCGGGTCGCGGGCAGCAGGTGGTAGCCGTCCAGGCCGCCGGAGCGCTCCAGGTCCTCGACCAGTTCCAGGCCGGCGGCGGGCCCGTCGGCCATGCCGACCGCCACGGCCCGGTTCAACCGCACCACCGGGGACGGGACGAGCGCCGCGAGCCGCCCGTACAGCACGGCGATCTGCGGCCAGTCGGTGGCGGCGGCGTCGGGAGCGGTGGCGTGGCAGGCGGCGATGGCGGCCTGCACCTGGTACGGGCCGGGCGGGGGCCTGCCGGGCGCGGGCCGCAGGGCGTCCTCCAGCACGGCGACGCCCTCGGCGATCTCGGCGGCGTCCCAGCGGGAGCGGTCCTGGTGCTCCAGGGTGACCAGCGCGCCGGTGCCGTCGACGCGGGTGCCGGCGCGGGCGTCGTGCAGCAGCATCAGGGCCAGCAGCCCGCGCGCCTCGGGCTCGCCGGGCAGCAGCGACACCAGCAGCCGGGCGAGCCGGATCGCCTCCCCGCACAGCGCGCGGCGCTGCGGCTCGCCGCCGGCGGCGCCGTACCCCTCGTTGAACATCAGGTACAGCACGCCGAGGACGGCGGTGGTGCGTTCGGGCAGCAGGTCGGGCGGGGGGACGCGGTAGGGGATGCGCGCGTCGCGGATCTTGCGCTTGGCGCGGGTGATCCGCTTGGACATCGCGGCCTCCTCGACCAGGAACGCGCGGGCGATCTCGCCGGTGGTGAGCCCGGCGAGCGTCCGCAGGGTGAGGGCGACGCGGGCGTCCAGCCGCAGCGCGGGGTGGCAGCAGGTGAACATCAGCCGCAGCCTGTCGTCGCCGAAGGCGTCCGGCTCGGGCGGCGGGGGCGGTGCGGCGGTGCGGGCGGCCTGGGCGAGCTTGCGGGCGCCGGCGGCGTCGCGGCGCAGCCGGTCCACGGCGCGGTTGCGGGCGGTGGTGGTCAGCCAGGCCCCCGGCCGGGACGGGACGCCGTCGCGCGGCCAGCGCTCCAGCGCCGCGGTGAAGGCGTCCTGCGCGCACTCCTCGGCCAGGTCCCAGTCGCCGGTCACCCGGATCAGCGTCGCCACGACCTGGCCCCATTCGGCGCGGAAGGCCCGCGCGGCGGCGTCCGCCGCACCGGCCGCGCCGCTCGCCGGGGACGCCGGGGGCTCGGGAGGTGTGGGGGCCGTGCCGGTCACGTCGTCTCGGGGCCGGGTTCCTCGACGGGCCGGATCTCGATCTGGCCGAGCGCGGCCCACGGGTGGCGGGCGGCGATCTCGACGGCTTCCTCCAGACCGCCGCACTCGATCAGGGAGAACCCGCCGATCTGGTCCTTGGTCTCGGCGAACGGGCCGTCGGTCAGCAGGACCTCGTCCCCGCGGACCTTGACGGTGGTGGCCTGGTCGCTGGGCGCGAGCCCGGCGCCGCCGCGGATGACGCCGCGCCGCGCCATCTCCTGCGACCAGCCGCCGCAGCCGGTGGCGGCGGCCTGCTCGGGATCGGTGCCGGCGGTCTCGTCGCTGCAGATCATCAGCACGTAGCGCACGGTTCCTCCGCTGACCGGGGTCGTCCTCGGACGGGTGCCCGTCCGCACAGCAGCATCCCAGACCCGCCCCGGCCCTGCCGATGCGCGGGTGAAGGCGATCCCGCGGAACCGGCGGCCGTCCCGCCGGCGCCGGACCGGCGAAGGCCGGCGACGCCGTGCCGCCCATCGGCCGAGCCTCCGCGCGAACGGAGGCAAAGGCCCAGGTAGGAACGTTCCATGTGCGAGCTCCACCGGACCTGTCTAGCGTCTTCGGCAGCGGGCCCGCATCGATCGTTTCGTTCACAGAGAGAGGTTCTCCATGACCATCCTCGTTACCGGAGCGACCGGCACCGTGGGCAGGCACGTGGTCGATCGCCTCGTCACGGCCGGGTGCTCCGTCCGGGCGGTCACCCGCGCCCCGGAGGCCGCCGGGCTGCCCGAGGGCGTCGACGTCGTCAAGGGCGACCTGAACCGACCGGGCGACCTGGCGTTCGACGGGGTGCGGAGCGTGTTCCTCATCGCCGGCCTCTTCGACCCGGAGCGCACGACCGTCCTCGCGGAGGACTTCGTCGGTCGCGCCGTGGCGGCCGGGGCCGCGCGGATCGTGACCATGACCAGCGCCGCCGTCACGATCCGGCGAGGCTACGAGAGGCTGCGCGCGGTGGAACAGGTCGTCGAGGAGTCCGGGGCGGCCTGGACCCACGTGCGGCCCGGTGAGTTCGCCGTCAACAAGCTCGACGTCTGGGGCGAGTCCATCCGGACGGAGAACGTGGTCCGCAACGCCTACCCCGACTGCGTCGGCGTGCCCGTCCACGAGGCCGACATCGCCGAGGTCGCCGTGATCTCCCTGCTGGAGGACGGCCACGCGGGCCGGGCGTACTCGCTGACCGGCCCGGAGCCGCTCACCCACCGGCAGCAGGCGGAGGCGATCGGCGCCGGCCTCGGCCGTCCGCTCGCGTTCGAGGCCCTGACGTACGGGCAGGCCCGCCAGGCCTACATCGCGGCCGGGATGCCGATGGAGGTCGCCGAGTTCATCCTGGGCTACCAGGCCGAGTACGCCGAGGAGCCCCCGGCGGTCTCGCCCGTGTTCGAGCAGGTCACGGGAAGGAAGGGGCGCACGCTCGCGCAGTGGGCGGCCGACCACGCCGCTGAACTGGCCCCCGCCGGCTGACGCGTGCATGAGGCGCGGCCGGTGCCGCGGGCCCTCGACCCGCGGCACCGGCCCTCCTCCTCCGCTCGCCCTCCTCCGCGTCCGCGCCGCCGGAGGAGACCCCCGGGCGGCCGAACGGCCGGCGGCACTCCGGCGGGCACACGCGAACGATCCGGAGCTGCGCTCGATCGACCTGCTGACGAGCACGCCGTACGACCTCCGCGTAGGCCGTGACCTCGGTCCCGTGCCGTACTCCGTCCAGGAATGGGAACGAGGCCGCGTCCCCGACCCCGGAGGAGACGCCGACGCCCGGCTGGCCGCGGCCCTCCGCGACGCCGGTGCCGTACTGAGCGTCCCCGGCGGTGAACTGCCGAAGCCCGCGTTCGCCGTTCGTTGACCGGGGGTCGGGAACTCGCAGAATGTCGAGGATGGGCACTCCATACGGGTTCGGGGCGCGCCGGGGCGCGTCGGCGGCGCTGCGGAGGGCGGGCCGGTGACGGGGCTGGATCCGGGGGTGGTGGCGGGGCTGGTGCTGCTGGCGGTGGCCGCGGGCGTCGGGATCACGGCGGTGGGGCCGGGCGGGGTGCTGGTCACCGCGGGGCTGGTGGCGCTGACGCCGCTGTCTCCGGCGCAGGTGGCGGGCACGGCGCTGGTCACCAACGTCGCGACGGGGGTCCTGGGCACGGCGGTGTACACGCGGTCGGGGCAGTTGCGCGAGCCGCGGACGCGGCGGACCGCGGTGCTGCTGTGCGCGGGCGCGGCCGCCGGGACGCCGGTGGGGGTGGTGCTGAACGGGCTGGTGACGGGCCGGGTGTTCGGCGTGCTGCTGGGGGCGCTGGTCGCGGTGACGGCGGTGCTGGTGCTGGTCCGGCGACCGGGCGGGAGGGGGTCCGCGGCGGGCGGGCCGGGGTGGCCGGTGACCGCGGCGGCGGGTGCGGGGGTGGCGGCGGCGGGCGCGATGTTCGGGGTCGGGGGGCCGATGCTGTGCGTGCCGCTGCTGGTGGGCCTGGGGGTGCCGGTGCTGTCGGCGCTGGCGGCGGCGCAGGCCCAGTCGGTGGTGATCGCCGGCGCCGGGACGGTCGGGTACGTCGCGGCGGGCGCGGTCGACTGGCCGCTGGCGGCGCTGGTGGGCGTCCCGGAGCTGGCGGGGGTGCTGGCGGGGTGGGTCATCGCCCGGGCGGTGCCGGCGGGGGCGCTGAAGGCGGCGCTGGTGGTGAGCCTGCTGGTGCTGGCACCGTATGTGGCGCTGCGCGGCTGAGTCGTCCGGTGGGCGGCGGACGCGGCGGCCCGCCGGGGCCGCGGGGCGAGCAGGCGGCGGGTGGCGCGCGCCGCGGCAGGGCGGCGTGGGTGGGGTGGGTCAGGTGCGGGAGCGCAGGCGGCGGAGCATGCGGGCGTCGGTGAAGCCGACGGCGCGGGCGGCGGCGTCGGTGGTGGCGCCCTGCCCGATGAGGTGCTCGGCGCGTTCGAGGCGCAGTTCCTGCTGGTAGCGCAGCGGGGTGAGGCCGGTGGCGGCGGTGAAGCGGCGGGTGAGGGTGCGTTCGCTGACGCCGGCCTCGGCGGCCAGGACGTGCAGGGGCAGGGTGCGGGTGTAGCGGGCGTCGATGAGGTCCTGGGCGCGGTGGACGGCGTCGCTGACGTGCGCGCGGTGCCGGAGCAGCGCGCTGGCCTGGGGCTCGTCGCCGTTGCGGCGCGCGTACACGACCATGGCGCGGGCGGTGCGGGCGGCGGCGCCGGGGCCGTGCCGGGAGGCGACCAGGTGCAGGGCGAGGTCGATGCCGGAGGCGATGCCGGCGGAGGTGATGACGCGGCCGTCGGTGACGTACAGGACGTCGCGGACGACGGTGGCGCGGGGGTGGCGGCGGGCCAGGGCGTCCTGGAGTTCGTGGTGGGTGGTGCAGCGGCGCCCGTCGAGCAGCCCGGCGTGGGCGAGGGCGAACGCTCCGGCGCAGACGGAGGCGACGGTGCCGCCGGCGGCGTGGTGGCCCGCCAGGCGGCGGGCGGCGTGGGCGGAGACGGGCGGGGCGTGGGGTTCGCCGGTGCCCCAGCGCCATCCGGGGACCAGGACGATGTCGTCCGCGGTGAGGGCGGGCCAGGCGGTGGGCGCCTGGAGGGGGACGCCCTGCGCGGTGGGCACGGTGACGGGCGCGCCGGCGGGGCGGGTCTCCTGCCCGCCGCCGGGTGCGGGCAGGTCGGCGACGTAGGCGAGCCGGTAGGGCAGGCCGGCGTCGGCGGCGGTGCCGAACACCTGGGCGGGCCCGGCCAGGTCGAGCAGGTGCAGGCCGGGCACGAGCAGGAAGACGACGCGGGTCACGATCCGGTCAGCCTACCGGGGCGGGGGCGAGGTCGTCGAGGGAGGCGATCTCGGCGAACCGCCGCGCCAGGGCGTACTCGGTGCGGGCGATGATCTGGTCGGTGGGCAGGGTGGCGGGGTCGGCGAGGATCTCGGCGAGGGGGCGGCCGGGCGGGGCGTCGCGGTGCTCGATGGGGAAGGTGGCGGTGGCGTCGGTGACGAAGGTGACGCGGTAGCCGAGGTCGGCGGCCAGGCGTGCGGTGGTCTCGCAGCACTGCTCGGTCTGGATGCCGCAGATCACGACCTCGCCGACGCCGCGCTCGGTGAGCAGCTGCTGCAGGCCGGTGGTGGTGAAGGCGTTGCGGGAGGTCTTGGTCATGACGGGTTCGCCGGCGGCGGGGGCCAGGCCGTCCATGAGGCGGACGTGGCCGAGTGCGGGGTCGAAGGCGTTGCCGGTGCCGGGTTCGGCGTGCAGGACCCACACGACCAGGTCGCCGGCGGCGCGGGCGGCGGCGGCCAGGCGCGCGGCGCGGGCGGCGATGTCGGGCGCCGAGACCGCGACCCAGTTGGGGCGGCGGCGGAAGGAATCTTGGACGTCGATGACGAGGAGTGCGCGGTTCATGGTGTCGATCCTGGCCGGGCGCGGCGGCGTCCGGCAGGCATCATCGCGGCGGGATGCGGAACGATCCGGTCACCGGCCGGGGCGGGGCCGGGGTAAAGGATCTCGGGCGGGGGAGGGAGGGGACGTTCTGGGCGGGAATCCCCCGAGGTGAGGGGGTCTGCGCGAGTGAGGGGGACTCGGCATGGGCGGAGGCGGCAGGGGGCACGCGCCGGGCGTCAGCATGGGGGTGGAGGAGGAGTTCCTGCTGGTGGACGCGGCGTCGGGGCAGTGCGTCGCGGACGCCGAGGACGTCCTGGAGCGGGCCGGGCCGCACCGCTGGCGCGCGTCGGGCGGCTCGTTCCACACCGAGCTGCTGGGGTCGCAGGTCGAGGCGGTGACCGGGGTGTGCCACGACCTGGCGGGCCTGCGCGCGCAGCTGCGGTACGGGCGGGCGCGGCTGGCCGAGGCGGCGCGCGGGGCGGGCGCGCTGCTGGTGTCGTCGGGGACGCCGGTGCTGGGCGGCGATCCGCCGGCCGCCGCGCGGGGCGAGCGGTTCGCGGCGATCGTGGCCGCCTACGGCGACGTGGTCGAGGACTACCAGGCGTGCGGCTGCCACGTGCACGTCGGCGTCCCGGACCGGGAGGCCGCGGTGGCGGTGGTGAACCACCTGCGGCCGTGGCTGCCGGTGCTGGTGGCGCTGGCGGCGAACTCGCCGTTCGACCGCGGGCGCCCCACCCGCTACGCCGCGCGCCGGATGATGGAGATGGCGCGGTTCCCGGG
Source organism: Actinomadura sp. NPDC000600 (assembly GCF_040492135.1). NCBI lineage: Bacteria > Bacillati > Actinomycetota > Actinomycetes > Streptosporangiales > Thermomonosporaceae > Actinomadura > Actinomadura sp. NPDC000600. The sequence continues at coordinate 52,955 of NZ_JBEUPD010000050.1, forward strand.
GGCGGGCGTGCCGCCGTGGTCGGCGTCGGCCGCCGACTACGACGCGCGGGTCGCGGCGCTGGTGGAGTCGGGCGCGCTGGTGGACCGGGCGATGACGTTCTGGCTGGCGCGGCCGTCGCCGCGGTGGCCGACGGTGGAGGTGCGGGCGGGGGACGCGGCGGCGACCGCGGACGAGGCGGTGCTGCAGGCCGCGCTGGTGCGGGGCCTGGTCGGCGCGGCGCTGGCGGAGCTTTCGGCGGGCCGGGAGGCGCCGCGGGCGGACGCGCAGGTGTGCGCGGCCGCGCTGTGGAACGCGGCCCGGCACGGCCTGGACGGCGCGATGGTGGACCCGGTGGCGGGCCGGGCCGTCCCGGCGTGGCGGCTGGTGGACGCCATGGTCGCCCACGCGGCCTCGGCCCTGGAGGACGCCGGTGACCTGGACACCGTGTTCACGCTGGTGGAGGGCGTGCGCCGGGCGGGGACGGGCACGGACCGGCAGCGCCGCGCGGCGCGGCGGGGCGGTCCGCGCGCGGTGGTGGACATGCTGGCGCGCCAGACCGAGTCGGGCGGCCTGGCCGCGGGCGCGGGGCCGGGCACGGAGGGCGGGCCGCTCGGCGGGGCGGCGGAGGGGCCGGGGGAGCCTCCCGGCGCGGCCCCAGGGGAGAAACCGGGCGTATGGGACGCGAGTGAGCGGGTACCGGAGCCGGACGCCCCTTGACGACGGAGGAGAAAATGACCGTTCAGCAGGAACGACCGCCCTCCCGCGGTCCCGGCGCGGCCGCCCCGGCGGCGGGCTTCGGCTCCGCGCTCGGCCCGGTGCGGGCGCGCGCCGACCGCGCCCCGGTGCTGCCGGCGCCGCGCGGGCCGCTGTCGCGGGCCGTGGCGGCCATCCTGGCCTCCGGCCCGCCCCCGGGCCCCGTCCACGACCCCGCTGACACGCCGGAGACCGCCGGGCTGGTCGCCGAGGCGCAGGCCTGCGACCCCTACGGCGAGGACCTGCAGCTGGCCCTGCACACCTGCTACGAGCTGCACTACCAGGGCTTCGCCGGTGTGGACCCCGACTGGGAGTGGGATCCGGGGCTGCTGCGGCTGCGCGGGGCGATGGAGGCGGTGTTCCTGGCGGCGCTGCGCCGCGACGTGTGGCGGACGGCCGGGTCGGAGGCGGCCCGGGACGTGCAGGGCGCGCTGGAGGAGCTGCTGGTCGAGCCGGTGGACGCGCGCGGCGTGTCCCACCTCCTGCGCGACGAGGGCGCGTGGTGGCAGGTGCGCGAGCACGCGGCGCTGCGGTCGGTGTACCACCTGAAGGAGGCCGACCCGCACGCCTGGGTCATCCCGCGGCTGCGGGGGCGGGCCAAGGCGGCGCTGGTGGCGGTGGAGAACGACGAGTTCGGCGGCGGGCGCCCGGAGATGACGCACCAGAGCCTGTACGCCGACCTGCTGGACGACCTGGGGCTGGCCCCCTCCTACGGCGCGTACGTGGACGCGGCGCCGGCGGTGATGCTGGCGACGGTGAACATGATGTCGCTGTTCGGGCTGCGGCGGTCGCTGCGGGCCGCGCTGGTGGGGCACTTCGCCGCGGCGGAGATCACCACGGCGCCCGCGGCGCGGCGGATGGCGGGCGCGCTGGAGCGGCTGGGCGCCGGCCCCCGGGCGCGGCTGTTCTACACCGAGCACATCGAGGCCGACGCCGTCCACGAGCAGGTGCTGCGCCACGAGGTGATCGGCGGGCTGCTGGAGGCCGAGCCGGGCCTGGCCGGGGACGTGGTGCTGGGCGTGCGCGCGACGGGCCTGCTGGAGGACCGGCTGGCCGACCACCTGCTGGGCTGCTGGCGGGCGGGGCGCTCGGCGCTGCGGCGCCCGCTCGCCGACGCGCCGGCCGACGCGCCGGGGGCCGGGTGAAGGGGGCGAGGAGGCCGATGATGCTGTTCAGGCCGCCGGGCGTGTACCGGCCGCAGACCGACACCTCCCTGCTGACCCGGGCGCTGCTGGCGTCGCTGGCGCGGGCGGGGGCGCCGCCGGGGGCGCGGGTCCTGGAGCTCGGCACCGGGACGGGCGCGGTGGCGCTGGCCGCGGCGCGGGCCGGCTGCGAGGTCGTCGCGGTGGACGCCTCGGCGCAGGCGGTGCTGGCGGCGCGGGTGAACGCGCGGATGCGGGGCCTGCCGGTGCGGGTGCTGCGCGGGGACCTGTTCGCGCCGGTCGCGGGGGAGGAGTTCGACGTGATCGTGGCCAACCCCCCGTACGTGGCGGGGGAGGCCGACCCGGTGTCGGTGCGGGGCCGGGCGCGGGCGTGGGAGGCGGGGCCGGACGGCCGCGCGCTGCTGGACCGGATCTGCGCGCAGGCGCCGGGGCATCTGGCGCCGTCGGGGACGCTGCTGGTGGTGCATTCGGCTCTGAACGGGGTGGCGGCCACCCTGGTGGGGCTGCGGGACGCGGGGATGCGGGCGTCGGTGGTGGCGCGGCACCGCGAGCCGTTCGGGCCGGTGATGCGGCGCCGCGCGGGCGCGCTGCGGTCGCGGGGGCTGCTGGTCGCCGGGCAGCGGCACGAGGACCTGGTGGTGGTGCGCGCCGACCGGATCGGGGAGGAGGCGCGCGATGACCGCGACCGGGCGGCCGCCTGAGGCGCCCGCCCCACCCCCCCCGCCCACCCCCGGCCCGGGGGGGGCGCCCGCCCCCGCTGCAGCCGGGACCCGAGGCCCGGAGCCGCCCCGGGTGCGGCAGGTGCCCGGCCGGCCCGGGGAGG
>NZ_JBEUPD010000051.1:0-55605 GCF_040492135.1 Actinomadura sp. NPDC000600
CGCCACCACCAGCGAGACCCCCGCCGCTGTCTCGCCACCCTCGGCCTCACAATCGGACATCACGATCGATAACACGAGAACGCCGGAGCCCTGGGTTCGGGCGTATGCGCTACGTTTCGATCTGATCAGGGGTGTGGCGCTGCCCACGGACGAGTCCCTGAAGCTCCTTCACTCGATCTTGGAGGACCTGTGAGCATCCGTAGCGTGCCGAAGATCCAGTGGCGGAAGAGCAGCCGTAGCGGTGACACGGGCGGTGACTGCGTCGAGGTGGCGGGACTTGCCGCGAACGTCGGCATGCGGGACTCCAAGGACCCCGACGGGCCGAAGCTCGTCTTCGCCTCCGCCCAGTGGCTCGCGTTCGCGCAGCGGGTGAAGAGCGGCGCCCTCGACCTGGACTGACCCGACCGTCCCCCGGGCCCGCCTCCGGCGCACGAGCCGGGGACCGCTGCCCGTCTCCGGCGACGGTGCTCCGCTCCGGAGGCGGGGTGTCACTCCTCGGTGGCGGGGCTGCCGCCGGCGACGACCTCGGCGAGCAGGTCCTCCTCGGTGGAGCCGCGCCGCCAGTAGCCGGTGAAGACGACGGCGCGGCGGCCCAGCCCGCGCTCGGCCACCAGGTGCCGCCGCAGCGCCTTGACCACGGCGGACTCGCCCGCGATCCACGCGTAGGCGCCGTCCGGGACCTCCGCCGCGCGCACGGCGTCCAGCAGCCCGCCGGGGGAGACCCAGGTGACCTGCGCGTCGGCCGCGGTCGGCAGGTCCTGCCGGTCGCCGGGATGCGGGACGTCGATCCAGACCCGCGCGGACGTCCCGGCGGGCAGCCAGGCGAGGTTCCCGGCGATGGCGGGCAGCGCGGTGAGGTCGCCCGCCATCACCACCGGGGCGCCGGGCGGCGGCCGGAAGTCGCAGCCGCCGTTGTCGGGACCCGTCGGGCCGAGGACGGTGACGCGGTCGCCCGCGCTCGCCGCCGCCGCCCAGCGGGCCGCCGGGCCGGACGCGCCGTCCATGTGGAGCGCGAAGTCGACGTCCAGCTCGCCGGGGCGCTTGCCGCGGACGGTGTAGGACCGCATGATGCCGCGCACGGCCGGGTCCAGCGCCCGCCAGTCGGCGAACCACGTGTCGGCGCCGCTCCCGCGCGGCATCACGGGGGCGTCCTGGTGCGGGTGCGGCAGGAACAGCTTGAACCGCTGGTCGCGCCCTCCGCTGACGAAGCCGTCCACGGCCTCCCCGCCGAAGGTGACGCGCACCATGGACGGGCCGAGCCGCTCGGCCCGCAGGACGTGCAGGTCGAAGAAGGCGTACGGGTGCGCCGGTGTCCTCGGCATCGTCCGCCTCTCAGCCCGTCTTCTTCGCCGACCGGATGGACGCGGCGAGCGCCTCGACGACCGGCGCGCAGCCCTCGTAGGAGAAGCGGGGCTCGGCCTGCCAGGCGATGACCTGGCCCGCCTTCACCGCGGGCAGGTCCTTCCAGGACGGCTTGGAGCCGAGGTCCTTCGGCTGGAGCGCCTGCGTGCGGGAGTCGAGCAAGATGACGTCGGCCTTGTACTTGTCGGCGTTCTCCCAGCTCAGCTCCTCGAAGTAGCCGTCCTTGCCCGGCTTCTCCGGGACGATCAGGTCGACGCCGAGTTCCTTGAAGTAGATGAGGTCGGTGTTCTTGGCCGGGCTGGAGGCGTAGAACAGGTCGGGGCTCGCGGAGGCCGCCAGCACCTTCAGCCCCGGCTTGGCCTCGGCTGCGGCGCGCAGGGACTCGGCCGCCTTGTCGAACCGCGCCTTGGCGGCGGTGACCTTCGCCGACTTCAGGTCGGCGCCGAGCGCCGCGGCGAGCGCGGCGGTCCGCTCGATCGGCTTCGGCAGCGCGACGGCGCCCGTGGAGATGCCGGCGGAGGCCGCCAGCGCGAAGATCTTCTCCTTGCTCTCGGCCGGGACGTAGAAGAGCTCGCCCGGCACGAACATGTTGTCGACGAGCAGGTCGGGGCGCAGCGCGGCGTACTTCTCGATGTTGAACTCGCCGTAGGCGTTGCCGATGACCTCCAGCCGGTCGACGGGCAGGTTCCCGGCCTGCGGGTCGGGCTTGCCGTCCGCGAGCTTCGTCGGGCCGTACACGCCGACGAGCTGCCGGTCCACGCCGAAGTCGTAGAGGGCGGCGGCGGCGCCGACGTACGCCACGACCCGCTGCGGGCGCGCCTTCAGCCGGATCCGCGTGCCGCGGTCGTCGGTGAACGCCCAGGCGCCGCCGCCCGGCGAGGCCGTTCCGCTCGCGTCGTCACCGCCTCCGCACGCGCTGATGAGGGCCCCGAGGGCGAGGGCGCCGCCCGCGCCGAGCAGGCCGCGGCGGGTGAGGCTCTGTGCCCCGATGTTCGACATTTCCGACGTTCTCCCAAATCAAGGTGCACGGCCGGATGGTCGGCCGATGGCGACTTAGGTTAACCTAACCTAAGATCTTGTCCAGAGTGGGGGCCGTCACGGTGGTCCCCGGCCCTCCCCCGGAGCCCGTCACGTGTCGTCGACGAAGTCGCCGCCGGTCGCGCCGCCCGCGCCCGCCCCGCGGCCGGCGCCCGCCCCGCCGCCGGGCGCGCGGTGGGCCGCCGGGCTCGCCGGCGCGCTGCTGCTCCTGCTCGCCGCCGTCGTGCTGAGCCTCGGGGTCGGCGCGAAGCCGCTGCCGCCCGGCCAGGTCTGGGACGGGCTGCTGCACGCCGATTCGCCCGCGTACGCGCTCGTCCGCGAGATGCGCCTGCCGCGCACCCTGCTCGGGCTGCTCGCGGGGACGGCGCTCGGCCTCGCCGGCGCGGTCATGCAGTCGCTCACCCGCAACCCGCTCGCCGACCCCGGCATCCTCGGCATCAACGCGGGCGCCGCCGCCGCGGTCGTGTCGGCCATCTCCTTCCTCGGCGTCACCTCGTTCACCGGGTTCGTGTGGTTCGCGTTCGCCGGCGCGGGCGCCGTCGCGGTCCTGCTCTACGCGGTCGGCGGCGGGCGCGCCGCCACCCCGGCCCGGCTCGCCCTCGCCGGGTCGGCGCTGAACGCCGCGCTCTACTCCTACGTGAACGCGGTGCAGCTGCTCGACACGGCGTCCCTCGACCGGATGCGCTTCTGGACGGTCGGGTCGCTCGCCGCCGCGCAGGGCTACACCGTCGTCCGCGTCGCGCCGTTCGTCCTGGTCGGCTTGGCGGCGGCCCTGCTGCTCGCCCGCCCGCTGAACGCGATGGCGATGGGCGAGGACGCCGCCCGCGCGCTCGGCGCGGACCCCGTCCGCGTCCGGATCGCCGCGATCGTCACCGTCACGCTGCTGTGCGGCGCGGCGACGGCGGCGTGCGGGCCGATCGTCTTCGTCGGGCTGATGGTGCCGCACCTGGTCCGCGCGCTGACCGGCCCCGACCTGCGTCGGCTGATCCCGTACTGCGCCGTCCTCGCACCCGCCCTGATGCTCGCGGCGGACGTCCTCGGCCGCGTGGTCGTGCGCCCCTCGGAGCTCCAGGTCGGGGTCGTGATGGTCGGCGCGGGCGGGCCGGTCTTCCTGTACTTCGTGCGGCGGCCCAGGAGGTCCCTCTCATGAGCGGAGCGAACCGGGGGGCGTGGGGGGTCGTCCCCCCACAGGAAACGCAGAGCGGAGCGAACCGGGGGGTGTGGGGGGTCGTCCCCCCACAAGGAGCTCGCAGCGGGGCGACCCGTTCCGTCGTTGTCCGGACATCGGGGGTGTCGTTCCGGTTCCGGCCGCGTGCCCTCGTCGTCGCCGGGGCCTGCCTCGCCGTGGCACTGGGGACGGGCGTGCTGCTCATCGGCAGCGGCGACTTCCCGATGAGCCCCGCCGACGTCGTGCGGACGCTCGCCGGGCGGGGGTCGCCCGCCGACTCGCTCATCGTGAACCGGATCCGGCTGCCGCGCGTGGCGGCCGGGCTGGCGGTCGGCGCGGCGCTCGGGCTCGCCGGGGCGGTCTTCCAGTCGCTGGTCCGCAACCCGCTCGGCAGCCCCGACATCCTCGGGTTCAGCCAGGGCGCCGCGACCGGCGTCCTCGCCGTGATCGTGCTGACCGGCGCCGGCAGCATCGCGGTCGCTGCGGGCGCGGCCGCCGGCGGCCTGCTCACCGGCCTGGTCGTCTACTTGGTGGCCGGGCGGCGCGGCGCGCACGGGCAGCGGCTCATCCTGGTCGGCATCGGCGTCGCCGCGATCCTGACCGGCGTCAACGGCTACCTGATCACCCAGGCGCAGATCACCGACGCGGCCCGCGCGGTGCTGTGGCTGACCGGCAGCCTGGACGGCCGCGACTGGGCGGACGCCGCGCCCGTCATCGCGGCGCTCGCGGTGCTCGGCCCGCTCGTGCTCGCCGGGTGCGGGCGGGCGCTGCGAATGCTGGAGATGGGCGACGACGCGGCGCACGGCCTCGGCGTCCCGATCGACCGGGTCCGGGTGCTGCTCCTGGCCGCGGCGGTACTGCTGACCGCGCTCGCCGCCGCGGCGGCCGGGCCGGTCTCGTTCGTCGCGCTGACCGCGCCGCAGCTCGCCCGCCGCCTCACCCGCACGGCCGGGCCGAACCTGCTCCCGGCCGCGTGCATGGGCGCCGCGCTGCTCGTTGCCGCCGACTTCGCGGCGCAGCGCGGATTCCCCGGCCATCAGCTCCCGGTCGGCGTGGTGACCGGGCTGCTCGGCGGCGGGTACCTGGTCTGGCTCCTCGTGACCCAACGCAAGACGGGACGGATGTGATGAAGGACGCGACCGCGCGGCTCGCCGGCGCCGGGCTCACCCTGGCCTACGACAAGCGCACCATCGCCGAGGACCTCGACGTGGCGGTCCCGGAGGGCTCGTTCACGGTGATCGTGGGCCCGAACGCGTGCGGGAAGTCGACGCTGCTGCGGGCACTCGCGCGGATCCTCAAGCCCGCGGCCGGGACCGTGGTACTGGACGGCCGCCCCATCGCCGACTGGCCCGCCAAGAAGCTGGCGCGGACGCTCGGGCTGCTGCCGCAGTCGTCCATCGCGCCGGAGGGCATCACGGTCGCCGACCTCGTCTCGCGCGGCCGGTATCCGCACCAGAGCCTGCTGCGGCAGTGGTCGAGGGAGGACGAGCGGGTCGTCGCCGAGTCGATGGCCGCGACCGGCGTCGGGGACCTCGCCGACCGGCACGTGGACGAGCTGTCGGGCGGGCAGCGCCAGCGCGTCTGGATCGCCATGGTCCTCGCCCAGCAGACGCCGCTGCTGCTGCTGGACGAGCCGACGACCTACCTGGACATCGCGCACCAGATCGAGGTCCTCGACCTGTGCGCGCGGCTGCACGAGGAGGGCCGGACGGTCGTCGCCGTCCTGCACGACCTCAACCACGCCGCCCGCTACGCCACGCACATGATCGCGATGCGGGACGGCCGGATCGCGGCCGAGGGCGACCCGTCGTCCGTCGTCACCGCCGAGCTGGTGGAACAGGTCTTCCGGCTGCCGTGCCGGGTGATCGACTGCCCGGAGACCGGGACCCCGCTGGTCGTCCCGGCCGCCCGCACCCGCGTCGCCGCGCCGAACTGAGGCGCCCCCACCGGACGGGCGGCGGCCGGAATCGTTGTAGCCTAATAATGGTTGTAGGGCTATAACGATTGGAGGCGGCGTGCCCGAACTCAGCCCCCGGCGCAGGCTGGCGGTCCTGGCCATCTGCTGCCTGAGCCTGCTCATCGTCAGCCTGGACAACACCATCCTCAACGTCGCGCTCCCGTCCCTGCAGCGCGACTTCGGCAGCTCCCTGTCGGGGCTCCAGTGGACGATCGACGCGTACCTGATCGTCCTGGCGTCCCTGCTGATCCTGTCCGGCTCGACCGCCGACCGGCTCGGGCGGCGCCGCGTGTTCCAGACGGGGCTCGCCCTGTTCTCCGTCGGGTCGGTGCTGTGCAGCCTCGCGCCGTCCCTCGGCCTGCTCGTCGCGGCCCGCGTCGTGCAGGCGGTCGGCGGATCCATGCTCAACCCGGTCGCGATGTCGATCATCACGAACGTGTTCACCGGGCCGCGCGAGCGGGCCCGCGCCATCGGCGTCTGGGGCGGGGTCGTCGGGCTCAGCATGGCGATGGGGCCGCTCGTCGGCGGGGTCCTGGTCGACTCGGTCGGCTGGCGGTCGATCTTCTGGCTGAACGTGCCGATCGGGCTGGCGGCGCTCGTGCTGACCGCGCTGTTCGTCCCCGAGTCGCGCGCCCCGCGCCCGCGCCGGCCCGATCCGCTCGGCCAGGCGTTCATGATCCTGCTGCTCGGGACCCTGACCTACGCGATCATCGAGGCGCCCGGCCGCGGCCTGGCCGACCCGGCCGTCTACGGCGCCGCGCTCGTGGCAGCCACGTCCCTGGCCGGGTTCGTCGTGCACGCCCTGCGCGCCCCAGAGCCGCTGATCGACCTGCGCTTCTTCCGCAGCGTCCCGTTCTCCGGCGCGACCGTCATCGCGGTGAGCAGCTTCGCGGCGCTCGGCGGGTTCCTCTTCCTCAACACCCTCTACCTGCAGAACGTGCGCGGGCTGTCGGCGCTGCACGCGGGCCTGTTCCTGCTGCCGATGGCGGCGATGACCGCGCTGTCCGCCCCGCTGTCGGGACGGCTCGTCGGCAGCCGCGGCCCGCGGCTCCCGCTCCAGATCGCGGGGGCGGCGATGCTCGCCAGTACGCTGCTGTTCGCCGCGTTCGACGCCGAGACGCGCAACGCCACGCTGTTCACCGCGTACGTGCTGTTCGGGATCGGGTTCGGCATGGTGAACTCGCCGATCACGAACACCGCCGTGTCGGGGATGCCGCGCGCCCAGGCGGGCGTCGCCGCGGCCGTCGCCTCCACCAGCCGGCAGATCGGGCAGGCGCTCGGCGTCGCGGTCATCGGCGCCGTGCTCGCGGCCGGGACGACCGCCGCCGCGCACGCCGCCGCGCCGGCCTTCGTCTCCGCCGCCCGTCCGGCATACTGGGTCCTCGCCGGATGCGCCGCCGCCGTCCTGGCGCTGGGCACGGCCACCACCGGCCGGCGGGCCGCCCGCAGCGCCGCGCGCACCGCCGACCTGTTCGGCGCCGACGAGCCGGCGCCGGACGCACGCGATGTGACGGGAGCGAGTGCGCGATGACCGATCCCGCCGTCCAGCACGCCGACACCGCCGCGCGGGCCTGGCACAACCTGCGGGTCCTGCTGCACGAGCGCGGCGACCGGCGCCGCGAGGCGACCGAGGCCCTCGGCATGAGCTTCTTCAGGGTCAAGGCGCTGCGGTACATCGCCGCCGCGACCGCGCCGCTGACCCTGCGCGGCCTCGCCGAGCTGCTGCTCACCGATCCCCCCTACGTCACCCTGGTGGTGGACGACCTGGTCGGGCGGGGCCTCGTCGAGCGGACCGAGAACCCCGCCGACCGCCGCTCCAAGATCGTGACCGCGACGGCGGCGGGGCGGGCCGCGGCGGCGGAGGCCGAGCGGATCCTGGACACCCCGCCGCCGTCGCTCTACGACCTCCCGGCCGAGGACCTGGAGGTCCTCGACCGGGTCGCGGCGCGGCTCGTCTCCGAAGGCTGACCGGGCCGGGGCCTCAGGAGCCGGCGGGGACCTTGTAGGTCTCGGCGGCCTCCGACTCCATGGGCTGCCGCTCGACGACCAGGCCGCCGAGGGCCTTGGCGTCCGTCCGCAGGATGTAGGTCTTGCGGGTGCCCGGCTCGTCCACCTTCGAGAAGTCCATCGGCGTGCCGTAGCCGCCGTCGTGGGCGGTGGTGGAGCGGTGCGCGGTGACCAGGCCCTCGCGGGTGAGGTCCTTGGCGGCGCACGCCTTCTTCAGCGCGTCCGTGAAGATGACCGCGCCCGTGTAGCCGTTGACGACGGCGCTGTCGCGCGGCTGCCCCGGGTACTTCCTGCCGTAGTCGTCCGCCAGCTTCTTGATCGGCGCGAGGTCGGCGGAGATGGGCGCGCCGGCGCTGGCCAGGTAGAAGTCCTTGAGCAGCGCGGGCGCCGCCGCGGTCTGCAGGAGCTGCGGGGAGAACCCGGAGTTGCTCGCCACGATCGGCGCCGCCATGCCCTTGGCGCGGGCGAGGCCCGCCAGCGACGCCGACTGCTTCGGTCCGGCGCTCATCAGGATCGCCTTGACGCCCGCGCTCTTCAGCGCCGCGACCTGGGCCGACATGTCGTTGTCGGTCGCCTTGATCTTCTGCTCGACGAGCGTCAGGCCGAGCTCGCCCGCCGCGTACTTCGCGCCGGCGAGCGCGCTCTCGCCGTAGTCGCCCTCGAAGTACACGTGCCCGACCTTGTCGCCCTTCGCGAGGCCCTTCTCCCGGGTGAGGAAGTCCAGCGCGTTGATCATGTCGATGTCGTAGGTGGTGCCGGTCACCTGGATGTACCTGCTCCCGAGCAGCGTGGTCGACCAGGCGTTCGGGATGACGAACATCTTGTCCGCCGTGATGCGCCGCTTGAGCGCCGTCACCATCGGCGAGCCGACGAACTGGGCGATGCCGATGACGCTCGACTGCATCTCGCTGTACCCGGCGACGGCCTTCTGCACGTCGTAGCCGTGGTCGCGGACGACCAGCTCGATCTTGCGGCCGCAGACGCCGCCCTGGGCGTTCAGCTGCTCGAAGTACAGCTGCTGCGCCTGCGTGAGGCTCTTGCCGAGCGGCGCGTACACGCCGGTCAGGTCGGTCTCGACGCCGACGCGGATCGTGTCGTCGGTGACGCCGGGCCCGGTCTTGACGCCGTCCTTGCCGGTACCGCCGGACCCGCCTGACGCCTTGCCGCTGCAGCCCGCCGCCATGCCCAGCGGCAGCGCCACGGCCAGCGCGGCCGCGGCGACGCGGACCGCACGCGGCCTTCGTATGCGCTTCATCGGTTCTCCTTCGTAGATGCCCCGGCCTTCAGGCCGGGGAGGAAACGGGATCTTGTGGAGCAGGTCGGAGAAGCCGGTGTGTTTCGGCGTCCGCCAGGTTGGCTCGCAGCGCAGCTGCTAGAACGTGGGGTATGGCGCGGCAGGTCAGGCGGGGTTTTAGGTACCGCTTCTACCCCACAGCCGAGCAGGCGGCCGAGTTGTCGCGCACGTTCGGCTGTGTGCGGCTGGTGTACAACAAGGGGCTGGAGGAACGCACCCGGGCCTGGAACGGCGAGCGGCGCCGCATCTCCTACGCGCAGTCGTCAGCCGCGCTGACGCAGTGGAAGAAGACTCCGGAGCTGGCGTTCCTTGCCGAGGTGTCGTGTGTGCCGCTGCAGCAGGCGCTGCGGCATCTTCAGGCGGCGTTCGCCAGCTTCTTCGCCAAGCGTGCCGCGTATCCGCGGTTCAAGTCGCGCAAGCGGTCGCGTTGCTCGGCCGAGTACACCCGCAGCGCCTTCACCTGGCGCGACGGCCACCTCACGCTGGCCAAGATGACCGCGCCGCTGGACATCCGCTGGTCGCGGCCCCTGCCCCAGGGGGCCGAGCCGAGCACGGTGACCGTCTCTCGCGACAGCGCCGGACGCTGGTTCGTGTCCCTGCTGTGCCAGGACACCATCCCTGCGGCTCCGGCCACGGATGCGGCGGTCGGGATCGACGCCGGGATCACCTCCCTGATGGCCCTGTCCACCGGGGAGAAGATCATCAATCCCCGCTACGAGCAGTGTGATCGCGCCCGCCTGGCGAAGGCGCAGCGGGAGCTTGCCCGCAAGGCTCCGGGTTCGGTGAACCGGGACAAGGCCCGCCGGAAGGTGGCCCGGGTGCATGCGCGGATCGCCGACCGGCGCCGCGACTTCCTGCACAAGCTGTCGACCCGTCTCGTCCGTGAGAACCAAACGGTCGTGATCGAAGACCTCGCCGTCGGCAACCTGCTCAGGAACCGCAAGCTCGCCCGCGCCATCTCCGACGCGGCGTGGCGGGAACTGCGGTCGATGCTGGAGTACAAGTGCGCCTGGTACGGGCGCGACCTGGTGGTGGTCGAGCGCTGGTTTCCCTCCTCCAAGCTGTGCGGGACCTGCGGCACGGTCCGCGCGACGCTGCCGCTGGACGTCCGCGAGTGGACGTGCGGGTGCGGCGCGGTGCATGACCGCGACGTGAACGCGGCACGCAACATCCTGGCCGCCGGGCTGGCGGTGTCGGCCTGTGGAGACGGTGTAAGACCTCAACGGGACTCCTCCCGGACGGGGCACTCGTCGGCGAAGCAGGAAGCCCGGCGGGCGACCGCCGGAATCTCCCGCCTTCAGGCGGGAGAAGAAGTCAAATCGGTTGCTCCTCTTGCTCGAATCGGGTGAGGGGACGCGCGGCCCGGCGCCGGGACGCGGCGGCGCGCAGCCGCGTCCACGCCCCGGTCAGGCCGCCGGGAAGGAACAGCACGACGGCGACGACGGCGGCGCCGTACAGGATCCGGGCGGCCTCGGCGGGGGAGACGCCGCCCGAGCCCGGCGCGGCGACGAGCGGCAGGTCGTCGCCGAAGCGGGTGAGGAGCTGGGGCAGGACGGAGACGAACACCGCGCCCGCGACGGCACCGGCCGCGGTGCCGAGCCCGCCGATGACGATCATGGCGAGGTAGTCCAGGGACAGGAACACGCCGAAGTAGTCGGGGACGGTCCGCCGGAACGCCAGCGCGAGGAGCGCCCCGGCCGCGCCCGCGTACATCGACGACAGCACGAACACCCCGGCCCGGTAGCGCGCCACCGGGACGCCCATCACCGCCGCCGCGGTCTCGTGGTCGCGGATGGTGTTGAGGGCCCGTCCCGGCCGGCCGCGCAGGATGCCGCGCGCGATCCACACGGCCGGGACGAGCAGCGCGACGGCGAGGAACCACAGCCGCTCCAGCGCGCCGAGCGGCACGGCGAACACCACCAGCTCGGGCGCGTCGTCGAAGCGGAACCCGGCGATCTCCAGCGGCGGGACGTCCCGACCGTTGAACCCGCCGGTGACGCTCTCGGCGTTGAACAGCAGGTGCTGCCCGATGAAGATCAGCGCCAGGGACGCGATGCCGAGGTAGGTGCCGCGCAGCCGTCCGGCGATGGGGCTGAACAGCCCGCCCGCGACGCCCGCGAGCACGATCGCCCCGGCGAACGCCAGCGGCGTCGGCAGCCCGAGGCCCGCGAGGCGCGGCCCGGAGTCGGACGCGAGGTAGACGTACCCGTAGGCGCCGACCGCCAGGAAGAAGGCGTGCCCCATCGACAGCTGCCCGGTGGCGCCGGTCAGCAGGTTCAGGCCGATGGCGCCGATCGCCGCCGACATCGCGAACAGGCCCGTCTGCAGCCAGAACGCGTCCAGGTAGAACGGCAGGGCGAGCAGGACGAGGGTGCACGCGGCGGCCGCCGCGCACCGGATCCGGAGGTCAGACACGCGACAGCTCCCTCGTCCCGAACAGCCCGGCGGGGCGGACGAGCAGCACCGCGAGCATCACCAGGAACGGCGCCACGTCGCCGATGCCGCGCCCGAGGAACGCCAGGTCGCCCTGGTACCCCGTCACCAGCGACTCGGTGAGGCCGACGGCGAGGCCGCCGACGAGCGCGCCCGTCGTGGAGTCCAGGCCGCCGAGGATCGCGGCCGGGAACGCCTTCATCGCGGCGAACGAGGTCGCGCGGTCCAGGCCCGGGGTGGGGAAGACGGTCAGGAACAGCGCCGCCACCGCCGCGAGCGCCCCCGCGATCGCCCACGCGGCGAGCGAGACGCGGGTCAGCCGGACGCCCATGAGCGCGGCGGTCTCGCCGTCCTCGGCCGCCGCCCGCATCGCCACGCCCCACGGCGTGAAGCGGAACGCCAGCAGGAACGCGCCGATCAGGACGGCCGCGGTCACGAAGGCGGCGATGCGCGTCTGCGCGATGCCGACGCCCGCGACGTGGACGATCCGGTCGCCCCACGGGTCGCCCGGCGACAGGACCTGCGTGCCGATCTCCCGGGTCAGCGCCGTGGTCAGCACGATGTCGACGCCGATCGTGACGATCGCCAGCACCGAGTGGTCCTCGACCCGGGCGCGCCGCAGCACCAGCAGCTCCACCAGCGCCCCCGCCGCGGCCGCCGCGGCGACGCCCGCGCCGAGCGCCGGCAGGAAGCCGATGTCGTCGTGCAGCACGGCGGTCACGTAGCCGCCCGCCAGCAGCAGCGACGCGTGCGCGAAGTTGACCACCTCGGTGGCCTTGAAGATGATCACGAAGCCGAGGGCGATCAGCGCGTACACCGATCCCGCCGACACCCCGTTGACCACCAGCTCGATGAACGTGCTCAAGGATTTCCCTCCGAGTCGGGGGCGGCCGCGGGCTCGTGCGCGGCGCCGAGGTAGGCGCGGACCACCGCGGGGTCGCGCTGCACGGCCTCGGGCGCGCCGCCCGCGATGCGCCTGCCGAAGTCCAGGACGGTGACCTCGTCGGCCAGCCGCATGACCATCCCCATGTCGTGCTCGACGAGCAGGACCGAGAGGCCGAGGTCGGCGCGGGCGCGGAAGACGACCTCGGCCATCCGCCGCCGCTCCGCGCCGTTCATCCCGGCCACCGGCTCGTCCAGGAGCAGCAGCCGGGGTTCCATCGCGAGCGCGCGGGCCAGCTCGACCCGCTTGCGCACGCCGTAGGACAGCAGCCCGACGGGCGCCGCCAGGTGCTCGCCGACGCCGACGAACCGGGCGATGTCGCGGACGCGGGCACGGTGCCGCGCGTCCTCCCGGCGAGCCCGCGGCAGCCGCAGGCCGGCCGAGGCGAACCCGGCCCGGGTGAGGCGGTGCCGCCCGAGCATCAGGTTGTCCTCGACGGACAGGTGCCGAGACAGCGCGATGTTCTGGAACGTCCGGGCGACGCCGAGGGCCGCGATCCGGTGCGGCGGCAGCGCGGTCAGCTCCGCCCCGCCGAACCGCACGCTGCCCTCACCCGCCCGGTAGACGCCGGACAGGACGTTGAAGCAGGTCGACTTGCCCGCGCCGTTCGGCCCGATGATCGCGTGGATGCTGCCGGGCGCGACGGTGAAGTCCACCCCGTCCAGCGCCGTCAGCCCCGCGAACCGCACCGTGAGCCCGCTGACGCGCAGCTCGCCCGCGTCTTCCCCGCCGCCGCTCATCCCGCGGACCACCGCTCCAGCGAGGGGCCGTCCTCGCGGCCGGGCGCGGCGGCGTCCTCGCCGCCCACGCCGAGGTAGCGGCGCCTGACCTCGTCGCTCGCCGCCAGCTCCGCCGACGGGCCGTGCAGCGTCACCGCGCCGACCTCCAGCACGTGCGCGGACGACGACAGCTCCAGCGCCAGCGCCGCGTTCTGCTCGATCAGCAGGATCGCGGTGCCCTGCAGGTTGATCTCCCGGACGGTCTCGGCGATGCGCTCGGCCATCAGCGGCGCGAGCCCGAGCGTCGGCTCGTCCAGCAGCAGGACGGCCGGGCACGCCATGAGCGCCCGCCCGATCGCGAGCATCTGCTGCTCGCCGCCCGACAGCAGCCCGGCGCGCTGGCGCGCCCGCTCGGCCAGCAGCGGGAACAGCGCGAGCACCCGCGCGCGGGCCTTCGCGGCGTCGGTCCGGCTCGGCGCGCCGAGCGCGCCCGCCCGCAGGTTCTCCTCGACGCTGAGCCGGCCGAACACCCGGCGGCCCTCCGGCACCTGCACCACCCCGGCCGCCACGACGGTGGCCGGGTGCAGCCCCACCAGGGACCGCCCGCCGAGCCGCACCGTACCCGCGTCCACCGCGCCGCGGTGGAACGGCAGCGTGCCCGAGATCGCGCGGAGCAGCGTCGTCTTGCCGGCCCCGTTCGCGCCGAGCACGGCCGTGACCGATCCCGCCGGGACGTCCAGCGAGACCTCGCGCAGGGCCCGCACCGCCCGCCCGTAGCTCACCGACAGACCACGGACCGCGAGGGTCCCGTTCGCCATGCGCCCCTCCAGAAGACTCGTGTGACCGGCACCCCAGCACGGGCCCCCGACCTGCGTCCACGGGCCGCGGGCAAGACGTGGCGGGCGTCCAATCGAACGTTGTTCGGGTTGTGCGGGGAGCACAGTGCGGCCCGAATCGGGCGGGCGTTCGACCTTCCGGGGGCCCGGGTGCGTATGACCCGTCATGAGGCAGACGGCACGGAACCGTTCGCGGCGGCCCGGCGCTCTCGCCGGCGCTCTCGCGCTGGCCGCCGCGCTCACGGGCGCCTGCGGGTTCGACCCCGCCCAGTTGGGCGCGGCCCGTCCCGCCGCGCAGGGCACCCAGGCCGCGTCCGGCGCGCCGGCCGGGGGGACTCCGCGCGGGTTCGACGAGCGCGAGTTCCAGGAGGACGTCGGAACCGCCGTGACGATCACCGACGACTTCTGGCGGCGGCACTGGGACCGCCTGTTCACCGGTGAGTACGACTCACCGCGCGTCGCCGGCCTCTACGACGGCCGCGACCCCGCCTCGGCGCCGGTGTGCGGCCGCGAGCGCCTCGAACCCGACAACGCGGCCTACTGCCCGGCCGGGGACTTCGTCGCCTGGGACGCCCACCTGATGCGGTCGGGCTACGCGCGCGGCGACGCGTGGGTCTACCTGGTGATCTCGCACGAGTGGGGCCACGCGATCCAGAACCGGCTCCGCCGCGGGCTGGTGTCGCCCGCGGCGGAACTCCAGGCCGACTGCCTCGCGGGCGCCGTCCTCTACGGCTCGTCCGACGACGGCACGCTGAAGTTCGAGGACGGCGACGAGCAGGAGCTGGTGGACGCCTTCAAGGTCATCGGCGACAAGGCGCCGTGGACCAAGCCCGGCGACCACGGCTCGGCGGTCCAGCGGCTGCGCAGCTTCTCGCGCGGCGGCGAGAACGGCGTGCGCGCCTGCTTCACCTGAGGCGGCGCTCCACCGACTCGACCTTGGCGTCGAGGGCGCCGGTCACGCCGGGCCGGATGTCGGCCTTGACGACGAGGCTCACCCGCGGCGCCCTGGCCGCGACCGCGTCGGTGGCGGCCTTCACCACGGCCATCACCTCGTCCCACTCGCCCTCGATCGTGGTGAACATGGCGTCGGTCCGGTTGGGCAGGCCGCTCGCCCGCACCACCCGGACCGCCTCGGCGACGAGTTCGCCGACCTCCTCGCCCGCACCGAGCGGGGTGACCGAGAACGCGACGAGCATCGCGCACCTCCCGAACCTAGGGCTGGACGACCTGCCTCACCACGATCTCATCCAGCCGCCGCTCGACGACCACCCCCACCGGCCAGTCGCGCACGAGGCAGCGCAGCAGCGCCGCCTCGTGCTCGGCGAAGGAGGGGTCGCAGCCCTGCTGCTCGAGGCTGGAGCGGATCGCCAGGACGTAGTCGGCGTCGGTGAAGCCGGGGACCTCGCGGACCATCGCGGTGGTCGTGGCGCGGTGGGAGTTGAGCCCGGCGAAGGAGCGGCCGCATCCGCAGCCGCCGTCGGGATCGTTCCGGTCGCGGGCGCACACCATGCCGATGTGGACGAGTTCGCCTTCGACGCACCAGTCGAAGTCGTTGTCGCGGAATCCCTGGCTGGAGTTGGTGGCGGTGAGAAGTTTCAAGGCCATGCCCCCCTCGGCTCGCGGACGCCCGACCACCGTACGACGAGGGTCTGACGTAACGTCGGGGACATGAGCGAAGACGACGTCCTGCTGCACCGCGACGGCCCCTTCACCACGATCACGATGAACCGGCCGCGCCGCCGCAACGCGCTCTCCCGCGCCTTCCTCGTCCGGCTCACCGAGGCGTTCCAGGAGGTCGGCGGGACCGACGCCCGCGGGGTGGTCCTCGCCGCGAACGGCCCGGTCTTCTCCGCCGGGCACGACTTCGCCGACATGGCCGGGGCGTCCCACGCCGACGTCCGCGACCTGCTGCGGGTGTGCACCGACCTGATGCGGACGATCCAGTCCGTCCCGCAGGTGGTGGTGGCGCGCGTGCACGGCCTCGCGACCGCCGCCGGCTGCCAGCTCGTGGCGAGCTGCGACCTGGCCGTCGCCGCGCGGAGCGCGGGCTTCGCGGCGCCCGGCGGCAAGGGCGGCTGGTTCTGCCACACGCCCCTGGTGGCGATCTCCCGCAACGTCGGCCGCAAGCGCGCCGCCGAGATGGCCCTCACCGGCGAGGTGTTCGACGCCGCCACGGCCGCCGAGTGGGGCCTGGTCAACTACGCGGTGCCCGACGAGGAGCTCGACAAGGCCGTCCAGGACCTCCTGCGGCGCGCCACCCAGGGCAGCCCGCGCAGCAAGGCCCTCGGCAAGCAGGCGATGTACGCCCAGTTCGACCGTCCCGAGCAGGACGCCTACGCCTACGCGGTCGAGGTGATGGCCGCCTCCAGCCAGACCCCGGAGGCGCAGGAGGGCATGACGGCGTTCCTGGAGAAGCGCCGCCCGGAATGGCCCGCCTAGGGCCTGTACAGGGGGATACCGGAAAGGGCCGCTCCGTTCTCGGGAACGGTTCGCCGGGTGTGTAGGGCGGGCGGGACTCGAACCCGCGACCGGGAGATTATGAGTCTCCTGCTCTGACCAGCTGAGCTACCGCCCCGTGGCGTCGCCCCGCACCGTCCGGGGACTTCGCCGGGTGCAATCCTAGCGGCGGGCGTTTCACGGCGGCCACCGCGAACGCCGATGTCCTCGGAACGCGATGTCCTACCTGAGGGGGTGGGATGTCATACCTGGTACCGAGTGACGGGTCCGGGTACCCGTCGGTAGGGTCCCGCGTATGTCCAGACGCATCCTCGCTCTCGTGCCCGTCCTGCTGGCGCTGGTCTTCGCCGGCGCCTGCGACGGCGGGTCCGGCGGGCCCGCGAAGAAGGCCGACTTCGACGCCGCGCAGACGCTTCGGCAGGCCGCGCAGGCCATGGGGGCCCTGAAGAGCGTCGCGTTCACCCTGGAGTCCGACGGCAAGACCCCGGTCATGGTGAAGAGCGGCGACATGAAGCTGCTCCGCAGCGGCGACGCCCAGGGGACGCTGACGGTCGAGCAGCAGGGCCAGAACGTCGAGATGAAGGTCGTCGCGGTCGGCGACAGCATCTACCTGGACGCCGGGACGGGCGGCTGGCGCAAGCTGCCGAAGGCCCTGGCGGCGAGCGTCTACGACCCGGCGGCGGTGCTCGATCCGCAGCGGGGGATCGCGAAGCTGCTGACGTCGGCGCGGGAGCCGTCGCCGGAGGCGGTGGAGAAGGTGGACGGCAAGGAGGCCTACCGGGTGGCCGCGAAGCTGCCGAAGGACCAGGTCGCGGGCCTCATCCCGGGCATCAACGAGGACATGGACGGCCAGGTGTGGGTGAGCAGGGCCGACCACCGGCTGCTCAAGGTGCGGGGCGCGTTCCCGAAGGGGCAGGGCGCCGTGGTGATCAGGTTCACCGAGTTCGACGCGCCGTACAAGATCAGCGCGCCGCGGTGAGCGCGCGTCGCCGGGTCGCGATCGGGGCCGGCGGCGCGGTGGTGCTGCTGGCCGCGCTGGACGCCTACGTCGTCACGACGATCCTGCTGCCGGTGGTCAAGGACCTCGGGATCCCGGTGAACCGGCTGGAGCGGGTGACGCCCGTCCTGACCGGGTTCCTGCTGGGGTACGTGGCGGCGATGCCGCTGCTCGGGCAGCTGTCGGACCGGTTCGGGCGCCGGCCGGTGCTGCAGGCCTGCCTGGTGTTCTTCGCGGTCGGGTCGGTGGTGACGGCGCTGGCGCAGGACGTCCCGGTGCTGACGGCGGGCCGGGTGGTGCAGGGCGTGGCGGGCGGTGCGCTGCTGCCCGTGACGATGGCGCTGGCCGGTGACCTCTGGGAGGAGCGGCAGCGGCCGGTCGTGCTCGGCGCGGTGGGCGCGGCGCAGGAGCTGGGGAGCGTGCTGGGCCCGCTGTACGGGGCGGGGATCGCCGCGGCGTTCGACTGGCGGGCGGTCTTCTGGATCAACCTGCCGCTCGTGGCGGTCGCGATGGCGGCCGTGCAGGCCGCCGTGCCGGGTGGACGCGCGGCCGGGTCCCCACAGGAAGCGCGGCCGGGCGTGGACGTCGTGGGCGGCCTGCTGCTGGCGCTCGGTCTCGGGTTGCTGGTCGTCGCCGTCTACAACCCCGAGCCGGAGGAGGCGGCGCTGCCGTCGTGGGGCCTGCCGGCGCTGGGCGCGGGCGCCGTCGTCCTGGCGGTGTTCGTGCTGTGGGAGATCAGGTCCCGGACGCGGCTGCTCGACCTGTCGGGCGTGCGGCGCGGGCCGCTGCTGGCGACGCTCGGCGTGAGCCTGCTGTCGGGCGCGGCGCTGATGGTGACGCTGGTGGACGTCGTGCTGGTCGCGCAGACCGTCCTGCACAAGGACGCGACGGACGGCGCGCTGCTGCTGACGCGGTTCCTCGTGGCGCTGCCCGTCGCGGCGGTGGCGGGCGGACTGGTGGCGCGGCGGGTGGGGGAGCGGTGGCCGATGGCGGTGGGGATGGCCGTCTCCGCCGGCGGCTACCTGCTGATCGCCGGCTGGCCGGCCGACCTGGCGAGCGCGTCGTACGGCCCGCTGCCGAGGATGGACGTCGACCTCGTGGTGACCGGCCTCGGCCTCGGCCTGGTGATCGCGCCGGTGTCGTCGGCGGTGCTGGCGTTCGTCCCGGCGGCGCGGCACGGCGTCGCGTCCGCGGCCGTGGTCGTCGCGCGGATGATGGGGATGCTGCTCGGGATCTCCGCGCTGACCGCGTGGGGGTTCCACCGGTTCCACGCCCTCACCGCCGACCTGAAGCCGCCGCTGCCGTTCCTGATGTCCAAGGACGAGTTCGCGCGGCAGATGAAGACCTACAACGCCGCCCTTCAGGACGCGCTGCGGACCGAATACCAGGAGATCTTCTGGATCACCGCCGGAATGTGCCTGCTGGGCGCGCTCCTCGCCCTGGCCGCCGGGGGCCCGCGAGGCGCCGGGACGCCGGAGGGCGCCGGGGCCCTGCCCGATGGCCGGATCCGGTCATCGGCTCGGCATAACGGCCCTGAAATGGGAAATGATTCGGCCACCGGAGATGTGCCGATCAACGAACGCGGGAATATCCTGGGAAAGGACGGCTAAAGGCCTCTTGCCGGGAGGGCACACCCGGGGAGGTGATCGCAGATGCGCGGGTCCGGCATCGGGCCGGGAGGCACGCCGGCCGCCAGGCTGCGCCGGCGGCTCGGTCTGGAGCGCAGCGAACTGCGCCGCCCGGTCGACCGCGTCCAGCGGCTGATCGCCCTCGGCCTCCTCCTGCTGCTGCTCGCCGTCGCCCCGCCGCTCGCCGCCTGGACGGCGTCCTGGTCCTACTCCGCGGGGACGCGCGCCGAGCAGGCGGAGCGGGCGGAGCGCCACCAGGTCGTCGCCACGGTCACCTCGACCGGCGGCCTCGGCTCCTCCGGCGACCGCTACATCCACGAGACCGTCCAGGCCAGCTGGCCGGGCGCGGACGGCCGGCCCCACGTCGGGACGCTGCCGAGCTGGAAGAACGCCAAGGTCGGCGCGCACCGGACGATCTGGGTGGACCGGCAGGGCGAACCGACCGTCCGGCCCCGCCCGCACAGCCGCACCGTCACCGACGCCGCCTACGCGGCCGGCGCCACCGTGCTCGGCTGCGCGGTCCCCGTCCTGTGCGCCTACGCCTTCGTCCGCCGCCGCTGCGACCGGCACCGCGACGAGATGTGGGAGGCCGACTGGGCCCGCCTGGACTCCGCGGGCCACAACCCGCGCTCCTGACGCGGGCCCCGCATCGCCTAGGGACCGCCTAGGGCAGGAGGGCGCGGGCCGTCTGGACGAGCACCGCGTTGTCGGTGGCGGGCGAGCCGTCGGGCAGTTCGAGGGTGTCCTCCAACCCGATGCGGACGTCGAGGTTCAGCCGGACGGCGAGCCGCAGCACCGGCCAGGCCCCGCCCTCCTCGCCGTGCAGCAGGATCGGGCGCGACAGCCGGGTGCCGAGCTCGTGCAGGAGGTCCTTGGCGGTGTCGGTCGCCGTCTCCGGGTCGGTGTCGGTGACCTCCGCCAGGATCCGCAGCACGTGGTGGGCGTGCGGCCAGCGCAGGAACCGCTCGGCCGCGTCGGTGCCGGAGAAGACGCCGGCCTCGATCGCGACGCCGCGTTCGAACAGCGCCTCGGCGACCAGCTCGGCGCCCTCCTCGTGGAAGTTCACCGAGGCGTGGTCGGGAAGCACCGTCCAGGAGCGCACCAGGGCGGCGCGCTCGACCGGGTCGGGCGCGGCCCAGGCGCCGGTCGTCACGCCGACGGGCATCGACGGGACGGCGGCGCGGACGGCGGCGACGGTCTCGGCGACGCGGGGCGCCCGCAGCGTGTCGGCGCCCGCGTCGTCCTTCGGGTGCAGGTGGGCGTCCTGAGCGCCCACGTCGGCGGCGGCGCGGACCGCGGCGGCGATCTCCTCCGGGGACGTCGGCACGCCCTCGGTCCGGCTTCCGTTCGGGCAGACCTGGAGCATGCCCACGATCATCTCAGGTGCCGGTCAGGGCGTGATCACGCAGGGTCCCCCGCCGCAGACGTCCACGACGGTGCCCGTCGTGAGGAACACCGCCTTCTGCCGGCGCGCGTCGGCGTTGTTGCGCGGATCCGAGTGCGGATCGCGCCCCTCGGTGGGGGGCGTGTTCGTGAGCGGCGGGACCGGCGAGCCGCTGTCCCAGACGACCATGGCGGAACCGCCGTAGGACGAGCCGAACGTCGGGATGCCCCAGTAGGGCGCCTCGTCCGGGACCCGCCCGGGGACGACGGTCGGCGCGTGGACGCGGGCGCCGATCGTGCGCGCCTCGACCTCGGCGGCGACCGGCGCGACCTGGTGGTCGCCGAACGCCACGTGCATGAGCACCCGGTGCTTCGGCGTGTTCGGGAGCGGGTCGTCCGTCATGTGCCACGCGTAGCCGTTGGCCTCGCCGCGGTCCCACAGCATCTGGATCAGCGCGAGACCGATCTGCTGGTCGAGCCTGTCCGGGTAGAACAGGTCGAGGACCTTCGCGTACTGCGGGAAGTCGGCGCTGCGGTTGAGCAGCGTGCTGTAGTTCATCGCCGGGACGCCGAGGACGGCGCGGCGGACGTCGGGCGAGACCGCGGTGAGCGCGCCGCCCATGATGCCGCCCTGGCTGTTGCCGTCGTAGGTCAGCTCGGCCCCGGTGTCGATCAGTGGCGCGCCCGCGGCGTTCTGGAACGCCTTGTTCCCGGCGAACCCGCGGGTCATCGCGCGTCCGAGGAAGGTGAAGTTCACGAGGCTCTGCTGGAGGCGGTCCGCGACCGTCCGGAAGCGGGTGAGGTCGGCGAGCGCGGAGACGACGTTCGGAACGTCCTCGTCCGCCATGCCGATCCACTTGGTCGCGCAGAACACGAAGCCGTGCTCGGCGGCCATCGCCTTGACGTTGCCCGCGTCGACCTCGCCCTCGTTGCCGAGCAGGCCGTGCCCGTAGAGGGCGGGGCGCGCGGGCCGGGTGAGCGCCGAGCGCGGGATCTCGCACTGGAACGGGACGGCCTGGGAGTTGCCCGGCAGCCGCGAGGGCAGGCCGTCCGCGCCGCGGTGCAGGGCCGAACCGGGCACTCCGCCGTACTGGTCGAGGTAGCTCGGCGCCCAGACGATCCCCTTCACCTCGCGGGCGATCTTGTCGTCCACGTCGTCGGCGACCTGCGTCACGAGGAACGAGGGGGAGCGGTCGCCGAGCCCGCGCAGCGCGTCGTCGCGCATGTGCAGCACGGGCCCGGTGAGGCTCTGCCGGCTCGCGACGGTGAAGTCCCAGGCGAGGTAGAGGCCGTCCCGGCCCACCCCGCGGGCCTTGAGCGCGGCGAGGACCCGCTTCTCCTGGCGCTGCCGCGCCGCGAGCGGGTCGGTCGACGGCAGGTCCGGCCCGAGGATCTTGGCGAACGCGGCGTTCGGCCCGATCGGGTTCCCGGACGCGTCGCGCAGGTTGCGCAGCGCGACGGCGTAGCGATGGCCCTCGCGGAAGTTGCGGGCCGGGCGGACGATCAGCGCCCGGCGGTCGGCGGGCGCGTTGGCGTCCAGTTCCGCCCAGTACGGCCAGAGCTCACCGGTGGCGGTGTCGACGATCACGATCGGGGCGTCGTCGCGCAGCGAGGCGCCGATGTCGGTGACGGGCGCGGCGCCGGTGCGGGCGAGGTCGAGGCCGGGGACGCGGCTGAGCAGCATCGAACCGGGGGAGAAGCCGTCCGCGCGGTTCCACTCGGCCGGCGACACGGGGACGCCGAGCGCGTTCTTCAGCGTGGTGCGCATGTGGACGCGGCGGCCGGTGGCCGTGCCGCCGTCCGCGACCGTGTACCAGTCGTTCGGGAACGGCAGCAGGCACGCGGCCGGGTCGATCGGGTCGCAGCCGTCGCCCTCCTGCGCCGCGGCAGGCGGCGCGGCGGCCGGGCCGGTCAGCAGCGCGAGGGACGCGGCGAGCGCCGCGAATGCCGACAGGGTGCGCTGGGGGAGACGCAACGTCCACCTCCGGGGGATCCGCGGCGATAGCGGGATCTTGGTCTCAGTGCACGCTCAGGTCAATGGGTGTCCGGAACTGGTCAGCCTTCTTGTCGGCTGAGGTCGGCCCGTAGGAGCGCAGGACGACGGGCGCGCCCAGCGCGTCCTCGATCGTCTCCACGGGATCGCCGAGCGGGGCGTAGACGGGGCGCGCTGCCAGGAGGCGGCGGGTGAGGGCGGCCTGGCGGTCGAGGTCGGGCGGCCCGGTCTCCAGCCGCCCGACCCGTCCGCCGTCCATCTCGTAGGAGCGGCAGACACGCAGGTCCGGACGCGCCCCCGCTACGTCCAGGTGCGTGACCGCCAGGCCGTCCACGCCGCCCGCCGCCTCCAGTGCGTACCGGAGGGCGACGGCGTCCAGGTGGCCGACGCGGAACGCGCCCTGCCAGCGTCCCGTGCCGTTGTGCGGGTCGGGGAGGTCCGCGGTCAGCGCCGGGTCCTCGGTGACGAACGGGCCGGGGCCGTGGCGGGTCGCGTACGCGCGCAGCACCCCGAGCCGCGCCGCGGACGCGCCCGCCTCGGCGAGCAGCGTCTCGGCGTTGGCGAACGTCGTCGTCGACCACGTCGTGTACGGGTGGAAGCCGTGCCACTCGTCCAGCAGGACGCCCTGGGCGCCCTCGAACACAACGTCCCCGGCGCGGAGCAGGGCGGCCAGGTGGTCGGGGCCGACTATCCGCACGTGCTCGGCGAAGGCGGTGAAGGCGTCGGCGCAGGCGCCGACGTCCGGGACCTCCTCGCCGTCGGGGAACACGGCCCTGTACCAGTCGCGGACGGCGGCGAGCCGGCGCCGCAGCCGGGCGGGCGACAGGCAGTCGCCCGCCCGCGGCGGGTCGTCGTGCGCCAGGGCATAGGACGCGGTCTCGCCGACGCCCATCCCGCACGACCCGTGCCGGGCCGCACCGCGCGCCGACTCCCGCGCGCGGTTGGCGGCCCGGTGGTAGGGCGTCGTCAGCAGCGCATCCCGGTCGACGGTGAGCCGGGCGAGCGCGTCCGGGACGCCGAGCGTCCGCAAGTGGTCGGCCTCCGCCGCGAGCGCCAGGGGGTCGACCAGCATGAACCGCGACAGGTGCGTGCGGACGCCCGGCACGAACGTGCCCGAGCCGAACTGGGCGAACGTGTGGTGCCGCCCGTCCGGCGCGACGACGTTGTGCGCCGCCTGCGCGCCGCCGTTGAACCGCACGACCGCCGTCGGGAGACGGGCTCCCGTGGCTGGCGCGGCGGTGCGGCAGAGGTGGTCGACCACCGTGCCCTTGCCCGCGTCCCCGAAGCCGAGGTCGACGACGATCACGTGGCCCATGGCTCAGAGGCGGGTCGTCGCGGACGGGCCGGCGGAGTCCAGGCCGGGCGGCGTGGCGGAGACCGCGACCGGGGCGCGGGCGGCGTCCAGCCGGGCGAGCGCCCGCGACACCGAGGCGCCGGCGTCCGAGCCCGCCTCCGCCAGGTGCTCCAGCCCCTCGCCGAGGTCGATGGCGTCCTCGGCGAGCCCGATCGTCAGCGCGATCGTCTCGCAGACCGCATCCAGGTCGTCCAGGTAGAGCACGTTCTGGCCGAGCAGGCCCTGCCAGAAGTCCTTCAGCTCGCGGCTCCCGGAGTGGTAGGCGCCCTCCGGGATGATGAAGTACACGTCGTACTTGCGCCGCAGCTCGCGGACGAGCTCGGCGATCGGCACGTCCTCGTCCGGCTCGCCGCCGATCACCGCGGCGATCTCGCGCCGCTTCGCCGCCGGGTAGGCCAGCTCGTCCCCGATCATGAAGAGGTAGCCGCGCCTGCCGCGCTTCTCGAAGCAGTCGATCGAGGTGTGCCGCGCCATGAAGTACATGGCCAGCTCGTACGACTCGCGCATCTGGCCGCCGCCCCCGCCCTCGAGGAGGATCTTGCCGAGGTCGTCGTCCATCCGGTTGTCGGCCTCGAACTGCCCGATCTGCAGCGGCGCCCGGTCGCAGGTCGCGTCGCCGACCGCGCCGAACAGGATGTGCGGGTGCTCGACGTACCCCTTGCGCAGCAGCAGCCCGAGCAGGTCGGGGAGCTTGGACTGGAGCGTCCGCGGCACGGTCCCCATCGAGCCGGTCACGTCGAACAGCACGCCGATCGCGAGCGACTCGGGGTGGTCGTGCGAGTCCCGGCTCTCCCGGGCGGTCACGCCGCGCGGGTCGAGGTCGGGGTGGACGGTGGTGGCGCCGCCGTCGGAGTAGGCGAACGCGCTGGCGCCGGTGGACGCGCGGTAGCTCGCGCGGGCGGCGTAGACGTCGGTGGACCAGTTTCCGCTTCCCATGGTCTCTCCTTCAGGCGGGAACGGGCAGGTGGAAGGGGCGGAAGCGGCGCGGGCCGTAGAGCCGCTCCAGCAGCTCGTCGAGTTCGGCCAGCAGCCGCCAGGCGTCGGAGGGGCGCCGGTTCTGCGCGGGCAGCGTGCAGCCGCGCGCGAACGAGCGCATCGCCTTCGGGGCCTTGTCGCCCATGAGTTCGGTCATGCACCGGGTGGCCATGAAGATGTCGGTCGCCGGGCTCGCCGGCCGCCGTCCCGGCACCTCGGGCGGGTACCGGTCGGCGTACCGGTCGACCATCGCCGGGACGCGCCCCGAGGGGTCGGTGTGCGCGTAGCAGCCGGGGACCGAGTAGCACCAGTCGACCAGGACCAGGCCGTGCTTCTCCGGATGGATCATCACGTGGTCGGGGAGCACCGCGCCGTGCAGCACGCCGGCGCGGTGCGCGAAGCCGAGGCCCGCCAGCAGCCGCCGCCACATCCAGGCCGCGTCGCGCGGGTCGACGCCGCCGGGGTAGGCGCGCCCTACCTCGGCCAGGGTGTGGAAGCCGTCCAGCGCCTCGATCGCGTTGACCTGCCGCTGCGCGCCGGTGGCGGCGTCGCGGTGCCGGAACGACTCGACCAGCCGCGGGACGTACGGCAGGAACCGCCCGTCGCCGTCCTTGACCAGCTGGCGGAGCGCCACGGCCTCCCGTTCGACCAGGTCGCCGTCGGCCGGGTCGCGCGGCATCTTCAGCAGCACCTCGCGGCCGGGCTCCGGACGCGCCGCGTACAGCACCGCGAGGTCGCCGCCGATGGGGTCGCCCTCCAGCCGGTACGCGTGGCGGCGCGTGGTGATCAGCGTCTCGTCGCCGCGGTTGTAGGCGCGCCAGAGCGAGGTCAGCCTGACGAACGCGTCCCGGGTCCGGCCGCCGTTCGCGTCGGGGTGGACGAGCCGGGCCAGCCGCCGGTAGCGCCGCACCGCCTCCGCCTCGTCGTCGCCGAAAAGGTCCGCGGGCACCCGCGCCCCGTCCAGCAGCGCCAGCGCATCCTCCAACTCGCTCGCACTCATCTGTGCTCCCTGTGGGGTGGCGACCCCCCACACCCCCCGGTTCGCTCCGCTCATCTGTGCCTCCTGTGGGGGGCCGACCCCCCACACCCCCCGGTTCGCTCCGCTCATCTGATTTCCTCCTCCCTGCTCGGCCGCAGCAGCGCCGGGTGCAGGAGGCGGGCGTCGCCCGCGCGGTAGAGGCGGGGGCGCGGGCCGCCGCGCCGGCCGCCGCGGTCGGACGTCGCGCCGGTGCTCTCCACGAACCCGGGCACCGACAGGACCTTGCGGTGGAAGTTGCCGGCGTGCAGCTCCTCGCCCCACACCGCCTCGTACACCGCGCGCAGTTCGGGGATGGTGAACTCGCCGCCGCAGAACGCCGTGGCGAGCGGGGTGTACTCCAGCTTCCCGCGGGCCCGCTCCAGCCCGTCCGACAGGATCCGCGCGTGGTCGAACGCCAGCCGGCGGGTGGTGCCGGGGCGCTGGTCCCCGGACTCGGTCAGGCCCAGCGCGTCCACCGGCACCCACGCGGCGTCGGCCGCGTCGCCGCCCGCCTCGGGGTCCGGCAGCTCGGGCGCGAACGCCAGGTGGGCGACGGAGATGACGCGCATCCGAGGGTCGCGGCCGGGGGAGCCGTAGGTGCCGAGCTGCTCCAGGTGGACCCGGCCGAGCATGCCGCCCTTGGCGCTGAGCCCGGTCTCCTCGGCCAGCTCCCGGACGGCCGCGTCGGGCAGGTCCTCGGCGTCGGTGCCCTGGAGCGGGCCGCCCGCCTGGACGAACCCGCCGGGCAGCGCCCACATCCCTTCGTAGGGGGCGTTCCCCCGCCGCACCAGCAGGACGTGGAGGGCGCCGTCGCGGATGGTGAGCGCGACCACGTCCACCGTCACGGCGACCGGGTCGTAGTCGCGCGGATCGTAGTTCGCGAGGAACTCGCTCTCTTCGCGCCTCGGCTCGGGGGCCATCCGCTTCCTCCCATCGATCTCGGACTGAGTAAATCTCAAAGTGAGTTCATCTCGATATGAGAAGAACATAACCCGGACGGAGGCCGCTGTCCAGTCCGTTCCCCTGAGACGGAACGAGGGCGCCGCCCCGGGAAGGGGGCGGCGCCCTCGTTCGAGACGCCCTCGGGTGTCCGGTGGAGCCTCGGTTCGGCGGAACTCTACAAAACAGAAGTTCTCCGGCGCGGACTCGTCAGCGGCGGTGCCGGCCGCCGTGCGGTGGCTCGTGGTGCTCCCCGCCCTGGCCGCGCCCGCCCTGCGGGCCGTACGGTCCGGCCCGGTGGCCGCCGGAGTCGTGGCCGCCGGACGAGTACGGGTCCGGGACGCCCGGATCCAGCGCGTACGGGTCTTCGACCGGGCCGGACGGGTACCGCTCGCCGGGCTGGGGCTCGCGGGCGAACTGGCCGCCCGGCTGCCGTCCCGCCGAGTACCGGCCGGTCGGGTAGGGGGTCTCCGGCGTGCCGGGCCGCCGCTCGGCCGGCCAGCCTCCCGTCCCGTAGGGCCCGGGGGAGGAGTAGGGGTCCCGCGCGCCGGGCGGCGGCGCCATGCCCGGGGGTGGCGCCATGCCGGGCGGCGGTGCCATGCCGGGCGGCGGGGCGGGGGCGAGCCGCGCGGCGAGCGGGCGCTCGGGCGGCGAGTCCAGGAGCAGCTTCATCTGGCTCTTGCGGCGCCCGTAGAGCAGGTAGATGACGAGCCCGACGGCCATCCAGACGGCGAAGTACCCCCACGTCCGCACGTTGAGGTTCAGCATCAGCCAGCCGACCGCGACGATCGTCACGAGGACGACCAGCGGCGCCGCGGGCATCCGGAACGGGCGGTGCAGGTCGGGCTGAGAGCGGCGCAGCGCCAGCACCGCCGCCGCGACGAACAGGAACGCGAACAGCGAGCCGATCACGACGAGCTGCTCCAGGGTGAGCACGTCGATCGTCTGCGACATCACCACGGCCGCGCCGCCGGCGAGGAGCGTGGCGCGGGAGGGCACCTTGTAGCGGCTCATCGCGGCCAGGGGGCGCGGCAGCAGGCCGTCCCGCGAGATCGAGAACACCACCCGGGTCAGGCTGATCATCAGCACCAGGATCACGGTGGTCAGCGCGAGCATCGCGCCCACGTCGACGATCTTGCCCATCGCGCCCGCGCCGACCGAGTCGAACGCGGCGGCGAGCAGCAGCTTGTCGGAGTTCAGCTTGGCGATCCCGTCCATCCCCATCATGCCGACCAGCGCGAACGCGACGGCCACGTACAGCACGATCGCGGTGAGCAGGGCGGTGAGGATCCCGCGCGGGACCTTGCGGGGCGCGTCGTCGGTCTCCTCCGACGCCGTCGCGATCAGGTCGAACCCGATGTAGGCGAACGCGATCACGGGCGCGGCCGCGAACATGCCCCAGGCCCCGAACACCTGCGGGGTGCCGCCGCCGACCGCGCCGAGCACGGCGTCCAGCACCGTCTTGTCGCCCGCGGGCGCGGGCTGGGAGGGCGGCAGGAACGGGGTGAGGTTGCCGGGGTGGAAGAACTTCAGCGCGGTCGCGATCACGAGGCCGATCACGATGACCTTGGCCATCACCATGAACCACAGCGACTTCAGGCTCAGCCGGCTGCCGCTGGCGAGCATCAGGACGACCAGCAGCAGGATGCCGAGGGCGAACACGTCCGGCCCCTTCTGCTGGCCGATCACGTCGCCGAGCCAGCCCGGGATCGGCACCCCGAAGTCGTGCAGGGCCTGCGTCGCGTAGAGGGACCAGACGCGCGCGAGCACCGACGCGGCGAGCAGCAGCTCCATGAGCAGGGCCCAGCCGACCACCCACGCCCAGACCTCGCCGAACGCGACGTAGCTGAACGAGTAGGCGCTGCCCGCAACCGGGATGATCGAGGAGAGCTCGGCGAAGGCGAGCGCCGCCAGCACGCACACGCCGCCCGCGATGAGGAACGACACGAGCACGCCGGGTCCCGCCGTGCTGGACGCCTGCTCGCCGGCGATCTTGAAGATGCCGGAGCCGATCATGACGCCCAGGCCGAGCACCACGAGGTCGCGGGTCCGGTAGACCACGCGGAGCCGGTGCCGCCCGCCGTAGAGCCGGCCGGTCGCCTGCTCGACGGGCAGTCGGCGGAACATGTTGTTGCGCATGCGCATGTCCAAGGTCATAGGTGGTCCCCCAGGGCCTGAACCCGCGCCGCTGTTCGCGAGGTGATGGCTTGCCGAAGTCCCTAAGAATTCACCAAGTATGGGCAAAATAGCAACGTTTTGTGGGTGATTGCTGTACTCGCGCCGTTGGCGGATGCTGCCAAACCGCAGGTCGACGACGTGCCGCAGCGGGTCCCTCACGCTCGGCACAGGGAGGCCGAATCCCTTTCTGGTGGAGCGTTCCGAGCGAATACGCCTCATTTCCAATGGGGAAAGCGCTTAATGATCTTTGCTTCGCGTGGACCACCCCGGGGGACGCGTCCGGGGTCGGCCGACGCGGACGGTGGCGCGGGGCCAAGATCGATGGCACCGTAGGGGCGCCGCGTTCGTCTGGAGGTCCGGTGTTGCGCTCCCCGTCGCCCTCGCAAGCGTCGTCGTTCTCCCGAGCATCGTCCCCGCTCCGTCCGCCCGCACCGCCGGCGCGCAAGAGGCGGCGCACGGCCGTCACCGCCGCCCTGGCCGCGCTGACGGTCGCCGCGTCCCTCACCACCCCGGCCGCCGCGGGCGCCGCGCCGGTTCCGCGGCCCGCGCCCGGACATCCCGCGCCGCCGGCCAAGCAGGCGGTCGCGACCGGGTTCGGCGGCGCGGTCTCCACCGTCGACCCCGACGCCAGCCGGACGGCCCTGGAGGTCCTCAGGCGCGGCGGCAACGCGATGGACGCGGCGGTCGCGTCCGCCGCCACGCTCGGGGTCACCGAGCCGTACGTGTCGGCCATCGGCGGCGGCGGCTACATCACCTACTACGACGCGAGGACGCGCCGCGTCCACACGCTCGACGGCCGCGAGTTCGCGCCGCGGCGGATGCGGCCGGACTCGTTCGTCGACCCGGCGACCGGCAAGCCGCTGCCGTTCGACCAGGCCGTCACCAGCGGGCTGAGCGTCGGCGTGCCGGGCACCCTCGCCCAGTGGGACCTCGCGCTGCGCCGCTTCGGCACCCGCGACCTCGGCGCCCTGCTGCGTCCGGCGATCAGGGTGGCGGACCGGGGGTTCGTCGTCGACCAGGAGTTCCACGACCAGACCGCGGTGAACGAGGCGCGCTTCCGCGACATCGTCCCGACCCGCGAGCTGTTCCTGCCCGGCGGGAAGGTGCCCGAGGTCGGCTCGGTGTTCCGCAACCCCGACCTCGCCGACACCTACCGCCAGCTGGCGAGGCGCGGCACGGACTGGTTCTACGGGGGCGGGCTCGGCCAGGAGATCGTCCGGACGGTCGCCAAGCCGCCGGTGGACCCGAAGGCCGAGCGCAACGTCCGCCCCGGCCTGATGGAGCGCGGCGACCTCGCCGAGTACCGGGCGGTGCCGCGCAAGCCCACCCACGTCTCCTACCGGGGCACGGACGTGTACGGCATGCCGCCGTCGTCGTCCGGCGGATCCACGGTCGGGGAGGCGCTCAACATCCTCGGCAACTTCCGGCTCGACCCGCGCGACCCGGTCACGGCCCTGCACTACTACCTGGAGGCGTCCAAGCTCGCCTACGCCGACCGCGGCCGCTACGTCGGCGACGCCGACAAGGTGGACGTGCCGCTGGACGAGCTGCTCTCCTCCGGGTTCGCCCGCGAGCGCGCCTGCCAGATCAAGCCGGACCAGGCGGCCCCCGCGCCGGTCGCCCCCGGCTCGCCCGACGGGCGCTACGACCCGTGCGTCCCGGCGGGCACCCAGACGAGGGCGCTGGCGTTCGAGGGCCCGCAGACCACCCACCTCGTCGTCGCCGACAAGTGGGGGGACGTCGTCTCCTACACGCTGTCGATCGAGCAGTTCGGCGGCAGCGGCATCACCGTCCCGGGACGCGGGTTCCTGCTGAACAACGAGCTGACCGACTTCTCCTTCCAGCCGCCGGCGCCCGGCCAGGCGCCCGACCCGAACCTGCCCGGCCCGCACAAGCGGCCGCGCAGCAGCATGGCGCCGACCGTCGTGCTGAAGGACGGGCGCCCGATGCTCGCGGTCGGCACGCCCGGCGGCTCGACGATCATCACCACCGTGCTGCAGATCCTGATGAACCGCGTCGACCTCGGCATGGACCTGCCGACCGCGCTCGCCGCGCCGCGCGCGACGCAGCGCAACACCCCGCAGGTCTTCGCCGAGCAGGCGTTCATCGACCGGTACGGCCGCGACCTCGCGGCCCGCGGCCACCGGCTGGAGCTGTTCCCCGGCCCGCCGCGGGGCGTGATCGGCGCCGCGACCGGGCTGGAGTTCCTGCGGCCCGGCCTCGTCCAGGCGGTCGCCGAGCCGACCCGGCGCGGCGGCGGCAGCGCGCTCGTCGTCCGTCCGGCCCGTTGACACTTGCCTACCCGGGTGCGTGCCCGGGCGGTGAACGGGAAGGAGTCGTGCCATGGCGCACTCATACGTGCAGGTGACGACCGCGACCGACTCCCGCGCCGAGGCCGCCGAGCTGGCCCGGTCGGCGGTCGCCGAGCGGCTCGCGGCCTGCGCGCAGCTGGTGGGCCCGATCGCCAGCACCTACTGGTGGGAGGGCGAGATCGAGGCGGCGGAGGAGTGGCTGGTGCTCTTCAAGACCTCCGCCGACCGGTTCGACGAGCTGGCCACCCTGATCACCGAGGGGCACTCCTACGACACCCCGGAGATCATCGCGACGCCGGTGGTGGCGGGCAGCATGGACTACCTCGCCTGGGTCACCGAGCAGACCGAGCCGGGGGAGCGGGACGAGGCGATCGCGGAGGACGACCAGGATTGATCGTGTGACCGCCGTCATGGCAGGGTAAGCCTTCAATTACGCGATACGGGCGAAATGTCCGATCGCGGCGGCGGAAGGCGGTCGAGGTGCACGAGATCAACGGGGTGCCCGAGGCTGGCGGCGGAGTCCACGAGCTCGGCGCGGGCCACGGGGCCGGCGAGGACCACGGGCTGTTCGGGCCGGGCTCGGTGACGTGGCACGTCATGGGCGAGCCCGTGCTGATCGTCGGCGGGATCCGGGCGCTGCTGCTCCAGGCGCTCCACCCGCGCACGATGTGGGGGACCGCGCAGAACTCCGAGCTCATGGACCCCTCCGCGGCCTGGGCGCGGCTCGTCCGGACGGTCGAGTTCGTCCGCGTCCGCACCTACGGGACGCACGAGGAGGTCGAGCGGGTGGGCCGCCGCGTCCGCCGGCTGCACTCCAAGCTGACCGGTCTCGACATGCGCACCGGCGAGGCCTTCCCGGTGGACGACCCCGAGAACCTGCTGTGGGTCCACATGGGGGAGGTCGACTCCTACCTGGACGTGGCGCGCCGCGCCGGGGTGCCGCTGACCGCCCGCGACGCCGACGCGTTCGTCGACGAGCAGCGCCGCGCCGCCGCGGTCGTCGGCCTCGACCCGGCGGACGTGCCGGCCACCGTCGCGGAGATGCGCGACTACTACGAGGAGATGCGGCGGCGGATCTGGGCGTGCCGGGAGGCGCGCGAGGGGCTCCGCCGCATGTTCAGCCCGGCCGTGCCGCGGCCGCTGCTGCCGCTGAAGCTCGCGGCGCCGGGCCTCGGGGTGCTGGTGGTGTCGACGCTGCCGCGCTGGGCCCGCCGCATGTACGGGCTGCCCGGGCTGCCGACGTCGGACCTGGCCGCGACGGTGACGCTGAAGGGGCTCTACCGCACCACGCAGGTCGTCCCGGAGCGGTTCCGGTACTCGCCGGACGCCCGGCGGGCCAAGCGGCTCACGCGCGAGCAGGAGACGGGCCTGCCCACCTGGTCGATCGCCTCCTGAGCCTCACCCCGTCGGGGGAGCGTCCGGCACCGCGTCGCGGTCGCGGGCGCCGTGGCGGGGGAGGAGCAGCGCGGGCAGGATCAGCAGCGCGGTGAGGATGAGGGCGACCCAGAACGTGTGCGCGAACGCGGCCGCCAGCTTGGGCGCGAGCTGCTCGCGGACCCGCTCGGGGAGCCGCCCCATGGCGCCCGCGGCGCCGCCCCCGCCGCCCGCCTGCGGGATCCGGTCGCTGATCTGGCGGGACAGGACGACGGCGAGCAGCGCCGTGCCCACCGACCCGCCGAGCTGGATGATGATGTTCAGCGTGCTGCTCGCCCGCGGCACCACCGCCCGGCCCAGCGTCGTGAGCGCCGCCGACATCGTGGGCATCATCGTGCAGCCGAGCCCGAGGCCCCGCACGTAGAGGGCGCCGCCGAGCAGCCAGTAGGAGGTGTCCGCGCTCACCATCGCGAACGGGACGGTGCCGAGGACCAGCACGACGATGCCGAACGGGACGATCCGCCCGGCGCCGAGCTTGTCGGTCACCACGCCGGCGAGCGGCATCGCGGTCGCTGCGCCGAGGCCCTGCGGGGCGAGCAGCAGGCCCGCCGCGAACGCGCCCTCCCCGCGGGCGGTCTGGTAGTACAGCGGGATCAGCAGCATCGAGCCCATCAGCGCGATCCCGACGAGGAACACCGCGACGGCCGCGGTCGCGAACGTCCGGTCGGCGAACAGCCGCACGTCGATCAGCGCGCGTTCGCGCCGGCGCAGGCTGTGCAGCGCGAACAGCCCGACCAGGGCCGCGCCGCAGGCCAGCCAGGCGATCGTGGCCGGCCGCCCGAAGCCGCCGCCGCTGCTCGCCGTGGACAGGCCGTAGATGAGCAGGACGAACCCGGGCGGCAGCAGGGCCAGGCCGCGCAGGTCGAGCCCGGGCGCCGTGTGCGCCCCGTGGTCGTGCGGCACCTTCCACCAGGCGAGCGCGAGGGCGAGCGCGCCGACGGGCAGGTTGACGAAGAAGATCCAGCGCCAGTCGACGTCCTGGACCAGCCAGCCGCCGAGCACGGGGCCGAGCACGGGCCCGAGCAGCATCGGGACGCCGACGATGCTCATGACGCGGCCCATCCGGCGCGGCCCGGCCGCCATCGTCAGGATGGCCATGCCGGTCGGCATGAGCATGCCGCCGCCGAGCCCCTGCACGACCCGGAAGACGATCAGCGATCCGATGTCCCAGGCCGCGCCCGACAGCACCGACCCGAGGACGAAGAGCACGATGGAGGTCATCCACACGCGGCGCCCGCCGAACCGGTCGACGGCCCAGCCGGTGAGCGGGATGACGGTGCCCATCGCCAGCATGTAGCCGGTGATCACCCACTGGATCGTCGACAGGCCGGTGGAGAAGTCGCGCCCGAGCGTCTCCAGCGCGACGTTGACGATCGTGGTGTCGAGGATCGC
This sequence comes from Actinomadura sp. NPDC000600, assembly GCF_040492135.1. Classification (NCBI taxonomy): domain Bacteria; kingdom Bacillati; phylum Actinomycetota; class Actinomycetes; order Streptosporangiales; family Thermomonosporaceae; genus Actinomadura; species Actinomadura sp. NPDC000600. The sequence continues at coordinate 33,818 of NZ_JBEUPD010000051.1, forward strand.
CATGAGGGTCCCCGACACGATGACCAGGCCGAGGACGATCGTCGGCCGGTCGAGGCGTTCGCCGCCCGCGGCGCCTCCCGGCGGCGCCACCCCCGTGGAAGGGCTCTCGGCCATGGTCGGCCTCCTCGCGTCGGGTTCCGGTTGCCCCGTTTCCGTCGGTCTGGGCGCGAAACGCCCCGAGGTCCGTCAGTCGTCGGCCGCCGCTCCCGGCGGGTCGCTCAGCCGCGGCGCATGAGCCGCCCGACGGCCGCCATCAGCTCGGTCGACATCGCGTCGCCCTTGCCCTCCTCGGCGCCCTCGGCCACGCAGTGCCGGACGTGCCCGTCCAGCAGGCCGAGCGCCACCTTGTCCAGCGCCGCCTGGACGGCGCTGATCTGCGTGAGGATGTCGATGCAGTAGCGGTCCTCCTCGACCATCCGGTCGATGCCGCGCACCTGGCCCTCGATCCGGGCCAGCCGCGTCTGCAACTGGTCCTTGGTGGCGGTGTACCCGCGGGTGGGGGTCTCGCTGGTCGCCATCTCCGTCCTCGCAATCCTTCCGGGGGCGCACGCCCGGGTACCCCTGGGGGACATCCCCCAACAGGTACCTTATGCGCTGGACGTCGCGCTCACGGTGCAGGCACGTTCCACGCGCTGATGACCGGCCGGTCGTGCTCGGTGCCCAGCGCCGAGACGGTCCCGGTGTCGAGGGCGAACAGCCGCCCCAGCGCGGGCTCCAGTCCGAGCCACCGCGCCGTCAGCACCCGCAGGACGTGCCCGTGCGCGACCAGCGCGACGTCGCCGTCCGCGAGCAGCGGCCGCGTCCGCGCGAGGACGGCGTCCGCCCGCGCGCCGACCTGCCCCACCGTCTCACCCGGATGGCCGGCGTCGCCCGGAACCACGCCGTCGTCCCACAGGTACCAGCCGGGGCGCTCCTTGCGGATCTCCTGGGAGCTGACGCCCTCGTAGCCGCCGTAGTCCCACTCCCACAGGTCGGGGTCTGCATCGTCCGCCGGCAGGCCCGCGAGCTCGGCCGTCCGCCGTGCCCGCTCCGCGGGGCTGACCAGCGTGCGCGTGATGGTCCGCCCGGCCAGCGCGCCGCGCAGCGCGCCGGCCTGCTTCTCGCCCAGCGCGGTCAGCGGCACGTCCGTCCGCCCGGTGTGCCGCCGCGCCCGGCTCCACTCGGTCTCCCCGTGCCGCACCAGGATCAGTTCGCCCATGACCGCCTGTCTACCCGGCGCTTGCCATTCGAAGAACCCCCGGAACGGGTGAGAGGGCGGGTGAGTCCGTCAGGCGAGGACCTCGGCGAGGGGCGTGTGGGGGAGGCCGTGGGCCTCGGCGACGTGGTCGTAGACGAGCGCGCCGGCGTGGGTGTTGAGGCCGAGGGCCAGGGCGGCGTCGGCGCGCAGGGCCTCGCGCCAGCCCTTGTCGGCGATCTGGACGGCGTAGGGGAGCGTCACGCCGGTCAGGGCGTAGGTGGAGGTGTTGGGGACGGAGCCGGGCATGTTCGCGACGCAGTAGAACGTCGATCCGTGCACCTTGTAGGTGGGGTCGGCGTGCGTGGTGGGCCGGGAGTCCTCGAAGCAGCCGCCCTGGTCGATCGCGATGTCCACCAGCACCGAACCGGCCTTCATGCCGGCCACCAGCTCGTTGGAGATCAGCTTGGGCGCGCGGGCGCCGGGGATGAGGACGGCGCCGACCACCAGGTCGGCGGCGCGGGCCTCCTGCTCGATCGTGTAGGCGCTGGACACGAGGGTGCGGAGGCGGCCCTGGTAGACGGCGTCGATCTCGCGCAGCCGGTCCACGTCGACGTCCAGGACGGTGACGTCCGCGCCCATGCCGACGGCGATCTGCGCGGCGTTGAGGCCGGACACGCCGCCGCCGATGACGACGACCTTGGCGGGCGCGACGCCGGGCACGCCGCCGGGCAGGACTCCGCGGCCCCCGTTGGACGCCATCAGGTTGTAGGCGCCGACCTGCGGGGCGAGCCGTCCGGCGACCTCGGACATGGGGGCGAGCAGCGGCAGCGAGCCGTTCGGGAGCTGCACGGTCTCGTACGCGATCGCGGTGGAGCCGGCCGCCAGGAGCGCGTCGGTGCACTCCCGCGAGGCGGCCAGGTGCAGGTAGGTGAACAGGACCTGCCCCTCGCGCATCCGGTGGTACTCGGGCGCGATCGGCTCCTTCACCTTGAGGACCAGCTCGCCCTCGGCCCAGACCTCGTCCGGGCCGTCGAGGATCTTGGCGCCGGCGGCCGCGAAGTCGTCGTCGGGGATCGCCGAGCCGGTCCCCGCGCCCCGCTCCACGAACACCTCGTGGCCGCGCCGCGTGAGCTCGTGCACGCCCGCGGGGGTGATCGCCACCCGGTACTCGTGGTTCTTGATCTCTCGTGGGATACCGATCTTCACCGGGGGGCTCCTCCGTCAACGCTGACCAGGACGTACGCCTCCAGCGTGCGGCGCGGAGCCGACCCCGGGCTATGCACAGCCTGTCAAGGCATCGACCCTTTCGACGACATGGTGTAAAGAGCGGTCCGCGGAGGCCGAGGAGCGCGGCCGTTGGAGCGCTCCGAACTAGGCCGGGGCCGGGGGGAGCCACTCGTCGGCGATCGCGACCGTCAGCTGCTCCAGCAGCGGGCCCGCGCGGCGCACGCGGCGCTCGTCGTCGGGCTCGATGTCGGCCAGCGCGTACGCCGCCTGGATCCGGGCCTTGCGGAGCTGCTCGCCGGTGAGGCTCCGGCGGCCGGCCACCGCGACGACCGGCGCGCCCGCGCGGGCGGCGGCGCGGGCGACGTGGACCGGCGCGCCGCCGCGCAGCGACCGGGCGTCGAGCACGCCCTCCCCGGTGACGACCAGCCGGGCGCCGCGGGCCTTCTCGGCGAATCCCAGCAGGTCGAGCATCAGGGCCGGACCGGGCTCGATCGTCGCGCCGAGGAAGGTGAGGGCGGCGAACCCGACGCCGCCCGCCGTCCCGGCGCCGGGCAGGTCGCGGGCCGCCCTGCGGGCCGCCGCCTCGGCCAGGTCGGCCCAGCGGCGCAGGCCCAGGTCCAGCAGGCGCACCTCGTCGCGGTTCGCGCCGCGGCGCGGCCCGTCCACGGCGGCGGCGCCGGTGCGGCCGAGCAGCGGCCCGGCGGGCTCGCCCGCCACGACCACCTCGACGCCCGACATGTCGAGCAGGCCGCGCAGGTCGAGGGCGTGCAGCGAGCGCAGCGCCGCCCCGCCGGGCGGCAGGTCCCTGCCGAGCGCGTCCAGCAGGCGCCCGCCGAGGCCCTGGACGAGGCCCGCGCCGCCGTCGGTGCAGGCGCCGCCGCCGAGGCCGAGGACGATCCGCCGCGCGCCGAGCCGCACGGCGTGCGCGAGCAGCTGCCCCGTCCCGAGGCTGGAGGCGGTGAGCGGGCGCGGCCTGCCGCCGGGCAGCCGCCGCAGCCCGGACGCCTCCGCCAGCTCGACCACCGCGCTGTCGCCGTTCAGCGCCAGCCGCGCCGTCACCGGCCGGCCGGTCGGCCCGCACACCTCGACCTCGACCCGCCGCCATCCGGCCGCCACCGCGGCCTCGACGGTGCCGTCGCCGCCGTCGGCCACGGGCAGCTCCACGAGCGCGACGCCGGGCCGCGCGCGGCGCAGCCCGGCGGCGAGATGCCGGGCCGCCCGCGCCGCGGTCAGCGCTCCCGGGAACCTGTCAGGCGCCAGCAGGACGTGACCTGGCGGGGACGGGTGGGAGGGAGAGTCCGCGGACACCACAGCCACGCCTTTCACGCCGGGGGGTAAAGCCCTACCTTCTGCTTACGCCATGACGGCACTATTTGACACCCGCAACCGCCCCTGAGACTTCCAAACGGGCGAGTTCTGTCGCGGAGCGGTCACCGTGCGTCCGGTGTTTCCCCGGCCGGGGCGGATCGTGCGCGGACGATCCGGCGGGATCAGGTGACGCCGAGCCACTCCTCGATCGGATGGATGGCGAAGAAGACCACGAAAAGGGCGGCCACGATCCAGAGCGCGGGGGAGACCTCGCGGGCCTTCCCGCGGGTGACCTTGATGACCGCGTAGCCGACGATGCCCATGCCGAGGCCGGTGGTGATCGAGAACGTGAAGGGCATCAGCACGATGGTGAGGAACGCCGGGATCGTGATCTCCAGGTCGTTCCAGTCGACCTTGGAGACCTGCGTCATCATCAGCGCGCCGACGACCACCAGGGCGGGCGCCGCGGCCTGCGCCGGGACGGTCGCCGCCAGCGGGGTGAGGAACAGCGTCACCGCGAACAGCGCGCCCGTGGCGATGTTGGCCAGGCCCGTGCGCGCGCCCTCGCCGACGCCCGCGGCCGACTCGACGAACACGGTGTTCGCGGACGAGCTGGTGAGGCCGCCGAACGCGGCGGACAAGCCGTCCACCGACAGGATCCGGCCGAGGCGCGGCACCTCGCCCTTCTCGCTCACCAGGCCCGCCTCGTCGCTGATGCCGAGGATCGTGCCCATCGCGTCGAAGAACCCGGACAGCACCAGCGTGAAGAGCACGACCAGCGCGGTGATGACCCCGGCCCGGCCGAACCCGCCGAACAGGGAGATCTCGCCGAACAGCCCGAAGTCGGGGGCGGCGAACAGCTTGTCGGGCATGTCCGGGGTGACCACGCCCCAGCCGCCCTGCTTGACGGTGGCGTTCTCCTGGATGAGCACGGCCCCGACGGTCCCGGCGATGATGCTGATCAGGATGGCGCCGGGCACCCGCCGCACGTACAGCACGATCATCAGCAGCAGGGTCGCCGCGAACACCAGCGTCGGCCAGGTCTCCAGGCGGCCGCCGGTGCCGAGGGACAGCGGCGGGCTGGTGGCGCTGGAGGTGACGAACCCGGCGTCGTAGAGGCCAACCAGCGCGATGAACGCGCCGATCCCGACCGCGATCGCGTGCTTGAGCGCCAGCGGGATCGCGTTCATGATCCGCTCGCGGATGCCGGTGACCGCCAGCAGCACGATGACCGCGCCCTCGATCACCACGAGGCCCATCGCCTGCGGCCAGGTCATCACCGGGGCCGCCTGGAACGCCACGACCGCGTTGATGCCGAGGCCCGCGGCGAGCGCCAGCGGGGCGTTGCCGACCAGCCCCATGATCACGGTGGTGACCGCGGCGGACAGCGCCGTCATCGTGGTCAGCTGCGGGATCGACAGGGTCGCCCCGGTGACGTCCTTCGCCCCGCCGAGGATGAGCGGGTTCAGCAGGATGATGTAGGCCATCGCGAAGAACGTGGTGACGCCGCCGCGCAGCTCGCGCGGGACGGTGGTGCCGCGCGCGGTGAGGTCGAACAGCCGCTCCAGCGGCCCGCGCCCGCCCGCCGGCGGTGAATCGTCGGTCGGTCCGGCTTTGGTCTTGGACATGACGGGCGCTCCGCTTTCAGCAGCATTGTCTTCGGAAACGGCGAGCACAGGGTAGCCCTACCGGGCGGGGGTGTGGCCACCGGCTCCCCCCGGGAAGGAGGTGTCGGGACGTGATTCCCGCCCTCCGCAGCGTGACGGGGGCGATGCGTCCCCTATAGCCTGCCCTGGTGCGAATGCGAGACTCCGCCGGGGCGACGGCCCTGGACTCCTACGCGTGGCTGCTCGCGTCCGTCCCCGAGCGGACGCGGTCGTCATTCCGCGCGCGGATGCTCGGCCCGCTGGAGGAGTACGACAGCACCAGGCAGGCCGATCTCGTGCACACGCTGGAGGTCTTCCTGTCCTGCTCGGGGTCCTGGAGCCGCACCGCGGCGCGATTGCACGTCCATGTGAACACGCTTCGGTACCGAATCCGGCGAATCGAGGACCTGACCGGACGGGATCTCGGCAGACTTGAGGACCGAGTCGACTTCTTCCTCGCCCTGCGCGCGGCGAGCACCTTGTAGGCGGTGGTCACACGATGGATCGGGAGACACTGGGGCAGCGCATCCGCGCCCTGCGGATCCGGCAGGGCGTGAGCCAGGCGCAGCTCGCCTTCCCCGAGCTGTCCGACAGCTACATCTCGCTGATCGAGAGCGACAAGCGGGTGCCGGCCCCGAGCGTCGTCGAGCTGCTGGCGGCGAAGCTGAACTGCTCGGCGACCTACCTCGTCAGCGGCGTCAGCGAGGACGTCGTGGACGAGCTGCGCGTCACCCTCGACTACGCCGAGATCGCGCTCAGCAACGGCGCGGCGGCGGAGGCGCGGGCCCGCTACGCCGAGGTGCTCGGCAGCGCCGACGCGGTCGCGCTGCCCGAGATGCTGCACCAGGCGCGCTGGGGCCACGCCCTCGCGCTGGAGGCCGCCGGCGAGCTGGAGGCCGCGATCGCCGAGCTGAAGGCGCTGACCGAGCAGGCCTCGGCCGAGGCCGACCTCGACCACTGGGCGAAGGTGCACGTCGCGCTGAGCCGCTGCCTGCGCGAGCGCGGCGACATCAGCGCGGGCGTGGAGGCCGCCGAGACCGCGCTGCGGCACCTGATCGCCACCGGCGCCGACTCCACCGACGCCGCCGTGGACCTCGGCGCGGCGCTGCTGTCGGCGTTCATCGAGCGGGGCGACCTCGTCCGGGCCCGCCAGCTCGCCGCCCAGCTCGTCGAGCGGGCCGAGCGCATCGGCAGCCCCCGTGCCCGGATGGTCGCCTACTGGGAGGCCGCCTACGTCGCGGAGATCCGCGGCGAGTACGACGAGGGCGTCGCGCTCGCCGAGCGGGCGCTCATGCTGGCCGGCGACGGCGAGGACCCCCGCAACCTCAACCGGCTCCGCGTGATCTACGCCGGACTGCTGCTGCGGGCCAAGCCCGACCAGGCCGCCCGCGCCCGCGAGCTGCTCGCCCGGGTGCGCGAGGAGATCAGCGCCAGCTCGTCCGGCGAGATCGACGTCGCCTGGTGCCTGACCGAGCTGGCCCGCGCCGAGACCGCGCTCGGCCGCCCCGCCGAGGCGGTGGCCCTCGCCGAGGAGGCCCTCGACCTGCTCGGTGACGCCCCGCGCCGCGCCACCGCGGGGGCGCTGACCGTGCTCGGCGAGGCGTCGGTGCGGCTCGGCCGGCACGACCGCGCGGTCGAGGTGCTGACCCGGGCCGCGACCTGCCTGGAGGAGATGGAGTCCTCCCGGGAGGCCGCGCAGGCGTGGTTCGACCTCGCCGAGGTGCTGGCCGGGACGGGGACGTCCGACGAGCCCCGCATGGCCGCCTACCGCCGCGCCCTGACCTGCGTCGGGGTGTAACCGAACCGTCCAGGGCGCCGCCGCGTCAATGAATAATGCTGCGGTTGGCCTGAGATGGGGGAGTTGCTCGTGTTCGGTGTTGTACGTCCGTGCCGTCATGTGCTGTGCGGGTCGCTGTTCAAGGACTGGATGGCCCACCTGTGCGGGCTGTGCCTGACGCTGCGGGCCGAGCACGGCCAGGCCGCGCGGCTCGTCACCAACTACGACGGGCTGCTCGTCTCGGTGCTGGTGGAGGCGCAGTCCCCGGAGCTGTCGCCGCGCCGCAAGGCGGGGCCGTGCGCGCTGCGGGGGATGAAGACCGCCGAGGTCGTCACCGCGCGGGCGCAGGGCGCGCAACTCGCCGCGGCCGCGTCCCTCCTGCTCGCCGCGGGCAAGACCCGCGACCACGTGGCCGACGGCGACGGGCCCTACGCGCGGCGGCTCGTCGCCGCCGCGGCCGGGCGGATGGCCGACAGGTGGGACGCCGCAGGCGGGCGCACGGGCGCCGCCGTCGGGTTCGACCCGGCGGTGCTGCGCGACGCCGTCGCCCGGCAGCCGGTCCTGGAGGCGGCGCCCGGCCTCGGGCTGCTCGACCTGACCGAGCCCACCGAGACCGCCGTCGCCGCCGTGTTCGCGCACACGGCCGTCCTCGCGGGCAAGGAGGCCAACGCCGAGACGCTCGCCGAGGCGGGCCGCTTCTTCGGGCGCCTGGCGCACCTGATCGACGCCGTCGAGGACCTCGCCGCCGACGAGGAGGCGGGCGCGTACAACCCGCTCCTCGCCACCGGCACCACCCCCGAGGAGGCCCGCCGGCACGCCGACGACGCGCTGCACGGCCTGCGGCTCGCGCTCGCCGACCTGGAGCTGGAGCGGCCGCGTCTCGTCCGGGCCCTGCTGGACCGCGAGGCGGGCCGCTCGGTCGAGCGCGCCTTCGCCGCCCCCGTCGACCTGTCGAAGGGGCCGCGCCCCCCGCGGCCCGGGCTGCCGATCCCGTGCTTCACCGGGGCGCTGGTCTGCGCGACCTGCGGGATCTTCCAGCCCGAGTGGAGCGAGCACCACGGCGAATCGTTCTGCGACCGCTGCTGGTGCAGCCGGCACGCCGACGGCTGCGACTGCTCCGGCTGCGACTGCTCCGGCTGCTGCGACTGCTGTGACTGCGACTGCTGCGATTGCGACTGCTGCGACTGCGGGTAACCGATCGGTGCCGTTCTCCCCGATCGCGCCATCGCGCGACCCGGGACGTGCCATGGTGGCGGGCTCAGTAGGGTAGACGGAGCCCTTCGACTCACTAGAGAACCCGGCCATCCATGAACATGTTCACGTCCCGCCGCCCCCTGCGCCGCCTCGGCCTGATCGCCGCCGCCGCCCTCGCCTTCGGCGCCCTCAGCGCGCCGCCCGCGCTGGCGCACACGAAGCTGGTCGGCAGCACGCCCGAGAAGGGCAAGGCGGCGGACTCGGTCACCGAGGTCACGCTGGTCTTCAGCGACAAGATCAGCGTGGCGAAGGTCGTCGTCAGCGACGGGCAGAAGAAGGAGTTCCAGGCGGGCGCGGCCGAGCGCGCCGGGACCAAGGTCACGCAGAAGCTGACCGGCCCGCTGCCCGCCGGCTCCTACACGGTCGCCTACCGGGTCGTGGGCGAGGACGGGCACCCGATCGAGGGCGACGACCTGGCGTTCAGCGTCACCGGCGGCGGCGGGGCGGCCGCCTCGCCCGGGCCGTCGGCGGGCGGGGTCGGCGCCGAGGAGCAGACGGGCCCGGCCGCCAACACCGACGAGCAGCCGCTCAAGATCGACCAGGAGCAGGCCGCCGAGAAGGACTCCGGCTCCGGGATGCTCCTGTGGGTGCTGATCATCGCGGGCCTGCTCGTGGGCGTCGGCATCGGGGTGCTCATCGTGTTCCGCGCCAAGCGCAAGCACCAGGCGGCAACCGGCGGTGAGTAAGGGCAGCCTGGCCGTCTGGCGGGCGGGGGCGGCCGCCCTGGCCGCGTCCGCCGTCCTGCTGGTGGCCGGGCTCGTCCTCGGCGGCTCGGTCACCGAGAAGGTCATCCCCGGCCTCGGCGACGCGGGCGCGCTCACCCGGTGGGGGCTGCCGGTCTCCCGGATGGCGATGGACCTGCTGTCCGCGCTGACCGTCGGCGCCCTGCTGGCCGCGGCCGCGTTCCTGCCCGTCGAGGGCGGCCGCGCCGCGCCGCGGCTGTCGAAGGACGCCCTCGGCTACCTGGGCGCCGCCTCCTGGATCGCCGCCGCCTGGGCCGCCGCCGCGGCGGCCACGCTGGTGTTCACCGTCGCGGACGTGCTGGGCCAGCCGGTCGGCGACGTCCTCACCGGCAGCGAGCTGAGCAGTTACGTCGGCTCGCTGCCGCAGGGCACCGCCCTCATGATCGTGGTGCTCCTCGCGGTCGTGGTCGCGCTGCTGGCGCGCACCACCACCACGCCCGCCGCCGCGTTCGGGCTGCTCGCCATGGCCGGGATCGCGCTGCTGCCCGCGCCGCTCACCGGGCACTCGGCCTCGGCCGCCAACCACTCCACCGCGACGACGGGCGTCGCCCTGCACGTCGCCGCGGTCGCCCCGTGGGTCGGCGGGCTCGCGATCGCCTGCGTCCACGCGCTGCTGCGCCGCGACCGGCTGGCGCTGGTCACCGACCGGTTCAGCCGGATGGCCCTGTGGTGCTACGTCATCGTCGGCGCCAGCGGCCTGGTGAACGTGATCGCCCGGCTGCCCGACCCGCGGGAGATGGTCGAGACCGACTACGGGCGGCTCGCGCTCGGCAAGATCATCGCGTTCTGCCTGCTCGGCTGGTTCGGCTGGTGGCACCGGACGCGGACGCTGCCCGCGGTGGCCGGCGGCAGGCCGGGGGCGTTCGCCCGGTTCGCCTCCGTCGAGGCGGCCGTGATGGCCGCCACCATGGGCCTCGCCGTCGCGCTGGCCCGGACCGCGCCGCCCCCGCCGGCCGAGCCGGAGTCCGCGGTCAAGTCGCTGCTCGGCTACGACATGCCGCCGCAGGTCACCCCGCTGCGGCTGCTGACGCTCGGCCAGTTCGACCTGTTCTTCGCCGCCCTCGTCGCCGTGCTCGGCGCTCTCTACCTCGCCGCCGTGGTCCGGCTGCGGCGGCGCGGCGACTCCTGGCCCCTCGGCCGCACCGCCTCCTGGCTCATCGGGCTCGTGACGATCCTCGCCGTCACCCAGACCGGCATCGCCCGGTACGCGCCGATCCTGTTCAGCGTCCACATGGCGCAGCACATGGTGCTCAACATGCTGACGCCGATCTTCCTGGTCATCGGCGCACCGGTGACGCTGGCGCTGCGGGCGCTCAAGCCCGCCCGGCTGCGCGGCGACCGCGGGCCGCGCGAGTGGCTGACCGCCGTGCTGCACAGCCGGTACCTCGCGGTCGTCGCCCATCCCGCGGTCGCGACGCTCGTCTTCGTGGTGAGCACGTTCGCGCTGTACTTCACGCCGCTGTTCGAGGCCGCGATGCGCAACCATCTCGGCCACATCGCGATGATGGTCCACTTCCTGGCCAGCGGCTCCCTGTTCTTCTGGGTGCTGCTCGGCGTCGACCCGGCGCCGCGGAAGCTGCCCTACCCCGCCCGCCTCCTGCTGCTGTTCGTCACGATGCCGTTCCACGCCTTCTTCGGCATCGCCCTGATGAACATGAGCCAGGCGCTCGCCCGCGGCTGGTACACCTCCGTCGATCCGCCGTGGGGCACCACGATCCTGCACGACCAGCACACCGGCGGCGCCATCGCGTGGGGCTTCGGCGAGGTCCCGACGTTCCTCGTCCTGATCGTGCTGGCGTTCCAGTGGTACGTCCACGACCAGCGGCAGGCGCGGCGCATGGACCGCAAGGCCGACCGGGCGGCGAAGGCCGGCGGGCGGCCCGAGGACGACGAGCTCGCCGCCTACAACGCCCGCCTCGCGAAGCTCGCCGAGCGCGACCGCGCCGCCGGGCCGCAGGGCGCCGCCGAGCAGCAGGGCGCCGCGGAGCAACAGGACCGGGCGTGAGCGTGCGCTCCCCCGTGCGGGGGAGGGGCCCGACCGCCCGTTCTGCGAGGATCGAGCCGTGCTCCGTGTGCTCCGCCCGCTGATCGAGCCGGTGACCTGGCGGCGCTGGTCCCACCTCGTCGTGGGCGGCGCGCTGCTGATGCCGTACTGGTTCCTCGCGATCAGCCTGATCCCGCTGCTGCCGATGGGCAACGGCCTGTTCAAGGCCGTGCTGATGCTGGTCTTCATGCCGGCCGCGGCGACGTTCGTCACCGGGCTCGTGCCGACGGTGCGGCTGCTGGAGAGCTCCCTCGCCAAGGAACTCCTCAGGGGCCCGGCCGCGGCGCTCGTGCCCGGCTCGGCGGTCTCCTGGGAGAGCCGCGCCCGGGCCGCCGCGTGGTTCACCCTGCACCTCGGCACGGGAGTGGTGGTCAGCGGGCTGAGCCTGGCCCTTCCGCCGGCCGCCGTCGTGATGGTCCTCGCGCCGGCGGTGAGCTGGGACACCCGGTTCCTGGAGTCCTGGGGATGGCAGAGCGCCTGGCACCAGTGGCCCGCGCCGCCGATCGGGGTGGCGTCGCTGGCCCTGCTGCTGGCGCTGATCGTCGGGGCGGGCGCGCTGCTGGCCCGGCTGGCGCCGGTGTTCCTCGGGCCGTCCGCCGCCGAGCGGCTGGCGGACATGCGGGCCGAGGCCGTCAAGCTCGCCGAGCGCAACCGGCTGGCCAGGGAGCTGCACGACTCGGTGGGGCACGCGCTCAGCGTGGTGACCCTCCAGGCCGGCGCGGCCGGGCGGGTGCTCGACAGCGACCCGGGGTTCGCGCGCGAGGCGCTCGCCGCGATCGAGGAGTCGGCCCGGGCCGCGCTGGAGGACCTCGACCACGTCCTCGGCCTGCTGCGCGACGACCGGTCCCGCCCGGCCCCGCAGGCCACGCTGAAGGACCTCGGCCGGCTGCTGGAGCAGACGCGGATCGCGGGCGTGGCGCTGGACGCGGAGGTGGACCCGGAGGTGGAGCACGTCCCGGCCGCGGTGTCGCGGGAGGCGTACCGGATCGTCCAGGAGGGCCTGACGAACGCGCTCCGGCACGCGGGGAAGGTACCGGTGCGGCTCCGGCTCGGCACCGACGGAGAACGGCTGGAGGTCGAGATGACCAATCCGCTCGGCGCGACCCGAGGCGAGGGCGCGGGCCACGGCGGCGGCCGCGGCCTCGGCGGCGTCCGCGAGCGCGTCACCGTGCTGCGCGGCGAGATGTGCGCGGGGGCCGACGGCGACCGCTGGCGCCTGCGCGTCTCCCTGCCGCTAAGGTCCGGGGCATGACGATCAAGGTTCTGCTGGTCGACGACGAGCGGCTGATCCGGGCGGGGCTGGCCGCCATCATCGACGCCGAGGACGATCTCGCCGTCGTCGGCGAGGCCTCCGACGGGTCGGAGGTGCCGGGCGAGGTGCGCCGGCTGCGCCCGGACGTCGTCCTGATGGACGTGCGGATGCCCCGGCTCGACGGCATCCAGGCGACCCGGCACCTCCTGGCCACCGTGCCGGAGCCCCCGCGGATCATCGTCGTCACCACGTTCGAGAACGACGAGTACGTCTACGACGCGCTGAAGGCCGGCGCCAACGGCTTCCTGCTCAAGCGGACGCGCCCGGAGGAGATCCTGCAGGCGATCCGGATGGTCGCGCACGGCGACAGCCTGCTGTTCCCGGCGGCGATCCGGGAGCTGGCCGGGCGGCACGGGCCGTCCGGCGCCGGGGGCGCGGACTGGCACGGCCGGCTGACCGGCCGGGAGGGGGACGTGCTGCGGCTGATGGCCAAGGGCTACTCGAACGCGGAGATCGCCGAGGAGCTCTTCGTGAGCCCGCAGACGGTGAAGACGCACGTCGGGAACATCCTCGCGAAGACGCAGGCCCGCGACCGGACGCAGGCGGTGATCTTCGCCTACGAGACGGGCTTCATCACGCCCGGGTGAGGTGGCAGGGTGACCGCATGAGGGACTTCCGCTTCGGGTTCAACGTCTTCGACATCGTCTCCCGGGAGGACTTCGCCGAGCGGTGCCGCCGCGGCGAGCGGTACGGCTACGACGTCGCGCTCGTGCCCGACCACCTCGGCGCCCCGGCCCCGTTCCCGACCATGGTGGCCGCCGCGGACGCGACCGAGCGGCTGCGCGTCGGCCCGCTCGTGCTGAACGCGGGGTTCTGGAACGCGCACCTGCTCGCCCGGGAGGTCGCCACCGCCGACCGGCTCACCGGGGGGCGGGTGGAGCTCGGGCTCGGCGCCGGGCACATGAAGTGGGAGTTCGACGCGGCCGGGATCCCGTGGGAGCCGTTCGGCGCCCGCGCGGAGCGGATGACCGGGCTGATCGAGGAGCTGGGCCGGCTGTTCGGCGGGGGCGACTACGCGCGGCACCGGCCGGTGGCCGAGTTCTTCGGGCTGGCGGAACTGGCGCCCGTGCAGCGCACCGGGTTCGGCGGGTCGGGCCCGCCGCTGCTGGTCGGCGGCACCGGCGACACGATCCTGCGGGCGGCCGCCCGGCACGCCGACATCGTCGGGATCGCGGGCGCGTACCAGATGAAGGGCGAACCGCCCGGGACGTTCCGGTTCGGCACCGCCGAGGAGGCGGAGGAGCGGGTCCGCTTCGCCCGCCGGCACGCCGGGGACCGGGCGGCGCGGATCGAGTGGAACGTGCTCGTCCAGCATGTGCAGGTGACCCCCGACCGGCGGGCCGAGGCCGAGCGGATGCGCGCCGAGCGCGTCCCGTACATGACGGTCGAGCAGATCCTCGACACCCCGTTCGTCCTGCTCGGGACGGAGGCGCAGATCGCCGAGCAGCTCCGGGAGCGGCGCGAGCGGTACGGGTTCTCCTACATCACGGTGCACTCGCCCTTCATGGACGTCCTCGGCCCGGTGATCGAGCGGGTCTGAGCCCCTCGGCGGCCGGACGGGCGCCGGGCGGTCCTCGGCCCGCAATTCGAACAGGGCTTACGCCTCATTTACCTACAGGTAGCTACAAAAGAGACAGAAAGGAATAAGAGCGACGATCGGGGGATCATGGACGCCGTTACCCTGGCCGGGCTGCGCAAGCCGAGGCCCTATCCGGCGGTGTCGGTGCTGATGCCGACGCACCGCTCCGCCCGGGAAGGCCGGGAGGACCGCATCCGGCTGCGCAACCTGCTGGGGGAGGTCCGGCGCCGGCTCCACGACGACCCCAAGGTGGCGCCCGACGCCGCCGACCATGTCGTCCGGGGGCTGGAGCGCGCCGCGGGCGAGGTCGATCCGCGGCACGCGTCCGACGGGCTGGTGCTCTTCGCCGCCCCGCGCGGCGAGCACCACGCGTTCACGATCGGCCAGCCCGTGGACGAGCGGGTGGTCGTCGACACCGGGTTCGCCACCCGCGACCTCGTCGCCGACTACACCCGCACGCCGCGCTACTGGCTGCTGTCCCTGTCGGACCACTGCACGCGGCTCTGGAGCGGGCTCGGCACGGAGCTGGTCGAGCACGCGCGCGGCGGGTTCCCCGTCGAGCCGGAGCCGATCGACGAGGCGAGCGCCGGGCGGCTGGCCCGCCGGGCCGCCCAGGGCGGTGACGGCGAGCGCCGGCGGCAGGCCATGCGGGACGTGGTGTCCGCGCTCGAACGCGTCCTCGCGCGGGACCGGCGCCCGCTGATCGTCGCCGGCGTCACCCGGCACCAGGCGCTCTTCGACGAGGTCGCCGGGCCGCACGTCACCGTGGCGGGCCGCGTCGACGGCAGCTTCGAGGGCGTCGCGCCGAGCGCGCTCGCCGAGGCGGCCCGGCCCGCGCTCGCCGCCTACGAGGACCTCCGCGAGGTCGGCGTGCTGTCGGAGCTGGAGGCGGCGCGCAGCATCCAGCGGTACGCGGGCGGGCTCTGCGAGGTGACGGAGCTGGTCGAGGAGGGGCGCGGCGAGCACCTGGTCGTCGAGCGCGGCTACTACGCGCCCGCCGTGCGCAGCGGGGGCGAGCTGATCCCGGTGGACGGCATGCCCGGCGTGCTCAAGGGCGCGGACGTGGTCGACGACGCCGTCGACCACGTCATCGAGACGGTGCTGGAGTACGGGGGCGAGGTCACCTTCGTCTCGGACGGCTTCCTGATCGACCACGACCGGATCGCGCTGGTGACGCGCTACTGAGCCGGGCCCGCGCAGGACGGGTCGTGCCAGCCCACCCAGCCCAGCGACCAGAACCGTCCGGCGTGCGGCCGCCAGCCCGCCGGGTGCGCGGGCCAGGACGCCTCCGGCGCCGTCCCGTCCGGGAGGGGCACGACGACCGTGCACACGCCCGGCGCGGGCGGCCGTCCGGCGCGGACGTCGAAGGTGCCGAGGCGCGTCCACCACACGGGGTACATCAGGGCGGTCCTGACGGCCCAGTTGAGCGACGCGTCCGTGACGACCCCGCCGGACGCCGGACCGGCGAGCGGGGGCTCGGCCGGCACGCGGCGCGCGTGCGGTCCCATGACGAACGCCAGCGCCGCGAGGTTCACGCCGGCGAGGGCGACGGCCGTCAAGGCCGTCCTGTTCAGCCTGGACGCCACGAGCAGACCGCAGAGCAGGGCGAGCGCGGCGAGCGTCGCCTCGCGCAGGTGCAGCGCGCCCCGGTCGGCGGTCAGGAACGTGACCTCGGGGAAGTCGAACCCGATGAAGACGTGGGTGCGGAGCCGCTCGCCTGCGTAGGCGGCGACCCAGAGCCCGGATCCGCCCAGCAGCAGCGCGCACGCCGCCGCCAGTCCGACCGCCCTGCCGGTGGCGAGGCGCAGGAGGGCGGCGGCCCCGGCGAGCGCGTAGACCAGCGCCACGCACGCCAGGTAGCGGCCGTAGGCGAAGTTGCCCACCCGGTGTTCGTCCGGCAGCGCGGCCGAGGAGGCGTAGGCGATGCCGCAGGTCGCGGCGAGCAGCACGCCCGCCATGATCCTGTCCGCCGCGGGCGCGCGCCGCCGCGCGAGGACCGCCGCGACGGCCACCAGCCCGGCCCCGGCCAGCCCCCAGGTGGACACGATCAGGTACCAGAGCTGCCCGGCCGCCCCCGACAGCGCCCACTCCTGCCCGGGGACCGTGGTCAGCCGCGACGTCAGGATCCCGGCGAGGTCCCGCGTGCCGCGCGGATACAGCTCGGCGCGGATGTGCGCGTTCAGCGCCGCGCCCGCCGCGTACCCGGCGACCGTGACCGCGCCCCCGGCGAGCACGGCGCGGACCCTCCGGCGTCCGGGCAGGGCCATGACCAGCAGGGCGGCGCAGTGGACGGCGAGGAGGACCGACCCGCGGGTGTGCACCGCCGCCGTGCAGGACGCGACCAGGCTCGCGAGGGCGGCGTCGAGGGCGCGGCCGCCGCGGACGAAGCGGTCCAGGGCCAGCAGCCACGCCAGGACGAGCGTCGGCAGGACGGCGTCCGCGAGCGCGAAGGCGCCGAAGAACGTCGTCGCGGGCAGCAGCGCCGCCGCGAACGCGAGCGGCAGGGCGGACCGGCGGGCGAGCCCGAACCGGCGCGCCGCCGCGTACCCGAGCGGGAACAGCAGCGCGCCCAGCACCGCGTTGATCGCCATGACGGTCGTGTAGACCGTCGCCGGCTCGTGGGAGAACCAGAAGGCGGGGGCGAGGACGACGGGGTACCCGCCCTGGTAGAAGGTGTTGCCGGACAGGTCGCCGCCCGGCCCGCCGGCCAGCAGCCGGGCGGCGAGCAGGTAGCCGGTCTCGTCCGGGTTCGCGGCCGGGCCGGTCCGCGCCCAGGCGAACCAGAGGCGGACGGCCGCCTGGGCGAGCACGCCGGCCGTGAGGAGCCAGGGCAGCGCGCGCGGGAACCGCCGGGTGCGGTCCGGCGGGGCGGTCGGCGCCTCGGCGGCCGGCCGGGAACCCTGGCGGCGGGGCGGGAGCAGGGCGAGCGTCATGCGCCCCACGGTTCCGGCGGGCTGTCATGATCGTGTGCCGGTGATGTCCGGATCTCGTGACACGAGCGGCCAGATGATCGAGAGCGGCCGATAATGTGCGGGTGGCGAGCATTCTGTTCATCGAGGATGATCCGTCCGCCCGGGCGGCGCTGGAGCTGGCGCTGACCCGCCAGGGGCACGGGGTGACGTCCCGGGCCACCGGCGAGGACGGGCTGGAGGCGCTGCGGGCGCGGCGTCCCGAGATCGCGATCCTGGACGTGATGCTGCCCGGCATCGACGGGATCGAGGTGTGCCGCCGCATCCGCCGGGAGGACCCGCTGCCGGTCATCCTGCTGACCGCGCGGGGCGACGACCTCGACGTCGTCCTCGGCCTGGAGGCGGGCGCCGACGACTACGTGGTGAAGCCCGTCGAGCCCCGCGTCCTGGACGCCCGTATCCGCGCGGTCCTGCGCCGCGCCGACCAGACCCGCATGGACCGGTCCGTCTACGGCGACCTCGTCATCGACCGGACCTCGCTGAAGGTCACCAAGGACGGCGCCGACCTGCGCCTCACCCCGACCGAGCTGCGCCTCCTGCTGGAGCTGACGCGGCGGCCCGGCCAGGCCCTCACCCGCCAGCACCTGCTGGCCGAGGTGTGGGAGCACACCTACCCGGGCGACTCGCGGCTCGTGGACGCCTGCGTGCAGCGCGTCCGCGCCAAGATCGAGGACGAGCCGGCCGAGCCGCGGCTGATCGAGACGGTCCGGGGCTTCGGCTACCGGTTCACGGCGCCGTGAGGCGCCTCCGGTTCGGGCTG
This sequence comes from Actinomadura sp. NPDC000600, assembly GCF_040492135.1. NCBI lineage: Bacteria > Bacillati > Actinomycetota > Actinomycetes > Streptosporangiales > Thermomonosporaceae > Actinomadura > Actinomadura sp. NPDC000600. The sequence continues at coordinate 51,614 of NZ_JBEUPD010000051.1, forward strand.
CGGATGCGGCTCGCGGCCGCGTTCACCGCGGTCGCGCTGCTGGCGTCCGTGCTCGCCTCCGGCATCTCCTACGTGCTCCTGCGGCGGGTGATGCTGCAGCGCGCCCAGGACGCGGTGCTCAACGACGTCCGCACCGCCCTCGCCCAGCAGGTCCCGCCCAACCTGCCGCCCGACGCGGAACCCCTGGTCGCCGCGGCCCTGAAGGACGCGCTCGGCTCGGGCCCGGGACGCGAGGCGGTGGCGGTGCCGTTGCGCCTGGACGGCGGCGTCTCCCTTCCGCCCCCGGGCAGCCTGAACGTCGTCGTCACCCGCGAGTTCGCCCGGCGCGCGATGCGGGGGGTGGTGTTCCAGCGCGTCGTGAAGCACGACAGGGCGTTCGGCAGCGATCCCTACCTGCTCGTCGGCGCCCGCGTCACCGGTTACGAGACCACGGTGGACGAGCCGGCGCGGACCACGCCGCCGATGGTGTTCGTCACCGCGAGCCTGCGCCGGGAGGCCGCCGACCTGGGGCTGTTCACCCGCACCCTGCTGATCGCGGACGCCGCGGCGCTGGCGGCCGCGCTCGGCCTCGCGCTGCTGGCCACCGGGGGCGTGCTGCGCCCGGTGCGCCGCCTCGGCGCCGCCGCCCGCGCGCTCGGCGAGGGGAGGCTGGAAACCCGCGTGCGGGTGCGGGGCCGCGACGAGCTGGCCGACCTCGCCGTCACCTTCAACCGGACCGCGCAGGCGCTGGAGCGGACGGTGACGGAGCTGCGGGCGATGGAGGCCGCGTCCCGCCGGTTCGTCGCCGACGTCTCCCACGAGCTGCGCACGCCGCTGACCTCGATGATCGCCATGACGGGCGTGCTGGCCGAGGAGGCGGAGGAGGGCGGCGACGGGGCCGCGGTCCGGCTCGTCGCGGAGGAGACGCGGCGGCTCGTCCAGCTCGTCGAGCACCTGATCGAGATCAGCCGGTTCGACGCGGGCGCCGCCGCCCTCGTCCTGGACGACGTCAACGTCGCCGACGCGGTCGCGGCCACCCTGGACGCGCGCGGCTGGCGGGAGGAGGTGGCGGTGGAGGGCCCCGCGGACCTGTTCGTCCGGCTGGACCCGCGGCGGTTCGACGTCATCGTCGCCAACCTCGCCGGCAACGCCCTCAAGCACGGGCGCCCGCCGGTCTCGCTGCGCTTCGGACGGCCCGAGGACCCGGAGGCCGGCGGCGTCCGGGTCGTGGTCGCCGACCACGGCCCCGGGCTCCCCGACGACGTGGTCTCCGTGGTCTTCGACCGGTTCGTCAAGGCGGAGGCGGCGCGCTCGCGCAGCGAGGGCAGCGGACTCGGCCTGTCGATCGCGAAGGAGAACGCCCTGCTGCACGGGGGCACCCTGGAGGCGGCCAACGGGCCGGAGGGCGGCGCCGTGTTCACCCTGTGGCTGCCCGACGGAGAAGGAGGCGAGGGCCCATGAGGCGACGGCACCGGGTGCGGGCGCTCCTGGCGGCGGCGTCCTGCGCCGCCGTGGCCGGCTGCGGGATCCGGCCGACCGGGATCATCGCCGCGGGAGATCCGCCGATGGCGCAGGCGCACGCCGCCGCGATCACCGTCTACCTCGTGCGGGGCGGCGAGCCCGGGCGGGGCGGCAAGCTGGTCCCGGTGACGAGGCCCGGGCTGCCCGGCCAGGCGAACCTGGCCATCGAGCAGCTCACCGTGCCGCCGACCGAACGGGAGCGGCTGATGGGGCTGCGCACCGAGGTCCACGAACGGCTCGACGCGTACTCGGTCGACGACGTGTCCACCCCGGTGGGCCGTCGTGCCCAGCTGGTCGTCCGGCCGGCCGACCGGAAGACCGGGACGAGGAGGTGGTCGCGGACGGCCATGGCCCAGATCGCGTGCACCGGGCAGACCATCCAGGGCATCCAGAACGTCAACCTGTGGAGCACGTTGAGCTCGACCAGGAACGAATGGAGGGTCCTGACCTGCGAGGATTTCTCCGACATGCTCGGATGATCAGCCCCGCGTCAGCCACTGGGCGGTGATGTCGCCGAGCACGGACCGGACGGTCAGGATCGCGATGCCGAGGACCAGGACCGGCATCACCACCCATCGCTCCACCTTGCCGTCCGTCCGCGGGATGACAGGCAGTTCGACCCGCCACGGCAGCGGCCAGAAAACGGGACAGCCCCGCGGTGTCAGGCAGTCGCCGGCGACGTGGGCCAGGCAGCCGAGCGTCACCGCGAACCCGACGAAGCTCATGTCGATGTTGCGCATGAGCCAGACGGCGATCAGGGCCAGTGCGCAGTCGGCCAGCGCCGACTGCGGCTCCGCACCCTCGAAGTCGAGCCCGACGCCGCGCAGCCCGAGGCCCACGATCATGAACAGGCAGGCCCACCAGGCCCAGATGTAGTGGGTGGCGAGGGTGTCCATCGCCCAGCCGATGCCGACCGCGAACAGGATCGAGTGGGTGGCGTGCCGGTGCCCGCCCGACAGCTTCCCGATCCACTTGCACATGTGGTTCGTGATCGGCCCGAAGGTGTTGGCGATCCGGCCGTTGTGGTGGTCGATGTCCGGCAGGATCGCGGCGCCGGCGCACACCACGGCGCCCGCCATGACCTGCTCCGGCGACAGCGCCACCGCGTGCTCGCCGAGCAGCCGCTCCTGCCCGATGATCGGGACGGCGGCCAGCCACGCCAGCGCGCCGCTCAGGGCATGCGTCTTGCCCATCATGTGCCGTTCCCCCGCCTTCCAGCGCGTATCGCCGCCCGTCTCAGGGCGGGACTCTAATCCGCTCCTGATCGTTTTCGGCGAAGACGCGCCGAAGGGGGCGTCACGTCCCTTTGATGCGCGGAGGGACCCGCCGGTTCCGCCGTCAGACGGCGTTCCGCTCCCGCGCGGAGACGACCGCCTCGACGTTCTCCTCGGCCCATTCGGTAATGGCCCCGATGGGCTTTTGGAGTGAGTGGCCGAGCGGCGTGAGGGCGTACTCGACGCGCGGCGGCACCTCGGCGAAGACGGTCCGGGTGAGCAGGCCGTCGCGTTCCATGGCGCGGAGCGTCTGGGTGAGGACCTTCGGCGTGACGCCGCCGATCAGGTTGCGCAGCTCGGTGAACCGGCGGGGGCCGCCGCTCAGGCTGAGCACGACGAGGACCGACCACTTGTCGCCGATCCGGTCCAGGATCAGCCGGGTCGGGCAGTCGGGGTCGAACGCGTTGCCCTTCATAGTTTCCACAGGGTACCTATGGCACGTTGAAGTGACCAGTATCTGATAGATACCTTCGGCGGCGACGACGACGTTCGAGGAGGTCATCGATGAGGATTCTGCTGATCGGCGCGACCGGCATGGTCGGCCGGCGGATCGCCGCCGAGGCCCGCGGCCGCGGTCACGAGGTCACCGGTGTCACCCGCGGCGGGAACGAGGGGACGGCCCGGGCCGAGGCGGGCGACGCCGCCGCGATCGCCCGGCTGGCCGAGGGGCACGACGCCGTCGTGCTGAGCGTGCCGCCGCCCCGGGACGGTTCGGAGACCGAGGGGCCCCTGCTGGCCGTCACCCGCGGCGTCCTGGACGCCCTGCGGCGGGCCGGCGTCCGCCGCCTCGTCGTGGTCGGCGGCGCGGGAAGCCTGGAGGCCGCGCCCGGGGTGCGGCTGGTGGACACCCCCGAGTTCCCCGCCCTCTACAAGAGCGAGGCGCTCGCCGCGGCCGCGCAGCTCGGCGTCATCCGGACGGAGGCAGGCGACCTGGACTGGACGTTCATCTCGCCTGCCGCGGTCATCGCGCCCGGCGAGCGCACGGGCACGTTCCGGCTGGGCGGCGACCGGCTCCTCACCGACGCCGGCGGCGACAGCCGCATCAGCGCCGAGGACTACGCCGTCGCCCTGGTCGACGAGCTGGAGAAGGGCAACGCCGTCCAGCGCCGGATCACCGTGGCGTACTAGGCCGTGTTTAGGAAGTCTTGTCCCAGGTCGGCATGTCGTGTCTGGAGATGAGTGAGGTCTCCGGTAGATGGATCAACGACCAAGAAGACC
>NZ_JBEUPD010000052.1:0-48655 GCF_040492135.1 Actinomadura sp. NPDC000600
CGAGTTGCCGTCCATGGATCTCGAACTTGGCGAGTTCTTCCGTGAGCGCTTGCTGCGCGGCCTTCTTCGGGCGGCCGGCCGGCCGGCCGCGGCGAGGGCCGCGGCCTTTCCGAGGGCACTGATCAAGGTGAGGTGGTGCGTCTCGCCGAGCTTGGCGGTGAGCGCGTCCACCGAGGCCTTGTTGAGCTCCAGGGCCTTGCCGGCGTCCCCGGTGAGGCGCAGCAGAATGCCGAGGTTGCAGCCCGCGGCATGGGTGTAGGGGTGATCGTCCGTGTAGACGCGAGGGTAGGCCTCGTACGCCGTCCTCGTGAGTTCCAGGGCCTCCTCCAGCCGCTCCGCCTCCCGCAGGCAGTTGGCGCTGAGCAGCATCGCCGCGAGCGTGTCGGGGTGGTGCTCGCCCTGCGCCCGGCAGGTCCGCTCGAGGATCTCGGCAGCGAAGTCCACGGCGCCCGCCGTGCCGCCCTCCGTCAACCGGATGGCGATCCCGAGGTCCTTCGCGCAGCGCAGGGTGATCGGATGGTCGGGCCCCAGGTCCCTCTCGTCGATCGAGCGCAACTCCTCCCCCATGAACAGCGCCCTCTCGAAGTCCCCGCTCAGCCGGATGGCCCTGATCTGGTTGTTGCGCACGATGCGCACCATCGCGTTGCCGTCGCCCTCGCGTGCGCGCATGCGGGTGTACACCTGCTCCAGCAGGGCCCCGGCATCCGCGTACCGGCTACTGAGGATGAGGTCGAGGCCGAGATTGTTCTGCGCGCGCAGCGTCCGCGGATCTTCGGGGCCGAAGGCCAGCAGATGCCTGTCGACGGACTGCTCGGAAAGGGAGAGGGCGCCCTCGAAGTCGCCCTCCGCCCGCAGATCGATGGTGTGGCTGTTCGCCAGCCGGTACATCTCGTCCTGCAGGCGCAGCCTCTCCTCCGGGTCAGAGGGCTCGGGCAGCGCCTCAGCCTCCTCCAGCACCGTCCGGTTCAGCGCGGACGCGTCCGCGAACCGGCCGAAGGCGCGCAGGGCGAACGCCAGGTGCCGCCGGACGGCCAGCAGGTCGAGCGACCCGGGGCCGGACGCCGCGCGCCAGTGCTCGTAGCACTCCTCGGCGAGGCCGATGGCCTCCGGCGCCCGCCCCGACTCGTACAGGTAGCGGATGATGCTGCGCATCAGGTAGCGGACGCGCGGGTCCGTGCTCCGTGCCGCCCTCGTGGGCCCGATGTGCGGGATCAGGTGCCGGTAGGACGGCCAGAGGGCGCTGTTGTCGGGATTCTTCGGGTCGGCCTCCGCCAGCAGGAGATGGACCTGCTCGGTCAGGCGCCGGCTCTCCTGCGGGGGGACGGTCTCCCGGATCCAGTGCTGGAGCACCCGGTGCATCTCGAAAGTCCGGTCCATGGGGTTCACCGGGAGCAGGGAGAACCGGTTGAGGTCCCGTATCGCGCGGTTGAACCTCATCGGGTCCGCCAGGATCTCCTTCAGCGGGCTGTCCAGCGCGTCCGCACCGCCCATCAGGATCGCCCTCGATATCGGGTCGGGGCCGAAATGCGCGATGAGCTTGGCGATCTGCTGGGCGTCGGGGGTGAGCCGGCTCAGCGCCAGGAACCAGGAGGCGTTGATCCGGGCCTCCTTCTGCGGAGTGCCCTGCAGGAGCAGTTCGCCCATCCTCGCGTTGAAGAGGTCGAGGTATTCGTCCACGGACAGGCCGGTCGCACGGTTCCACCCGCTGGCGTGCTCGAGCAGGATCGGCAGATGGCCGAGCGCGGCCGCCAGGCGCTCGGCCTCTTCCGGCCCCACGTCCGGCATTCTCTTGCTCAGGAATTCGATGCTCTCCGAGGGATCGAAGACCTGGACCCCGAGGGAGCGGACGTCCGGCGTCCAGTCGAGGTTCTGCGAAGTGATGATCACTTGGCCGGGTCCGTCCGGGGTCCAGGCGAGGGTGGCCTCGGGGTCCACGGCGTTGTCGTACACCAGCAGCCAGCGGGACACCGGGTTCCCGGAGTTCAGCGCGTCCAGGACCTGGCGCGCCGTGTTCTCGACCAGCCCGCCCGGCGGAACGGAGTCGGTGGGGGAAGGGACGGGGACCGGTTCCAGGCCGAGTCGCGGGGCGAGCGCGGCCAGGGCGGCGGCGATCAGCGCGGGCTGCTCCGCCTTGATCCACCAGACGAGATCGAACCGCTCCCGGTGGCGGTGCGCGTACTCGACGGCCAGCTGCGTCTTGCCCACCCCGCCGAAGCCGTGCAGGGCCGTCGCTCCGCCCGCCACCGCCCTCGAAGGCTCCTCATCCGGGACGACGAGGGTCACATGGCCGGATTCGGCCGACAGGCGAGCGAGCAGGTCCGCCCGGCCGGTGAAGGACCGGTTGCGCCGGGGGACCTCTCCCCAGATCTGGGGGCCTTCGTACTCGGCTGTCGCCATTTGTCCTCCCCGGAGGTCGACAATATTGCTCATTCTAGGCAAGAAGAGGCCATCGGGCTCCCGGACGGCGCGCTTTTGGTGCATGATGAAGGGGCCGGACCGAACGGGGCCAAGGTGACGCGACCACGACGTTTCGAGAGTCAGATCTTTGATCTGACGGATATCGATCTGTCCGAGGTGATCAATGTTCCGGAATCGGAGCTCGAAAGGTCGCTCGGCTGGCTCATGCGCCAACGGAAACGGGTCCCCGACCCGCTGTTCGGCGGTTCCACCGGCGAGTGGGATGGTGATGAGATCTAGAGGCGGAGCAGAGCGGACTTGCCGATCAGGCACCCCGGTACAGGACCCCCCGTCGTGACCGGTATGGGAGAATCCCCGCCGGGGCGGGAGCCGCCATTTCCCGGATCGCGCCCTTACCGCCCTGACGAGGCCGCCTTCTTCCACGGGAGGAGCGAGGAGACCCGGAGCCTGGCCGCCCTCTGGGGCACGTCCCGGGTCACGGTCCTCCACGGCGCCCCGGGCACCGGCAAGACGTCGCTCCTGGAGGCCGGGGCCTATCCCCTACTGCGTGAGACGGCCCACGACGTGCTGCCTCCCGGGCGCCTGGCCCGCCACGCGGACCACCCCAGCGGTGCGCTGCCGGAGAGCGGGCGGCCCGCCTACTCGCTGCTCCGCGGCTGGCTGCCGGAGATGCCGCCGACCGCGGTGGCCGACACCACCGTCGGCCGGTACCTCGACGAACTCGCCTACCGCCCCGGCCCGGTCCTCCTCGCCGTCGACCAGGCGGAGCGGCTGTTCGGCGGCTGCGATCAGGACGGCCACCGCGCGCTGCTGGACGATTTACGGGAGACGGTCCGGCGCCATCCCTCGCTGCACGTGCTCTTCAGCGTCCGGTCCGGTCATGAGAACGAGATCGCCGAGGCGTTCGCCTTCGCCGGGACGGCGGAGTTCGAGCTGACCGGCCTGCCGGCGCCCCGTGCCGCGGGCGCGGTCGGTGCGGCGCTGGAGTCCGCCGGGCGACGGAGATCGCTGTCACGCGCCGCCGTCGACGCGCTCGCCCGGGCCCTCGGCCCGGCGCCCGAGACCGGAGAGCACGCCGAAGAGGGGGAGCCCGCCTCGGACGGTGCCGGGGTGGTCCATCCGCCCGTTCTCCAGCATGTGGCGGCAGGCCTGTGGCGCGCCTGGCCGGAGGCCCCGTTCCTCGGACCGGAGCGCATCACCAGGAGCCTGGTCAGCGACTGGATCGCGGAGGGCATCTGGAAGGACATCGCCTGGGCCGCCGCCCTCACGTCCGATGACCCCCAGACGATCGCGGAGCGGTTGGCATCGCTGGGCCGTGAGCCCACCACGCCCCCGCTCCCCCAGGACGTCGCGGATGTACTGACGGACAGGCACGTCCTGCTCCCCGCCCGGAACGGGCTCTTCACCACCGCCTCGCCGCGCCTGGCCGAGCCGATCGACGCATTGAGCCGGCGGGCGCCGTCCTTGCCGAGCCCCTCCTTCCGAGCCGGGGATTGGGTGGCCGCGGCGGCCCACGCGCTCGACCGGTGCGACACCCGCCTGGCCCGGCAGGCCGCCCTGACCGCGCTCGACCTGGCCGAAGGCATGGGACAGGGCCTCCAGGCCCGGATCCTGCTCGGCGACGCCGCCTACGAGGCCGGTGATCCGGCCGAAGCAGAGCACTTCTACGCGGAAGCGGCGGTCCTGGCCGAGGCGCACCGGGCCGGAACCCTCGTCGGCGCCCTGCTGGCATCGGTCGGCAGGATCCAGATGGCTCGCGGCGAGACCGGTGAGGCCATCCAGTCGCTGTCCTGGGCCTCGGCCCGGCTGCCGGGCGACGGGCTCGTCAGCCGGGAACTGCACCGGGCCTTCGCCCGCATGAGCGGCGGCTGGGCGGCGCGCCACTCCGTGTGAAGGGAAGCCGCCGCGGTCGGCGGGCGCCCCCGGCGGTCACCAGGGGGCGCGGGCGCCGGGGGGCAGATGGCGCGGCAACGCCAGATCGATCGCATAGGCCCGCCGCCAGCTTCTGATCTCCTCGAGCCCGGTCCGGCTCTCGAAGAAGCGTTCCGCCGTCGTTCCCTCGGGGAGCTCCTCGCCGTCTTCCGCCACCAGTTCGGCCCGGACGAAGGGGCGCCGGCCGGCCAGGGCCGCCGCGACATGCCGATGGCCGCGCACGACGAAGAACCGGGTGCCGGAGCGGCCGACACCGATCTCCGACGCGTCCGGGGCGGAGTGCGCCGGGAGGTCTAGGTACGCGTCGGGGCGGTCGGGGTGCCGTTCCGTCGGATAGAGCCTGGCCGGATGCAGCAGCAGCGCCGGCCCGCCGCCCTCCTGCCTCGACAGCGCGTCCACCACGATGTCAGCGGCCCGCTCGGGGCTGATCTCCGTCGTGTCGAGAACCAGGTCGTAGTTCCGGAGGCGGGCCTTGTCGACGTGGTAGCGCCGCAGGAAGCGCTGCCGCTCGCTCTCACTGCGCTCTTCGAGGTGCCGCCGGGCCTCGGCCTCGGAGGCGTACCGCTCGACGGCTCCCGCGCCCCGCCCCATCACCCGGCGGGCGGCCACCTTCGGATCGACGATGAAATGCGCTTTGAACGCGTCCGTGAAGAAATGCCACCCCAACCGGCTGTCGACGATCACCGGTTCGGCGGAGGCGGCCATCTCCCGCTGGATCCGGTCCACATGGTCGTCGATCGACGGGTCCCGTTCCGACTGCCGGTTGAACTGCAGGGACGTCATTCCGCGCTGGGCCGCCATCCGGCGGTGGACGTCGCCCATGGTGACGGTGGGCAGCCCGAGGCGCTCGGCCAGAATTCGGGCGACGGTGCTCTTACCGCTGCCCAGATCTCCGTTGATGGTGATCGACCTCGGCGCGTCCATCATTTCTGCCCCCGCAAGCAATACCGTCGATAGCGGCGGGAAAGTCGCGACACACGGAGCCATAGCGACGTAGTGCCGCGTATCTCAAAGATTACGCCCCCTCATGATAGCCAGGACAATGGACGCCGTCCCGGCTTTTCCGACCGATGGGGTCGGCCTCTCCGAAGTGCACGGTCTTCGCACCGGCGCGTAAGGGTGCCCGCAAGCGGTGATGCGCCTTTATCGATCACGTTCGCTCGAGGCGCCGTCGCGGGTGAATGCGGCTTGGGCGGCGGTGGATTGGGTTCGGGATTCTTCGGTGGCGGTCCAGCGGGCCGTTCTGCGGAGGGCGTCGAACTCGTGCTGGAGGGTGGTGGCGGAGGTGGTGCGGCAGTCGGTGCTGATGGTGACCGGCACGCCTTCGGCCAGCAGGGGGGCCGCGGGGTGGGCGTGGAGACTCGGTACGGCGCCTGTCTGGACGTTGCTGGTGGGGCACAGCTCCAGGGCGATCCCGTCGGTGCGCAGGCGGTCGCGGAGTGCGGTGTCGGCGGTGCATCGGACCCCGTGGCCGATGCGGTGGGCGCCGAGGACGTCGATGGCCTCCCACATGCTCTCCGGCCCTGCGGCCTCACCGGCGTGGACGGTGCAGGGCAGGCCGGCGGCGTGGGCCAGTTCGAAGGCGGCCTTGTGGGAGCGGGCGGGGTAGAGGGTCTCGTCCCCGGCGAGATCGAGACCGGCGACCAGGCCGCGGTGGCGCACGGCGGTCTCGGCCACGGCGAGGCTTTCGTCCGGGGTCTGGTGGCGCAGGCAGCACAGCAGCAGGCCCGTCCCTACGCCGGTGGCGGCGCGTCCTTGGGCAAGGCCCTCGGCGACCGCGCGGACCGCGTCGTCGAGGGTCATCCCCCGGCGGTGGTGCAGCTGCGGCGCGAAGCGGACCTCGCCGTACACGACACCGTCGTCGAGCCAGTCCTCGACGAGTTCACGGGCGGCGCGGGTGAGAGCCTCGGGCGTCTGGAGCACTTGGAGTGGGGTGTCGATGTAGGCGAGGTAGGCGGTCAGGGTGCGGCAGTGGGCGGGGGCGATGACGAGGTCGTCGACGGGCCGGTCCAGTTCGACGCCCTGCCGGCGGGCGAGGTCGGCGACGGTGGACGGGCGGACGGAGCCGTCAAGGTGGCAGTGGAGTTCGTAGCGCGGTAGCGGCGCCGCATGAGTGCTCATCGCGAGGTCCAGATCACCGGGTGGAGGAGGCGGGAGTGAGTATCTAAACGTTTAGACAGGCAGAATGCAAGGCGTCATGACGAAGCGAGCAGCAGGCAGGCCGGCGACGCTGGCGGACGTGGCCCGGGCGGCCGGGACCTCGACGGCGGTCGTCAGCTACGTGCTGAACAACGGGCCCCGGCCGGTCGCGCCCGCCACCCGGGAGCGGGTGCTGGCCGCCGCCGCCGATCTGGAGTACCGGCCCAACCGCATCGCCCGGGCCCTGCGCTCCCGCACGAGCGGCGTGGTCGGCCTGGTGCTGGCCGACGCCTCCAACCCGTACTTCGCCGCGCTGGGACGCCACATCGAGGACCTTCTAGGGCAGCGGGAGAAGCTCTCCCTGACCGGGAACGCGGGCTACTCGCCGGAGCGCCAGGAGCATCTGGTCGACCGGTTCCTCGCGGCACAGGTCGACGGGCTCGTCATCGTCTCCGCCGACGGCGGGCCCGACGCCGCCGTCCATGCCCGGCGCGCGGGGGTCCGCGCCGTCTACGTCCACCACGGGCCGCAGGAGCCGCAGGCCCCCGTGGTGCGCGCCGACAACACCGCCGCCGTGCACGAGGCCGTCGAGCACCTCCGGTCCCACGGGCATACCGAGATCGCCTTCCTCGCCGGGCCGGACGACGCCGGCCCGGTCGGCGAGCGCCGCGCCGCCTGGGAACGCGCCGGAGCGGGCACCGCCGCCCCCCTTCTGCGGTCGGAGTACACCCGCGCCGCGGCGGCCGCCCTCGTCCAGCGCTTGATCGGCGACGGCGCCCTGCCCGCGGCGCTGGTCTGCGCCACCGACGAGCAGGCCATCGGGGTCCTCGCGGCCGCCCATGCCGCCGGACGGCGCGTCCCCGGTGATCTCGCCGTCGTCAGCCTCGACGGCACCCCCGACACCGCCTACACCGCCCCGGCGCTCACCGTGACCGAGCAGCCCCTCCAGGCGATGGCCCACCAGGCCGTGAGCCTGCTTCTCGACGACCGCGCCACCACACGGCCCCTGCGCGCCGCGCTGATCATCCGCCGCAGCTGCGGCTGCCCCCTGACTCCCCCACGCCGCGGTTGAAGCCGCCGTGTGTGCGAGCACGTCGGGCGTCAGTCCTTCTGCCTGCTGAGGGCCTTGCGGATGGCGTCGCGGGCGCGGTCGGCGGCGGCCGCGAACGGTCCGGCCACCAGGTTGGCGGTGGCGGACTCGAACCCGACGTGCGGATGGGTGGGCGCCACGGCCTCGGCGGCCTTGACGGCGGTCGCCATCCTGCGCAGGTCGTGCTCGGAGGCGTGTTCGCGGAGCTGCGGGAACTCCGCTTCCTCCTCGTGCCGGGCGTGGTCCATGACGGACAGGCGCAGGTCGCCGAGCCGCTGGAGGAAGTCGGGACTGGTCGGGCCGAAGTAGTCGAGGTCCGACAGGAGCTGCTTGGCCTGGTTCTCCTCGGCCAGGCGCGCGTCGACCACCTCCCGGCCGCCCTCGATATGGCGGCGGGCGTAGGGATGCACGACCTCCTCCTCGGCCGTCTCGTGGACGGCCAGCAGCCGGCGCAGCCGCTCGAAGGCGGCGGTCCGCTCGTGCCCGGCGGCGGCCTCCACCTGGTCGAACAGCTGCCGGATCTCGGCGTGCTGCCGCAGCAGCAGGTCGACGACGTCGTGGGCCGCCGCTTCCGATCGCTCGCTCACTCTCGCCCCCGCAGAGTCGACGGTGGTGGCGAATAGGACCTGCCCCCGCTGCGGAATCAAAACACTCGGGCCTGCGCGAACGTCACCGCCGTCACCCGGTCGATCACCGGTGGGAGGCACACGCTGCGGCTGCACGCGCCGTACGAGACGACGATCTCCGCTGCGGGACCCGTCCGGCGCACCGGGAGCGAGATCGTCACCGGTCCGTCCGGGTAGACCGGGAGCCGCGTGTCCAGGAGCGGCAGATCCAGCCAGCGCACCGCCTCATCGGCGCGGGGTGCGCCGGTGGCCTCCAGGCCCGCCCGCACGCCCACCCGCGTCGGGACGCCGAGCCCGCCGGACGGCAGATCGAGGCCGTAGATGTGGAAACCGGGCCGGGTCGGGCGGAAGGTCACCTCCACCGCATGCGTCGAGGCTGCGATCGTCACATCCACCTCCCCCTCCGTGAACCGGGCGGCCGCCGACTCCTGAGCCGGCCCGCACCCGGTGAGGAGTACGGCGGCGAGCAGGAGGGCCCGTCTCACTTCCAGCGCCGGAGGAATGCGACGACGTTCTCGGACAGCAACCGGTCGCCGGCGGAGGCCGGATAGAGGCTCTTGTTGCCGGCCGTCCGCACTTCACCCTCGGGCGAGAGGACGACCAGGGCGGGGATCCCGGTGCGCTTCAGGTCCACCCCGTACTTCCTGGCCAGGTCCAGATGCCGGTCGATCCGGCCGACATCGACACTCACCAGGTGATATTGGTCGAGAAGAGGCCGCACGGTCTGGAGGTGGAAGAAGTACTGCAGCGTCGCGCATTCGCCGCACCACCCCGCACCGAAATCGAGGAGTACGGGGCGTCCGTCCGCCTTGGCCCCCGCGAGCGCGGCCGCGATCTCGGCCCGGGGGTCGGCCTTCCGGTCGTACGCGCGCGGCGACTTCGTGGGCGAGGCCGGGGCCGGTCCGGTCGTCGCGACGGTCTCGGGGCGCTCGACCCCGTCGGCTCCCCCGGCCGGTCCGCAGGCGGCGGCCAGCAGCGGCATGGCCAGGAGCAGACGTAATCTGACGGCGGACATACCCCATTGTCCCAGCAACAGGGGAAATTGTCGCTGGAACGGCCGCAGTCAGTCGACCATCAGCCAGCCGCGCACTTCCGCTTCGTGGTCGATGAAGCGGTCGCCGGAGACGTCGATGACGACGCGGTCGATGGTGCCTCCGGTGAACCGGAACGGCGGCCGGTAGTCGGGGGTGACGGGTGAGCCCTCGGCGCGGCCCACGCAGAGCCCGTCCCCGACGGGGCAGAAGTAGCTGGGCTGGGTGACGAGGCGGGCGCCGGCCATCCGCTGCTCGTTCACGTAGAGGGTGAGGTCTCCGGTGGTGCCGGGCATCTCGGGGTCGGTGCTGCGGCCCTCGGCCCTGAACTCGGCCGTGAACGTGTGCCTGCCCGGCTCGATGGCCAGGTCGGCCGTCACGACCTGCAGGCGGCTGCCCACCCAGTTGTAGACGTAGGTCAGGCGGCCGTCCTTGATGTAGAGGCTGTGCCCGCCGGAGACGCCGCCATGGACGAACAGGACGCCCTCGACCTCGTCCGAGTGGACGTCGACCCCGGCGACGATCGTGTACGACCGGCCGTTGGTCATGACGGCGGACTGCTCCGGCACCGGCGCGCAGTCGGGGTAGTAGACGTACCGGTCCCGGGCCGGGGTGCCCTGCGGGCGCTCGGACAGGGTCTGTTCGAGTGCGGTGCGGTCGTCCAGCGGAAGGCCGTTGTAGATGCCGGCGTGGTAGTGCCACAGGCCCTTGAGCCGTTCGAGCCGCTCGGGCTCCCGGTCGGCCAGGTTCCTGGACTGGGCGCGGTCCCGGGTGAGGTCGTAGATCTCCCACACGTCCTCCTCGAACCTGCCCCAGCCGCTCAGCGGCGGGTGGACGGTGCAGGCCAGCCACCCGTCGTGGTAGATCGCCCGCTGCCCCAGCATCGCGTAGAACTGCGTGAGCTTGCCCAGTGCGGACGGGTCGGTGATCGAGGCCGCGAAGCTCTGCCCCTCGATCGGGCTCTGCGGGCGGCCCTTCAGCACTTCCGGCGGTTCGATGCCCAGCAGGTCGTAGAGCGTCGGGGTCACGTCCACGGCGTGGACGTACTGGTGGCGCACCTCGCCCCGGGCCTTGATCCTGGCGGGCCAGGCCACCAGACACATGTCCGCGACGCCCCCCTCGTAGCCGGCCCAGCGCTTCCAGTACGGGAACGGGGTGTCGAACGCCCACGCCCACCCGGTGTTGTAGTGGTTGTAGGACGAAGGGGTACCGAGTTCGTCGATGTGCTCGAGAACCGACTCCGCGGGGGTCGGCAGGCCGTTGAAGAACCGCCACTCGTTGAAGGTGCCGTCCGGTCCGCCCTCGCCGCTTCCGCCGTTGTCGGAGACGGCCACGATGATGGTGTTGTCGAGCTCGCCGGCCGCCTCCAGGAAGTCGATCACCCGGCCGAGCTGCTCGTCGCTGTAGGAGACGTAGCCGGCGAAGACCTCGGCCATCCGCACGAACAGCCGGCGCTCGCCCTCGCTCAGCGAGTCCCACGGCCGGACGGTGTCGAGTCGCGGCCACGGCTGCCCGGCCGGTCCGGTGGCGTCCGGCTCGCCGTGCGGATTGATCGCGGACAGTTCGGTGTCCTCGGGCAGCAGGCCGATCTGCTTCTGGCGGCGCAGGATCTCGGGCCGGATCGCCTCGTACCCTTCGTCGAACACGCCCTTGTACCGGTCGGCCCACTCCTTGTACACGTGATGCGGCGCGTGGGCGGCGTCGAGCGCCAGGTACATGAAGAACGGCTTGTCGGGCTGGACCGCCTTGGCGTCGCGGATGAACTGGATGGCCTTGTCGGACAGGTCCTTGGCGATGTGGTAGCCCTCCTCGGGCGTCCCGGGCGTGCCGATCTGGTGGTTGTCGTGGACCAGGCTCGGATACCAGGAGCTCGACTCGCCGTTGAGGAAGCCGTAGAACCGCTCGAACCCGCACCCGAGCGGCCAGCGGCCCTTGTAGGCGGCCATGCTGGTCTCCCACCCCGGGGTCAGGTGCCATTTGCCGACGCAGTAGGTGTTGTAGCCGTGCTCGGCGAGGACTTCGGAGACGAACCCGTTCTCGACCGGGATGCGGGTGGAGATCCCGGGGAACCCGGCGCTGAACTCGGCGACCGTGGCCATCCCGTTCGAGGTCGCGTTGCGGCCGTTCAGCAGCGAGGCCCTGCTCGGCGAGCACAGCGCGGTGGTGTGGAAGTTGGAGTAGCGCAGGCCGAGGTTCGCGATCCGGGTCATCGTCGGCGTCTTCACCGGGCCGCCGTAGCAGTCCATCGTCCCGTAGCCGACGTCGTCCCACACGATCACCAGGACGTTCGGGGAGCCCTTGGACGCCCACGGCGACAGGAACGGCTCCCAGTCCGGCTCCGAATCGCGGATGTCCAGGGCGATCCTGCCCTTGAAGCCCTTCGCCATGACGTCTCTCCCCCGCAGCCCGATGCGCAGCAGCGCGCGTGGCCCGATGTGTACCGGCCGGCGCCGCCGTGAATGGCGGCGCCGGTCGCGTTCACCGGTGTGCCTGTGCCGCGTTCGTTCCCGCCATGGGAGGAGGCACCCTACGCCCCTCCTCAAGGGATCCCGATGGAACGGTCACTTTCCGGCGGGGCCGTCCGCCGAGGGGCCCGCGTCAATCCGTCTGCCGGGTGATCTTCCGGGGCGGATGTCCGGCCCGATGGTGGATCACAGGGATGAGCGCCGCGGCCGAGAATTCGGGGGACCAATCCGCACCCCGCGCGGGAATGCACCGATCCCCTGAAGGGAAGCGCATGCGCCTCAGACGAAGGATCCTCGCGGTCGGCGTGGCCGGGGCGGCCCTCGTACCCGCTTTAAGCGTCACCGCTCTGGCCGAGCCGGGGACCGCCGGCGTCCGGGCAGGCGACACGACGAGCCCGGTCGAGAAGAAGCGCGTCGACCGCGTGCCCGCCCCGAAGCCCGCCTGGTACAAGTGCTACGGCTACGCCGAATGCGCGACCGTCCGGCTGCCTCTCGACTACGACGACCCGAAGGGCGCGACCACCGAGGTCGCCGTCCTCAGGGTGAAGGCGCGGAACGCCAAGAAGCGGATCGGCAGCCTGTTCGTGAACCCGGGCGGGCCCGGCGGCCAGGGCACCGCCATCGCGTACCAGGCTCCCGACTTCCTCGGCAAGGACGTCCTCGACCGCTTCGACATCGTCGGCTTCGACCCGCGCGGCATCGGGTTCAGCTCCAACGTCGCGTGCTTCAAGTCGACCAGGGACCAGAGCCTCGCCTTGGCCGGGATGGACGTGGCGTTCCCCGTCGGGGCGAAGCAGGAGGCGGCCTACATCAAGTCGGCGAAGGCGCTCGGCAAGGGCTGCTCCACGACCGGGAAGAAGCTGGCGGGCGCGATGTCCTCCGCCGAGGCGGCCCGCGACATGGACGTCCTGCGCCGCGCGGTCGGCGACAAGAAGCTGTCCTACCTGGGCTTCAGCTACGGGACGGCGATCGGCCAGTACTACGCGAACATGTTCCCCGACCGGGTTCGCGCCGTCGCCGTGGACGGCGTCATCGACCCCGTCTCCTGGGTCGGCACCCGGAAGACCGCGGGCCAGATCCTGGACGACCGGCTGCGGTCCGCCGACGGCGCCTACAAGGCGCTGAGGGAGATCCTCGTCCGCTGCGGCAAGGCGGGCAAGGCCAAGTGCACGTTCGCGGCCTACGGGGATCCCGTCAAGAACTTCGACGTGCTCGCCAAGCGGCTGAAGGCCAAGCCGGCCGACATCGAGGGCGACAAGATCACCTACGCCGACTTCGTCGGCGGCGCGCTCGGCATGCTGTACGACCCGAGCGGCTACGAGATCATCGACGCGATGGCCACCGACCTGTGGAAGGCGACCTCGTCCTCCTCGACGGCGGCGCAGAAGGCCGAGGCGCGCAAGGCCCTCGCCAAGCGCATCGCGGAGCGCCGGGCCGAGGTCGAGCGGAGGAAGGAGGCCGCGGCCAAGGTCTCGGCCAAGGACTTCCCCTACTACAACGACCTTGAGGCGTTCAGCGGCGTCACGTGCACCGACGGCCTGCACCCGAAGAAGGCGGGGAGCTGGCCCGCGCAGACGGCCGCGTCGGACAAGCGGGCGCCCTACTTCGGGCGCGCATGGGGCTGGGGCAGCGTCCAGTGCGCCGGCGACGCCTGGAAGGTCCGCGACGAGGACGCCTACACCGGTCCCTTCAACCGGCGTACGAGCGCTCCGGTCCTGTTCGTCGGGAACTACTACGACCCCGCCACGAACTACAAGGAGGCGGTCTCGTCCAGCAAGATGCTGCCCAACAGCCGGCTGCTGTCCAGCAACAGCTGGGGCCACACCGCCTACGGAACCTCGGACTGCGTGACGAAGGCGGTCGAGGGCTACCTCGTCCGCGTGGCGCTGCCGCCCGCGGGCAAGGTGTGCGTCGGGGACGTCCAGCCGTTCGCGGGGAACCCCGGACAGGCGCTCGGCACCAGAGGGCCGGCGGACGCGAGCGCGATGGCGACGCAGGTGAGCGCCGCCGGGAACGGCGCGAAGCTGCCGCCGGTGGCGACGCGGGTGCCGTCGTCCGTCCTGCTCGGCACGCGGTGAACTGACCGCCCGTGACGCCGGGCGGGCCCGCCTCGGGCCCGCCCGGCGTTCGCGTCAGCCGAGCGGGTCCGAGGGGGGATCGCCGCCTTCCTCCCCGGGGGCGCCGTCCCCGGCCTCCTGCACGATCCGCCGGATGACCGAGACGGTGCGGGCCAGATGGGGTTCCGTGCGGTCGGTCCGGTAGGCGACCGCGAGGTCGACGCTCATGGCGGGGCGCACCAGGGGCCGGAACACGACCCCTTCGAGGGCCAGGGCCGTCACCGGTTCCGGGACGACGGCAATGCCGAGGCCGCCCGCGACGAGGGTGACCAGGGTGGAGGTCTCGCCGACCTCGTGGCGGATCCTGGGCTCGACGCCGGCCTCGCGGAAGAGCCCGAGCACGACGTCGTACATCACCGAGCGGCGGTCCGCGGAATGCACGATGAGGTCGGCGCCCGCCATGTCGGCGACCCCCAGCTCCGGCAGCCCGGCCAGGCGGTGGTCGCCGGGGACGGCGACGACCAGCCGGTCCCGGCGCAGCGGCAGGACCGTGAGCGAGAGATCGCCGATCGGCGGCCGCAGCAGCGCCAGGTCGACGGCGCCGGCCCGCAGGGCCGCGGCCTGGTCCGGGACCAGCATCTCGCCGCGGAAGGAGAAGTCGACCCCGGGCAGTTCCAGGGAGAGGCCGCGGGACAGCGCGGGCAGCAGGCTGTAGGTCGCCGAGCCGACGCAGCCGATGGCGAGATGCCCGACCGCGCCGGCCGCCACCCGGCGGGCCTCGCGGGCCGCATCGTCCACCTCGCCGAGGATGCCCCGGGCCCGGGCCAGGTAGCCGCGGCCCGCGTCGGTCAGCTCCACCCGGCGCGTGGTCCGGTGCAGCAGTTCCACGCCGAGGTCGGCCTCCAGTTGGCGGATCGCCTGCGACAGCGGCGGCTGGGCCATGGCGAGCCGCTCGGCGGCGCGTCCGAAGTGGAGCTCCTCCGCGACGGCGACGAAGTACCGCAGATGGCGTAGATCCATATGGATTAAGTCTCAATAAGAGCGAATATTGATACTTCACTGTATCAAGGGAGGCCACCTAGCCTCGAAGCCATGACCTCCTTTCTCTACTCCGCCGTACGAACCCCGTTCGGACGGTTCAACGGCGCCCTGGCGGGTGTACGGCCGGACGACCTCGCGGCGGGCGTGATCACCGCGCTGCTGGACCGGGCGCCCCGGCTGGACCCGGCCGCGATCGGCGAAGTCGTCTGGGGCAACGCGAACGGAGCGGGAGAGGAGAACCGCAACGTCGGCAGGATGGCCGCGCTGCTGGCCGGGCTGCCGACGAGCGTGCCGGGCACGACGGTGAACCGGCTGTGCGGCTCCAGCCTCGACGCGGCGATGGGCGCCTCCCGGACGATCGAGTCGGGGGACGCCGACATCGTCGTGGCCGGCGGAGTCGAGTCGATGACCCGGGCGCCGTGGGTGCTGCCGAAGCCGGCCAGGGGCTTCCCGGCCGGGGACCTCGCCGCGGTCTCCACCACGCTCGGCTGGCGGCTGGTGAACCCGCGCATGCCGGAGGAGTGGACCGTCTCGCTCGGCGAGGCGAACGAGCGGCTCGGGGAGAAGTACGCCGTCGGCCGCGAGCGCCAGGACGCGTTCGCCCTGCGCTCCCACCGGCTGGCGGCGGCCGCCTGGGACGAGGGCTTCTACGACGACCTCGTCGTCCCCGCCGGGGAACTGCGCCGCGACGAGGGCATCCGCGCGGACACCTCCCTGGAGAAGCTGGCCGGCCTCAAGCCGAGCTTCCGCGCGGACGGCACCATCACCGCCGGCAACGCCTCCCCGCTGAACGACGGCGCCGCCGCCCTGCTGCTCGGCTCGGCCGAAGCGGCCGACCGGATCGGCCTCGATCCCCTCGCCCGCATCGCCGGGCGGGGCGCGTTCGCGCTCGATCCGCAGGACTTCGGCTACGCCCCGGTCGAGGCGGCCGAACGGGCCCTCGCCCGGGCCGGGATCGGCTGGGACCGGGTCGGCGCGGTCGAGCTGAACGAGGCCTTCGCCGTGCAGTCGCTCGTCTGCGTCGACGCCTGGGGCATCGATCCGGAGATCGTCAACACCCGGGGCGGCGCGATAGCGATCGGCCACCCGCTGGGGGCGAGCGGCGCCCGCGTCCTCGGCACGCTCGCGAAGGTGCTCCGCGAGCGCCGGGAGCGCTGGGGCGTCGCCGCGATCTGCATCGGCGTCGGGCAGGGCCTCGCCGTCGTGCTGGAGAACACGGATCTGGAGAACACCGCCATGGGGAGCACGGGGGCCGGAGCATGAGCCGCACCGAGATCCTCGAAAGCGTCGACGAGGCCGTCCGCGGGATCGAGGACGGCAGCACCGTCCTGGTCGGCGGCTTCGGCTTCGCGGGAATGCCGTTCGACCTCATCGACGGGCTGATCCGGCAGGGCGCGACGGACCTCACCATCGTGTCCAACAACGCCGGCAACGGGGACGTCGGGCTGGCCGCGCTGCTGAAGGCCGGGCGCGTGCGGAAGGTGCTCTGCTCCTTCCCCCGGCAGCGCGACTCCCACGTCTTCGACGGGCTCTACCGGGCCGGGAAGATCGAGCTGGAGGTCGTGCCGCAGGGCAACCTCGCCGAGCGGATGCGGGCGGCGGGCGCGGGCATCGGCGCCTTCTACTGCCCGACCGGCGCGGGCACCTCCCTGGCCGAGGGCAAGGAGACCCGGACCATCGACGGGCGCGTCCACGTCCTGGAGTACCCGATCAAGGGCGACGTCGCCCTGATCAGCGCCCACCGCGCCGATCCGATGGGCAACCTCGTCTACCGCAAGACCGCGCGGAACTTCGGCCCCGTCATGGCCGCGGCCGCGACCACCACGATCGTGCAGGTGTCCGACGTGGTCCCGGTCGGCGCCCTCGACCCGGAGGCGGTCGTCACGCCCGGCATCTACGTCGACCGCGTAGTGCGCGTCGAGCAACGGCACTACACCGTCCAAGGAGCGCGCTGACATGCCCCGCACCACCGGTCCCCTCACCCCGGACGAGCTCGCGGAGGTCGTCGCCCGCGACATCCCGGCCGGCTCCTACGTCAACCTCGGCATCGGGAGGCCGACCAAGGTCGCCGACCATCTCCCCGACGGCTCGGGCATCGTGCTGCACACCGAGAACGGCATGCTCAACATGGGCCCCGCCGCCGTCGGCGAGCAGGTCGACCCTGATCTCACGAACGCCGGCAAGGTCCCGGTGACCGAGCTCCCCGGAGCCTCGTACTTCCACCACGCCGACTCCTTCGCCATGATGCGCGGCGGCCATCTCGACGTGTGCGTGCTCGGCGCGTTCCAGGTCTCGGCCACCGGCGACCTCGCCAACTGGCACACCGGCGCTCCCGACGCCATCCCGGCCGTCGGCGGCGCGATGGACCTGGCCATCGGCGCCAAGCAGGTCTTCGTGATGATGACGCTCTTCGACAAGGAGGGCCGGTCCAAGCTGGTGCCCGCCTGCACCTACCCGCTGACCGGGGTCGGCTGCGTCAGCAGGGTCTACACCGACGTCGCCGTCATCGACGTGGGCCCGGACGGGGCGGCGGTCCGCGAGACCTTCGGGGTCACCGTCGAGGAGCTCCGCGACCGCCTCCCGGTCCCCCTCAGGACCGCGTCGCGCGACTGAAAGACCCCGTCCCTTTACATTGTAGATTTCTAGATCGAGGACGTTCCGCCTCCAACGGCGCTCAGCCCTGGGCGGGGAACGGGCCGGCGCGGCCGAGCAGGGCCGGGACGGGCTTGCCGAGGCGTTCGCCGAGCCAGGCCGCCGTCTCCGCGACCGCGGCCATCCGGACCCCGGTGTCGACGCCCGACCGGTCCAGCGCGTACAGCAGGTCCTCGGTGGCGATGTTGCCGGTGGCGGCGGGGGCGAACGGGCAGCCGCCGAAGCCGCCGGCGCTGGCGTCCAGGGCGCTCACCCCGCAGTCGAGGGCCGTGAGGGCGTTGGCGTAGCCGGTGTTGCGGGTGTTGTGGAAGTGGCAGCGCAGCGGGACTCCGGGGGCGGCCTCGGCGGCGCCCGCCAGCAGCGTGCGGACCTGGGCCGGGACGCCGACACCGATCGTGTCGGCCACGGCGATCTCGTCGGGCTCGCTTTCGGCGACCCGCCGGACCAGGTCGAGCACGCGGTCCGCGGGGACCTCGCCCTCGAAGGGGCAGCCGAAGGCCGCGGCGATCGTCACGGTCCGGCGGAGGCCGGCGGCGCGGGCGTCCGCGGCGACGGCGGCCCAGGCGGCGACGCCCTCCTCGACGGTGCAGCCCTGGTTGCGGCGGCTGAACTCGTCGGTGGCCACCACGACGACGTTGACCTCGTCCACGCCGGCGGCCAGCGCGCGGTCGAGCCCGCGCCGGTTGAGGACCAGCCCCGCATAGCTGACACCGTCCGGCCTGGGGAGCCGCTCCATCACCGCCTCGGCGTCGGCCATCTGCGGGACCCGCTTCGGGTTCACGAAGCTGACCGCCTCGATCCGCCGCAGCCCCGCCGCGACGCTGCGTTCGATGAGCCGCACCTTGTCGGCGGTCGCGAGGACCGCGGACTCGTTCTGCAGCCCGTCCCGGGGCGCCACCTCGATGAGTTCGACCATGAGCATCCTTTGTATGCAATCTGACGTCACCTGCAGGATTCTCCTGGGGAGTCTCTTGTGTCAAGGGACACATTGTGTCTATGTTGCATGCAATCAACCGGAGGAGGTCGGGATGGTCCGTGCCGTGGACCGTGTCTACACACGGCTGCGCGCCGACATCCTGGACGGCGTCCACCCGCCCGGGGCACGACTCGGCGAGGCCGAACTCGCCGAGGCCACCGGCTCCAGCAGGACGCCCGTCCGGGAGGCGCTGCGGCGGCTGGAGGTCGAGGGCCTGGTCGAGGTGCTGCCGCACCGCGGCGCGCGGGTCCCGGACTGGACGCCCGAGGACCTGGAGGAGATCTACGACCTGCGGATGCTGCTGGAGGGCGCCGCCGCACGGCGCGCCGCCACCCGAGTCACCGCCTCGGACGCGGACCGGATGGACGAGCTGTGCCGGCTGATGGACGAGGCCGTCGAGCCGGGCGCCGGCCAGGACCTGGACCGCGTCGCCGAGCTCAACGCCGAGTTCCACGACGTCATCCGCGCCGCCGCGGCCAGCGGCCGGCTCGTGTCCATGCTCAACGCGGTGGTGCAGCTCCCCCTCGTCATGCGGACCTTCCACCGCTACTCCCCCGCCGACCTGGCCCGCAGCTCCGCACACCACCGCGAGCTGGCCGCGGCCCTGCGCGCCCACGACGGCACGTGGGCCGAGTCGGTGATGCGGGCGCACGTGCTCGCCGCGAAGGCGGTGCTGCTGCGCGCCGCCCGCACCCCCGACGACCCGAACGACCCGAACGACCACACGGAAACGAGGACCGGCTAGATGTCAACGCACGACGGCGCCGCGCCGGACGCCCGGGGCCCGCTCGCCGACCTCCGCGTCGTGGAGATGGGGCAGCTGCTCGCCGGACCGTTCTGCGGCCAGCTGCTCGGCGACTTCGGCGCCGAAGTGATCAAGCTGGAGTCGCCCGGCGCCGGCGACCCGATGCGCCAGTGGGGCCGCGAGAAGCCGCACGGCAAGTCCCTGTGGTGGCCCGTGGTCGCCCGCAACAAGAAGTCGGTGACCTGCGACCTGCGCACCCCCGAGGGCCAGGACCTCGCCCGGCGGATCATCGACCGCGCCGACATCGTGGTCGAGAACTTCCGGCCCGGCACGCTGGAGCGCTGGGGGATGGACTTCGACCGCCTCCGCGAGACGAACCCCGGCCTGATCCTGGTCCGCGTGTCCGGGTTCGGGCAGACCGGCCCCTACGCGCCCCGGGCGGGGTACGGGTCGATCGGCGAGGCGATGGGCGGCATCCGCTACGTGACCGGCGATCCCGGCGGCGCGCCCGCCCGCGCCGGGATCTCGCTCGGCGACTCCCTGGCCGCGGTGTTCGCCACGATCGGCGCGCTCGTCGCCGTCCACCACCGGACCGCCACCGGACGCGGCCAGGTCGTCGACTCGGCGATCTACGAGGCGGTGCTGGCGATGATGGAGTCGCTGCTGCCGGAGTGGGCGGTCGCCGGGTACCAGCGCGAGCGGACCGGTTCGGTGCTGCCCAACGTCTCCCCCAGCAACGTCTACCCGACCGCGTCGGGCGAGATGATCCTCATCGCCGCCAACCAGGACACCGTGTTCGGACGGCTCGCCAAGACGATGGGCCGGCCCGAGCTGAGCGCCGACCCGCGGTTCGCCGGGCACGCCGACCGGGGCCGGCACATGGCCGAGCTGGACGAGATCATCTCGGCCTGGTCGGCCCGGATCGAGACCGGGGACCTGCTGGAGCGGCTGCACGCCGGCGGCGTCCCGGCCGGCCGGATCTACACCGCCAAGGACATGTTCGACGATCCCCACTTCGCCGCCCGCGAGGCGATCGTGCGCCTGGTCCACCCGGACTTCGGCGAGCTCCCGATGCACAACGCGTTCCCCAGGCTCAGCGAGACCCCGGGGTCGGTGCGGCGGCCCGGCCCCGAGCTCGGCGAGCACAACCGGGAGGTCTACGGCGGCCTCCTGGACCTTCGAGAAGACGAGATCGCCGCGCTGTCCGAGCGCGGCGTCATCTGAGCACAGCACCGGGAGAGCAGATGGGTTATCGACTGGGCGTCGATGTGGGCGGCACGTTCACCGACGTGCTGCTCGTCGACGAGCAGACCGGCGTCAGCCACCGCGCCAAGACGGCCTCCACTCCGGCGGACCAGTCGGAGGGCGTGCTCAACGGCATCCGCAAGGTGTGCCGCGACGCCGGCATCGAGATGAGCGAGGTGGCGCACGTCCTGCACGGCACCACCGTGGCGACCAACGCGATCCTCCAGGGCCGGGGCGCGCGGGTCGGGCTGGTGACGACCGAGGGGTTCCGGCAGGTCCTGCAGATCGGCCGGTCGTTCGTCCCCGGCGGTCTCGCCGGCTGGATCATCTGGCCGAAGCCGGAGCCGCTGGCCCGGCTGGAGCACACCGTGGAGATCCCGGGCCGGATCGCCGCGGACGGCACGGTCGTCGCCCCGCTGGACGAGGAGCGCGCGCGTGCGGAGCTGCGGCGGCTCCGCGGGGCCGGCATCGAGGCGCTGACGGTCTCGCTGATCAACTCCTACGCCAACGACGAGCACGAGCGGCGGGTGGCGGAGCTGGCCGGCGAGGAGCTGCCCGGAGTGCCGGTGTCGCTGTCCAGCCACGTCCTGCCGGAGATGCGGGAGTACGAGCGCACCGTCACCACCGTGGCGAACAGCTACGTCCAGCCCGAGGTGTCCCGCTATGTACGCAACCTGGACCGGTCCCTGAGCGGAAGCGGGATCGAGGCGCCGCTGTCGGTGCTGCGCAGCGACGGCGGGCTGACCAAGGCCGCCAAGGCGGCCGAGGACCCGGTGTCGCTGCTGCTGTCCGGCCCGGCCGGCGGGGTGACGGGGGCGGTCTGGTTCGCCGAGCAGGCCGGGTTCCCCGACTTCCTCACCTTCGACATGGGCGGCACGTCCACGGACGTGGCGCTGGTGCTCGGCGGGCGTCCCCGGATCGGCCGGGAGACCACCGTCGGCGACCTCACCGTCCGCGCCACCAGCGTGGACGTCCGCACGGTCGGCGCCGGAGGAGGCTCGATCGCGCACGTCCCCGAGCTGACCAAGGCCCTGCGGGTCGGCCCCCAGTCCGCGGGCGCCGACCCGGGCCCGGCGGCCTACGGGTCGGGCGGCACCGAGCCGACGGTCACCGACGCCAACGTCGTGCTCGGCTACCTGCCGACGCGGCTCGCCGGCGGGGAGATCGCGCTGGACGCCGAGGCCGCCCGCAAGGCGCTGCGCTCCATCGCCGACGCGATGGGGCTGCCGAGCGTCGAGGCGGCGGCGGCCGGCGTGATCGACATCGTCAACGAGAACATGCTCGGCGCGCTCCGCCTGATCAGCGTCCGGCAGGGCTACGACCCCCGCGACTTCGCGCTGATGTCGTTCGGCGGCGCCGGCCCGCTGCACGCCAACGCGCTCGGCCGGCTGACCGGCTCCTGGCCGGTGATCGTGCCGCCGTCGCCGGGCGTCCTGTGCGCCTACGGGGACGCGACCACCTGCCCCCGCGACGAGAGCGCCCGCACGATGGTGCGCCGCTTCTCCACCCTCGACGACGACGAACTGCGAACCGCGCTCGCCGAGCTGGCCGACGCCGCCGCCGCGCGGCTGGAGGCGGAGGGCGTGCCGCGCGAGAGCCAGACCGCGACGTACCAGATCGACCTGCGCTACCACGGGCAGGGCTTCGAGATCCCGGTCGAGGTGGACCGCGCGACCGTCGACGGCGACCTGCTGGCCGAGCTCGGCGCCGCCTTCGACGCCGAGCACGAGCGGCTGTTCTCCTTCCTGCTCGACAACGAGCGCGAGGTGATCAACCTGCGGGTCACGGTGAGCGGGCCGCGCCCGGAGGTCGCCTGGCGCGTCCTGCCGGAGGGGACGGGCGACCCGTCCGCCGCCCTGATCCGCGAGACCGAGGTGTGGATGGACGGCGCGACGACGTCCGCCCGCATCTACGACCGTTCCAAGCTGCTCTCCGGTGACGTCGTGGCCGGGCCGGCCGTGGTGGTCGAGATGGACTCCACCACGCTCGTGCTGGCCGGGCACGCCGCGACCGTGCACCCCAGCGGCAGCCTGCTGATCCGTCCGCTGAACGAGGAGGGCTGATGGCCGAGATCCTGCAGACCGAGACCGCACCGGTCGGACGGGTCGACGTCGACCCGGTGACCCTGGACATCATCGAGAACGCGCTGCGCAACGCCCGGCACGAGATGGACGAGGTGCTGTTCCGCACCGCGCTGTCGCCGGGCATCCGCGAGCAGCACGACGAGTTCCCGCTGATCGCCGATCCGGCGGGGAAGATGGTCGTCGGCCAGTTCGGGCTCTCGGTCCCCGACTTCCTGGAGAACTTCGACGGGACGATCGGCGAGGGCGACATCCTGATGACGTCCGACCCGTACGCGTGCGGCGCGGCGATCAGCCACGCCAACGACTGGCTGCTGGTGGTGCCGATCTTCCACGAGGGCCGGCTGGTCGGCTGGTCCTCGATGTTCGGCCACATGTCGGACGTGGGCGGCAAGACGCCCAGCTCGATGCCCGCCGACGCCCGCACCATCTACGAGGAGGGCGTGGTCGTACCGCCGTTCAAGCTGTACGAGGGCGGCGTGCTGAACGAGTCGGCGCTGCGCATCATCCTCAACCAGGTGCGCATGCCCGACTGGAACCGCGCCGACCTCAACGGCCTGGTCGCCGCGTGCACCACGGCGGCCCGGCGGGTCTCCGAGCTGTGCGCGCGGTTCGGCGTCGAGACCTACCTGTCCGCACTGGACGCCCTGCTCGACCGCAACTACCAGGCCATGAAGGTGCTGCTGGCCACCCTCTTCGAGGAGGGCCGGACGCTGGAGTTCGCCGACTACATCTGCGACGACGGCTGCGGGTACGGCCCGTACGAGCTGAAGATCTCGCTGACCCGGACCGGCGAGAAGATCCATCTGGACTTCTCGCACGCGGCCCCGCAGGCCGTCGGGCCGGTGAACTACTTCATCAACGAGAACCTCGTCCGGATGTTCTTCGGCATCTACGTGATCACCGTCGCGGACCCGCAGATCCTCTGGAACGACGGCTTCTACCCGCTGATCGACGTGACGATCCCCGAGGACTCGTTCTGGAAGCCGCGCCACCCCGCCGCGCTGAACGCCCGCAACCACGGCATCGGCCGGGTGTTCGACCTGTTCGGCGGGCTTCTCGGCCAGACCAACCCGGAGATCCTCAACGCGGCCGGCTTCTCGTCCTCGCCGCACTTCATGTACTCGGGGCACTACGCCTCGGGGCCGCGCGAGGGCGAGTGGTTCCAGCTGTACTCGATCGGGTTCGGCGGCGTGCCGGGACGCCCCGTAGGGGACGGCCCTGACGGGCACTCGCTGTGGCCCTCGTTCGTCAACATCCCCTGCGAGTACCTGGAGTCGTACTACCCGCTGCGCATCGAGCGGTGGGAGACGATCGCCGACTCCGGCGGCGCGGGCCTGCACCGGGGCGGCAACGGGGTCGACGTCGCGTACTGCTTCGAGGAGCCCGGCACGATCGCGATCCACGACGACCGCTGGCTCACCTACCCGTGGGGGGTGAACGGCGGACGTCCGGGCGCGCGGGGCCGCAAGTGGATCGAGCGGGCCGACGGCACCCGCGAGGTGCTGCCCAGCAAGATCCACGACGTTCCGGTCCGGCCCGGCGACGTCCTGCACTTCGTGACCTGGGGCGGCGGCGGATGGGGCGACCCCCTGGCCCGCTCGGCCGAGCTGGTCGCGCTTGAGGTGAAGCGCGGCCTGGTCACCGCGGACGGCGCCCGCGGCGGCTACGGCGTGGTCTGCACCGCCGAGGGCGTCCTCGACGAGCAGGCCACCGAGGCGCTGCGGGCGAGGATGGCCGCCGAGCGGACCGAGATCCCGGTGTTCGACATGGGCCCGCCGCTGGACCAGATCCTCGCCCGCTGCGAGGAGGAGACGGGCCTCCCCGCCCCGCGCCCGCCGGTCGACGTCCGGTCCGCCGCCGCATTGGGCGACCGCCGGTGAGCGACCTCGCCGCCGACTACCGCGCCTCGGGCTTCGGCCGCGGCCTCGGCTGCGGCCGGTCGCCCGCGGTGCTGGTGGTGGACCTCGTCCGCGCCTACCTGGTGGACGGGTCGCCGCTGCGCGCCCCGGTCGAGGACGCGGCGGCCGCCGCCGTGGCCCTGATCGGCGCGGGCCGGGCGGCCGGGCTGCCGGTGCTGTTCACCCGGGTGGAGTACCGGCCGGGCGGCGCGGACGGCGGGCTGTTCCGGCTCAAGGTGCCCGCGCTGCGCGTGTTCGAGGAAGGGAGCCCCCTCGGCGACTTCGCCGAGGGGGCGGCCCCCCGTCCCGGCGAGACCGTGGTCACCAAGCAGTACGCCAGCGCGTTCCACGGCACGTCGCTGGCGGCCACCCTGACCGCGTCCGGCATCGACACCGTGCTGATCTGCGGGCTCACCACCAGCGGCTGCATCCGCGCCACCGCGACCGACGCGTTGCAGCACGGGTTCCGGCCGCTGGTGGTGGACGAGGCCTGCGGCGACCGGGACCGCCGCCTCCACGAGGCCAACCTGCTGGACCTCGGCGCCAAGTACGCCGACGTCCTGCCCCTCGACGAGGCGCTCACCACCGTGCGCGGCTTCTCACCGCGCGGTGGGGAAGGCCATTGAGGACGCCCCGTCGGTCGCGACGGGGGCGGGCCAGCGGGAGGTGACGGCCTTGGCGCGGGTGTAGAAGCGCACCCCTTCGGCCCCGTGGACGTGGGTGTCCCCGAACAGGGACGCCTTCCAGCCGCCGAAGGAGTAGAACGCCATCGGCACCGGGATGGGGACGTTCACCCCGATCATCCCGACGTGCACGGCGCGCTGGAACCGCCGCGCCGCCTCCCCCGACGAGGTGAAGACCGCCGTCCCGTTGCCGTAGGGGTTGGCGTTGATCAGCGCGATCGCCTCGTCGAGCGTCTCGGCGCGCAGCACCAGCAGGACCGGCCCGAAGATCTCCTCCTGGTAGGCCGCCATGTCCGTGGCGGCGCCGTCGAGGAGGCACGGGCCGACGAAGTACCCGGGGCCGTCCAGGCCGCGCCCGTCCACGACGAGCTTCGCGCCGGCCCGCTCCGCCTCCTCGACGTGCCCGGTGACGCGCTCCCGCGCCGCCTCGTTGATCAGCGGGCCCATCTCGCTCGCGGGGTCTGCACCCGGCCCCACCCTGATCGCGCGGGCCCGCTCGGCGAGCCGCTCGACCAGCGGGTCCCCGGCGGCGCCGACGGCGACCGCCACGGAGACGGCCATGCAGCGCTGCCCCGCCGATCCGTACGCCGCGGCCGTGATCTGGTCCGCGGCCAGGTCGAGGTCGGCGTCGGGCAGGACGACCGCGTGGTTCTTCGCGCCGCCGAGGGCCTGCACCCGCTTGCCCGCGGCGCTCGCCGCCTCGTGGACGTGCCGCGCCACGGGCGTGGATCCGACGAACGACACCGCCGCCACGCCGGGATGCGTGATGAGGGCGTCGGCGGTGACGTGGTCGCCGTGCAGCACGTTGAACACCCCGTCCGGCAGCCCCGCCTGCGCGTACAGCTCGGCGACCAGGTTGGACGCGGAGGGCACGCGCTCGCTCGGCTTCAGCACGAACGTGTTGCCGCACGCGATGGCGATCGGGTGCATCCACAGCGGGACCATCACCGGGAAGTTGAACGGGACGACTCCCGCGCACACGCCGAGCGGCTGCCGGAAGGAGAACGCGTCCACTCCGGACGACACCTGGTCGGAGAACTCGCCCTTGAGCACCTGCGCGATCCCGCAAGCGAACTCGACGACCTCGCGCCCCCGCACGACCTCTCCGCGCGCGTCGTCCAGGACCTTGCCGTGCTCGGCGGTGACCAGGCGGGCCAGCTCGTCCTCGTGGCGCTCCAGCAGGTCGCGCAGCGCGAACATGATCCGCGCGCGCCGGCTGAGCGACACCTCGGACCAGGTCTCGAACGCTCGCGCCGCGGCTCCCACCGCCGCGTCCACCTCGGCGCGGCGCCCGAGGACGACCTCGCCGGACTGCCGGCCCGTCGCCGGGTCGTGCACGGCCGCCGTGGTGCTCCCGCCCACCGGGACACCACCGATCCAGTGCTGGATAGAACGCATCGGGTTCCTTTCACAGGTAACGGCGCTGGGCCTTCTTGTCGTCTTCGTAGCGGGCGCGCGCCTGCCGGGTCTGCTCCAGCGCCGACACCTCGGCGACCGGGACGTCCCACCAGGCCTCGCTGTCAGGCGCCGCGGCCAGGGGATCGGTCTCCACGTGGACGACCGTCGTCCGGGGTGAGGCGATCGCCTGGCGGAGCGCCTTCCTGAAACCGTCGGCGTCGTCGGCGCGGATGACGTCGGCGCCGAGGCTGGCGGCGTTGGCGGCGAGGTCGACGGGGATGGGGTCGCCGTCCAGGCCGGTGGGGGTGCGCAGGCGGTGGCGGGTGCCGAAGCGCTGGGCGCCGACCGATTCGGACAGGTTGCCGATGGAGGCGTAGCCGTGGTTCTGGACCAGGACGACGACGAGTTTGACGCCTTCGGCGGCGGCAGTGGTGAGTTCCTGGGCCATCATCAGGTAGGAGCCGTCGCCGACCATGACGAACACCTCGCGGTCGGGCGCGGCCATCTTCACCCCGAGCCCCCCGGCGATCTCGTAGCCCATGCAGGAGTAGCCGTACTCGACGTGGTAGCCCTTGGGGTCTCGGGCCCGCCACAGCTTGTGCAGGTCGCCGGGCATCGACCCGGCCGCGCACACCACCACGTCCCGCGGACCGGACTCGGCGTTGACGATGCCGATGACCTCCGTCTGGGCCGGCGGCGTTCCCTGCCGCCCGGCGAACGCGGCGTCGACGACGCCGTTCCACCGCCGCGCCCGCTCGCGCGCCTCGTCGCGATACGACTCCGGCACCGACCAGCCGCCGAGCGCTCCGTCCAGGGCGCGGATCCCTTCCCGCGCGTCGGCCACGACCGACACTCCCCCGAGCTTCATCGCGTCGGGGCGGGCCACGTTGATGTTGACGAACTTGACGGCCGGGTCGGCGAACAGGCTGTGGGAGGCGGTGGTGAAATCGCTGTAGCGGGTCCCGATCCCCACCACCACATCGGCCCGGCGCGCCAGCGCGTTGGCCGCCGCGGTCCCGGTCGCACCGACCGCACCCACCGAACAGGAGTGGTCCCACGCCAGCGCGCCCTTGCCCGCCTGGGTCTCGGCCACCGGAACACCCGTCCGCTCGGCCAGCGCCCGCAACTCCTGCGTCGCGCCGGAGTAGATCACCCCGCCCCCCGCCACGATCAGCGGACGCTCCGCCGCCCGCACCAGCGCCGCCGCCTCCTCAAGGGCGGCCGGCTCGGGGACCGGACGCGCGATCCGCCACACCCGCTCGGCGAACAACTCCTCCGGCCACTCGAACGCCTCGGCCTGCACGTCCTGCGGCAGCGCCAACGTCACCGCCCCGGTCTCGGCCGGATCGGTCAGCACCCGCATCGCCGCCAGCAACGCCCCCGGCAACTGCTCCGCCCGATTGATCCGATCCCAGAACTTCGACACCGGCTTGAAGCAGTCGTTCACCGACACGTCGTAGGAGCGAGTGTCCTCCAGCTCCTGCAGCACCGGGTTCGCCGGACGCGTGGCGAACACATCCCCGGGCAGCAGCAGCACCGGCAACCGGTTGATCGTGGCCAGCGCCGCACCCGTCACCATGTTCGTCGCACCCGGCCCGATCGACGTCGTGCACGCCAACGTCGACAACCGGTCACTCATCCGCGCGAACCCCGCCGCCGCATGCACCATCGCCTGCTCATTACGCGCCATGAAGTACGGCAGCCCATCACCGTGCTCCAGCAGCGCCTGCCCCATCCCCGCCACATTGCCGTGCCCGAAAATCCCGAAACACCCAGCGAAGAACCGCCGCCGCACCCCATCACGCTCGCTGTACTGCACCGCCAGGAAACGCACCAGCGCCTGCGCCACCGTCAACCTCATGACCGCTCCTCCACACCGCGTGCCGGGGGCGAGGGCAGCCGCGGCCCCGCCGGCTGCCCCTTCCGGCTGTTCCGGATATGCGCCGGCCCGGCCGGCACAGGCGGGGAGTGCCGGTCGTCACCCGGCACTGCCCTCGGTTCCTCGTTCACAGGAGTTCCACTGCGGCGTCCACGGCCGCGGCGACGTTGCCGTCCGGCGGATACAGCAGGGACCGGCCGACCACCAGGCCCCGGACCGTGGGAAGACGCAGCGCACGCCGCCACCCCTCCCGCGCCGCCTGGGGATCGGCGGCCACCTCCCCGCCCAGCAGCAGCGCAGGAAGCGTCGACGCCGCCATCACCCGCTCCATGTCCGCCACCACCGGCACCTTCAACCACGTGTACGCCGAGGTCGTGCCCAGCCCCGACGCGATCGCGACCGCACGCGTCATCGCCTCCGGCGACAGGTCGTTGCGGACCCGGCCGTCCACCCGACGCGAGATGAACGGCTCCACCATCGCCATCAACCCACGCCCGGCAAGCTCCGACACCGCCCGAGCACACGCCTCCAACGTGCGAACGGTCGCCGGGTCCTCATCGTCCACCCGCAGCAGCATCTTCCCGCCGTCCAACCGCGACGCCGCGATCGCAGCCGCACTGTAGGCGGTGAAACGGTCGTCGATCTCAAACGACGACCCCGCCAGCCCGCCCCGGTTCATCGAACCGATCACGACCTTGCCCTCCAGCACGCCCAGCAGCAGCAGATCCTCGATGACATCCGCCGTGCCCATCACGCCGTCCACACCCGGCCGTTCCAAGGCGACGCACAGCCGGTCCAGCAACTCACCCCGATCGGCCATCGCCAGCGGATCACCACCGGCCGCCAGGGCGCCACGCGCCGGATGATCGGCGGCCAGCAGCATCAGCCGCCCCGACTCCCCGACCAGCGAGTCCCGCCTGGTCCTGCGCTCCGCCGCCCCGGCGACCGACTCCGGACGCATCACCCGCGCCTCGGTCAGCCCCGCGATCCTCTCCGCCCGCGCGTCGGCGGGCGGCACCGGAATGTCGAGCGTCATGCGGCCACCCGCCCGGCCAGCGAGAGCACCTCGTCCGTCGTGGGCATCGCCGCCGAGCACGCCAGCCGGGACGCGACGATCGCGCCGGCCGCGTTGGCGAAGCCGAGGACGCGCGGCAGGTCCCAGCCGCTCAGCAGGCCGTGGCAGAGGGCGCCGCCGAAGGCGTCGCCCGCGCCGAGGCCGTTGACGACCTCGACCGGCACCGGCGGCGCCTCGGCGGTCCGGCCCTCGGCGTCGACGGCGAGGACGCCGTCCGGCCCGCGCTTGACGACGGCGAGCCGGACGCCCCGGTCGAGCAGCGCGCGGGCGGCGGCGAGGGGGTCGCTCTCCCCCACCGCCACCTCGCATTCGGCGGTGTTCCCGACGGCGACGGTGGCGTGTTCGAGTGCCTCGCCCGCCCAGCGCCGCGCCTCGTCCCGCGACTCCCAGAACACGGGCCGGTGGTCGAGGTCGAGGACGGTGAGGGCGCCGCGACGGCGGGTGCCGAGCGCGGCCAGCGTCGCCGTCCGGGACGGTTCGGCGCAGAGCCCGGTCATCGTGACCCACAGCACCCCTGCGGCCTCGATCGCGGACCGGTCCAGCTCGTCCGCGCGGATCTCCAGGTCGGGGGCCTTCGGGAAGCGGTAGAAGTACAGCGGGAAGTCGTCCGGCGGGAACAGCTCGCAGAAGGTCACTGGGGTCGGCAGGCCGGGGACGTCGGCGACGTACCGGTCGTCGACGCCGTACTCGGCGAGCGCCCGGCGGACGAAGCGGCCGAACGGGTCGGCGCCGGTCCGGGTGACCACGGCGGTCCGGCGGCCGTGCCGGGCGGCGGCGACCGCGACGTTGGTGGCGCTGCCGCCGAGGAACCGCGCGAACGTCTCGACCTCGTCCAGTCCGACACCCGACGTGAGCGGGTAGAGGTCCACGCCGACGCGGCCCATGGTGATGACGTCGAAGGACGCGGCGCCGCTCATGCGCCGATCCCGGCGAGGAACTCGACGCAGGCGCGGACGTCGGCCAGCGGGCCTTCGCCGGGGGCGGGCTCGCGGTCGAGGACGGTGTCCTGCTCCAGGACGTACCAGCCGTCGTATCCGGCGCCTTCGAGAGAGCCGACGATGGCGGCGATGTCGATGTCCCCCGCGCCGAGCGGGCGGTAGAGGCCGGCGCGGACGGCGTCGGTGTAGGACGTCCGGCCGTGCCGCACGCTCTCGGCGAGGTCGGCGTCGACGTCCTTGAGGTGGACGTGCGCGATCCGCCCGGCGGCGCTCGCCGCCAGCTCGACCGGATCGGTGCCGCCGACCAGCAGATGGCCGGTGTCCAGGCACAGCGGGACGGCCGATCCGTCGAGGACGCGCAGCACTTCGTTGGATCGTTCCACCATCGTC
Organism: Actinomadura sp. NPDC000600; assembly: GCF_040492135.1. Taxonomy (NCBI): domain Bacteria; kingdom Bacillati; phylum Actinomycetota; class Actinomycetes; order Streptosporangiales; family Thermomonosporaceae; genus Actinomadura; species Actinomadura sp. NPDC000600. Next base: position 30,763 of record NZ_JBEUPD010000052.1, read on the forward strand.
CCGGCGTGCGGATGAAGGACGGCCCGGACCCCGGCCTCCGCGGCAAGCGAGGCGATCCGGTCGAGGTTGGTGAGCAGCGCCGTCCAGCCGACGGTGTCCAGGGAGGGGCGCTCGTCGTAGCCGCGCAGCCCGTGGACGGCGGCCAGCACCAGCGTCTGTTCCGAATTGGAGCGTTCCACATCGAAGCCGGCCAGGATCCGGCGGACCTCGGGTAGCGGGTCGCGGTCCGGGTCGTGCAGCACGACGGGCGCGAAGCCGCCCACCGGGCGGAGGCCGTACTCGGCGAGCAGCGCGGCGCGCTCCTCCGCCCCGGCGGGCAGGAAGCCGTCCGGCCCGAACTCCGCGGCGGCCAGCCCGAGGTCGCGCATCTCCGCCAGCACCCGCCCGGGGTCCATCTGGTGCCCCCAGCCCGGGACCTCGCACACCCCCCACGAGATCGGGGCTCCCGCGACGCGGTCGTTGATCATCGGCTCACCATCTCCCTGGGACGCGCCCGGCTCCGTACTCGGCATCGGCGCCGAGTCTGCTGAAGGCCGGGAAGGTATGTCAATAGTTTGTTATGACATTATGAGGTAATAAGCTAGCGGGCGGCGGCGGGTACGATCGACCCGGAGGAGAGGAGGCGCCGGGTGTACCGACCGCGCGTGACCGTGGACCGCAGCAGCCCCGTGCCGCTGTACTACCAGCTCGCCCAGCAGCTGGAGGCGGCGATACGGGCGGGTGAGCTGTCCCCGGGCACCCGTCTGGAGAACGAGGTCGAGCTGGCCGACCGGTGCGGGCTGTCGCGCCCGACGGTCCGGCAGGCGATCCAGCACCTGGTCGACCGCGGCCTTCTGGTGCGCAAGCGCGGCGTCGGCACGCAGGTGGTGCAGTCGGAGATCCGCCGGCCGATCGAGCTGACCAGCCTGCACGACGACCTGGCGGCGGCCGGCCGCGACCCGCGCACCGAGGTCCTGGAGCTGGGCCGCGTCCCCGCCGAGGACCAGGTGGCCAAGGAGCTCGGCGTCCCGCCCGGCACCGAGGTCACCCGGATGCGCCGCGTCCGGTTCACCGGCGACGAGCCGCTCGCCCTGCTCACCAACTACCTGCCGGTCGACCTGCTGAGGATCACCGAGGCCGACCTCGCCGAGCACGGCCTGTACGAGCTGCTCCGGTCCAAGGGCGTCAACCTGCGCATCGCGAACCAGACGATCGGCGCCCGCGGCGCGACGGCGGCCGAGGCCCGGCTGCTGGACGAGCGGCGCGGCGTCCCGCTGCTGACCATGACCCGCACCGCCTACGACGACAAGGGCGGCGCGATCGAGTACGGCTGCCACGTCTACCGCGCCGACCGCTACTCCTTCGCCCTCACCCTCGTCGAGCGCTGACCGGACCCTCGGGGACAAAACGGCGAACCCCCGATGAAAATCTCTTGATCAATTAGAGCGCTCTATTGAATTAGAGCGCTCCAATGCCTACGGTGCAGGCATCCCCCCACGCATCAGGAGGAACCCGATGCCGTTGCGACCCACCCCCCAGGGCGTCCGCCTCGCGGCCGCCGCGACCACCGCCGCGCTCGCCGCGGCCTTCCTGTCCGCCGCGCCCGCGTCCGCCGACGGCGACGAGCTCGCCGAGGTCCGCGCCGCGCTGGAGACCCCGGCCAACTTCGACGACGACGCGGGCGGCAACGCCAACGCCGACGACCCGGCGATCTGGAGCCACCCCGACGACCGCGACGGCGACCTGATCGTGGCCACCCTCAAGGAAGGCGGCCTCGCCGTCTACGACGCCGCGGGGCGGCAGATCCAGCGGATCGCCGCGCCGGCCCCGCCCCGGGCCGGCGACGAGCCCGGACGGTTCAACAACGTCGATCTGGTCTACGGGTTCCAGCTCGGCCGCCGCAAGGTCGACCTGGCGGTCGTGTCCGACCGGGGCCGGGACACCGTCCGCACCTACGCGATCGACCCCGGCAAGGCCGAGGACCACCGGGCCCCGCTCACCGACGTCACCGACCCCGGGGTCGCGCCCGTCTTCTCGTCCTCCCTCGACGAGGTCAACGAGCAGGCGACGGCGTACGGGCTGGCGTCCTGGAAGGACTCGCGCGGGACGGCCTACGTCGCGCTCAGCCGCCGGCACACCTCCCGGATCGGCACCGTCCGGCTGGAGGCCACCGCGGCGGGCACCGTCACCTACCGGCACGTCCGCGACCTCGACCTGCCCGCGTCGTTCGCGCTGCCCGGCGGCGGCACCTGGACGCCGTGCGAGGACCCCGGCGAGGGGCCGCAGGTCGAGGGCATGGTCGCCGACCCCGAGAACGGGGCGCTCTACGCGGCGCAGGAGGACGTCGGCATCTGGCGCATCCCGCTGGGCAGCGGCTCGCCCCAGCTCATCGACAAGGTCAAGGAGTTCGGCGTCCCCGCCGCGTACGACCCCGAGACCGAGGAGTGCAACCCGAGCGGACCCGACCCCGGCGTCGGGGGAACGCACCTCACCGCCGACGCCGAGGGCCTGTCCATCTACCGGCAGGACGGCGGAGAGGGCTATCTGCTCGCCTCCAGCCAGGGTGACAACACCTTCGTCGTCTACGACCGCGAGGACCCGCGCCAGTACCTCGGCCACTTCCGGGTCGCCCCGGGCACGACGGTGGACGGCTCCGAGGTCTGCGACGGGGCGATGGTGACCAGCGCCCCCACGGGCGGCTTCGAGAACGGCCTCCTCGTCGTCCACGACGGCGTCAACACCCCCGAGGTCACGGACGGGAACGGCGAGGTCCGGGAGAACACCGACTTCAAGCTCGTCGACTGGGAGGATGTGGCGGACCCGCTGGACCTGGACGTCACGCCCGGCGACTGGGACCCGCGCGACTAGCACGAACAGCACCGACGCGAGTCGCCGCCGCACCCCGGCGGCGACTCGCCGTACCCGGGAGAAGACCGCATGGCCCACCCGACCCTGGAGGACGTGGCAGCGCGAGCCGGAGTGTCGCGCGCGCTCGTGTCGCTGGTGATGCGCGGCTCCCCCAAGGTCGGGCCGGAGCGCCGGGAGGCGGTGCTCCGGGCGGCCCGGGACCTCGGCTACCGGCCCAACATGATGGCCCGGGGCCTCGCTTCCGGCCGGACGGGCATGATCGGCGTACTCCTCTCCGACCTCCACGATCCCTGGTTCGCCGCGGTCCACGACGGGCTCGCCGACGAGGCCGCCCGGCGCGGCGTCCGGCTCCTGCTGGCCACCGGGCGCGGCGGCCCGGCGCGCGAACGGGCCGCCCTGGACGACCTGCTCGACCTGCGGCCGGACGGGGTCGTCCTGGCCGGGCCGAAGACGTCCGCCGCCGACATCGAGCGCGCCGCCGCCGGGTGCCCCGTGACCGTGGTCGGGCGCCCGGTCCGCACCGACCGCGTCGACTGCGTGACCGGCGACGGCGCCGCGGCCGTCGAGCGGGCGCTCGGGTACCTGTCTGACCTCGGCCACCGGCGCGTCGCCTGCCTCGACGTCGGCCCCCGCCCCTCGCCCCTGCGCCGCGCGTGCCCGGACGGCGCCGTCGTCGCCGGCCCCGACGAGCTGTGGCGGCCGGCTGAGGCGCCGACGGCCGTCCTCGCGCTCGGCGACACGACGGGCACCGCCGCGCTCACCGCGCTGCTGCGCGCCGGGAGGCGCGTGCCGGAGGAGATCTCGCTGATCGTCCACGGCGACCCGCCGGGGGCGCGGGACGCCGGGGTGACGACGGTCGCCTCCCCGCCGGCGGAACTGGGCCGCGAGGCCGCGGCCGTCCTGCTCGACCGGATCGGCGACGGCGCGTCCGCGCGCACGCGGCGCATCACCGTCCCGCCCCTCCTCACCGAGCGCGGCACCACCCGGTAGCCCTGTCCGGCCTGGACGGCGCCCCTCCAGGGAACCGAAAAGAGCCCTCTGGGCTCCGGTCGAGCGGCGCGCGCGTCAGCCATGCCTTCGGCGCGCCGCTCCGCCGTGCCCGCGGACGCTCCGCTCCGCCCTGCCCGCGGCCTGCGCAACGCTTTGGCCGCACCCGGCCGACCGGGGGCGGCGCCGCGTACCGCCGTTCCCGCAGGTCGGCCCCGGCCTGCCGGCGAGCGGCATGGGACGCCCGTCTAGGTCAGAACGTCAAGATGTAAGAACAAAGTATTGACGGGCGTTCCGGCGCGGGCTACAAATGTGGCCCGAACCACACGAAGATGACGAGCAGATGAACAACCGGTGCTCAATGCCGGTCCATCAGATGAACTCGCCATCCGATCGGACGGCCATGGGAGGCACCATGCGGGTCGGACTGCTGGGCGCGGGACGGATCGGGGCGTCGCACGCCCGGTTCCTGGGAGGGCATCCCCAGGTCGACGCCCTGCTGATCGGAGACGCCGACGTCCGCCGCGCCGAGGCGCTGGCGGGCCCGATCGGCGCCCGGGCCGGGGACCCGGACACCGTGCTCGCCGCCGGGCTCGACGCCGTCGTCATCGCCACGCCGACCTCCACGCACGCCGAGCTGCTCGTCCGGGCCTGCGACTCGGGCGTGCCCGTGTTCTGCGAGAAGCCGGTCGCGCCCGACCTCCGCACGACGCTGGAGGTCCGCGACCGCGCCGCCAAGACGGGGGTCCCCGTGCACGTGGGCTTCCAGCGCCGGTTCGACGCCGGATACGCGGCGGCGCGGCAGGCCGTGCTCGACGGACGGCTGGGAACGCTCCACCGCGTCCACCTGGTCACCGCCGACCCGGCGCCGCCCCCGGCCGAGTACGTCCGCTCGTCCGGCGGGATCTTCCGCGACTGCCACATCCACGACTTCGACATGCTGCGCTGGGTCACCGGGCGGGAGGTCGACTCGGTCACCGCCGTCGGCGCCAACCGCGGCGACGCCTACTTCTCGGACGCCGGCGACGTCGACATCAGCGCCGCCGTCCTGGTCATGGACGACGGGACGCTCGCCACCCTGCAGGGCTCCCGGTACAACGGCGCCGGCTACGACGTGCGCATGGAGCTGTCGGGCACCGCAGGCACCTGGGTGGTCGGGCTCGACGAGCGCGCCCCGCTCCGGTCGGCCGAACCCGGCGTGGACTGGCCTCCCGGCGACCCGTGGACGGACTTCCAGGAGCGCTTCGAACCCGCGTACGCGAACGAGATTGGAACGTTCCTCGAAATGGCCAGGGGCCGCGCGGGCAGCCCCTGCACGGTGGACGACGCGCTGGAGGCGCTCCTCGTCGCCGAGGCCGCCGCGCTGTCGCTGCGCGAGGGCCGCCGCGTCCCGCTCGCGGAGCTCCGGTGATCTGGGCGGTGGCGTTCGGCGCGGTCGCGCTCGCCTTCGTGTGGGTGACCGGCGTCAACGACGGCGCGGCCCTGCTCGGCCTCAGCGGGCGCTACCCCCGCTCGTCCGGGCTGCTGCTGACCGCGCTGGTGCTCGTGCCGCTCGTCCTCGTCCCGCAGGTGACGGTCGCCGTCGCGCGGACGTTCACCGAGGGCCTCACCGACCTCGGCGACCGGCGCGGCGCGCTCGCCTTCCTGCTCGGCGTCACCGTCGCGCTCGCCGTCGTCGCCGCCCTCACCGGGCGCGGCCTGCCGACGAGCCTGACCCTGGCGATCGTCGGCGGCATCGGCGGCGCCGGGCTCGGCATGGGCCTGGACGTGGCCTGGGGCGGGCTCGGCCTCGTCCTGCTCATCGGCGCCGCCGCCCCGCTGGTCGGCACGTCCGTCGGGTTCGCGCTCGGGCTCGCGGCGCGGCGCGTGCCGTCCTTCACCGGGATGCCCGGCGCCGTCCGGGCCGCCCACGTCCTGGCCTACACCGCCCAGTGCGCCGCCTACGCCGCCAACGACGGGCAGAAGATGCTCGCCGTCGTCAGCGTGGCGCGGCACGTCGTGTCCACGCGGCGGCTCGGCGCGGTCGGCCCCGTCCAGCCGACCCCGGCGGTGCTCATCGCGATCGCCGTCGTCTTCTGCGCCGGCGCGCTGAGCGCCGTCCACCGGGTCGGGGACCGGCTCGGCCGCGGGCTCGTGCTGGCCAGGCCGCTGCACGTGGTGTCCACGGAGGCGGCGGCGGCCGCGTCGGTGGCGGCCAGCTCGATCGCGGGCGCGCCGGTCAGCATGACGCAGTCGGTCACCGCCGGGGTCGTCGGCGTCGCCGCCAGCGAGGGCGCCTCCCGGGTGCGCTGGCAGAACGTCGTCGGCATCGGCGCCGCGTGGCTGTTCACGCTGCCGCTCGCGTTCGCCGGCGGCACGCTCGGCGGCGTCGCGGCGAGGGCGCTGTGAGCGCCGCCGTCCGGCCCGTCCGCCGGATCCGGCTCGTGTGGGACGACCTGCGCGGCCGCTCCGGGGACCGGGTCGTCGGCCAGGTCGCCCGGCAGATCCGCGCCGCCCGCGACGGCGCCGAACTGGCCCGGGAGATGGCCGCCGGGCGGGTCCCCTCCGGGGCGGCCCGCGCCCGGATGGCCGAGATCGAGCACGCCGGGGACGCCGAGCGCGCCGCGCTCGCCGCGATGCTGCGCGGCGTCCTCGCCACCCCCATCGACCGGGAGGACCTCTACCGGCTCTCCCGCTCCGTCGACGACGTCCTGGACAACCTCCGCGACTTCGTCCGCGAGGCCGACCTGTTCGGGCCGCCCGGGCTCGGCTTCGCGGTCCCGCCGCTGGACGCGGTGCTGGAGGGGCTGACCTCCCTCGACGCCGCCGTCCGGAAGGTCCTCGCCGAGCCCGCCGCGGTCACCGTCGCGGCGCTCGGCGCGCGCAAGGCCGGCAACCGCGTCCGGGAGACCCGGCAGGCGGCGCTGACCCGGCTGTTCGCCGGGCCGCTCGACATCGACGTCCTGCGCAGGCGCGAGCTGCTCGACCGCCTGGACGCGGTGGGGCGGCGCCTCGGCGAGGCGGCCGACGCGCTCTCGGACGCGATGCTCAAACGCAGTCACTGATCAGGAACCGATGAAGCCGCAGGTCGGGGCTGCGGGCAGAGGGCAAGGAGAGAACCCACCATGATCCGCACCATGATGAGAGGGCGCCGGGCACGGGCCGGCGCCGCCGTCGCAGCGGCCCTCGCCACGGCGGCGCTGGGCGCGTGCGCGCCGTCCAGCGGCGGTCAGGCGGGGGCCGACCAGCCCCTCCCGACCGTGACCGTGGAGGACGCGGCGTCCTTCGACCTGAACGCGCTGATCGCCGCCGCGAAGAAGGAGGGCAGCGTCCTCGCCTACGACGGCAGCGGCGACGTCAAGGACATGGCCGCCGCGTTCGAGAAGAAGTACGGCATCAAGGCCGAGGGCGAGAAGTCCAAGGCCGCCGCGACCGCGGAGAAGATGACGCGCGAGGCGCAGGCCGGCAACGTCACCATCGACGTCAGCCTGTTCGAGGACGGCCCGATGCTCGTCGGCCAGCTCCTCCCCCAGAAGATCGTCACCACCTGGATCCCGCCGGACCTCGCCAAGACCATCGGCGAGAAGAACCGGAACCCGCTGATGATGATCTCGAAGGCGTACGTGTTCGCCTACAACCCCAAGCTCAATCCCGCCGGCTGCCCGGTGAAGAACGTCTGGGACCTGACCGACCCCGAGTGGAAGGGCAAGGTCATGATGCAGGACCCGCTGGGCAAGGAGGTCTTCACCCAGTGGTTCACCCAGCTGTCGGAGCGGAGCGCGGGCAAGCTCGCGGCCGCCTACGAGCAGCTCGGCAAGGGCAGGCTCAAGACCGGCGAGAAGGACGCCGCCTACGAGTGGGTGAAGCGGCTGGCGAAGAACGACCCGGTGCTGACCACCGAGGACGAGGACGTCGCGACCGCCGTCGGCGCGCCCAACCAGACCCGGACGACGATCGGGCTGTTCTCGATCGCCAAGTTCCGCGACCTGGAGGGCAAGGGCTTCAACATGAAGGTCTGCGAGGGCCTGAGCCCCTGGACCGGCTTCGCCTACCCGAAGTTCGCGACGATCGCGGCGAAGTCCAGGCACCCCAACGCCGCGAAGCTGTTCGTCCACTTCGCGATGACGAAGGAGGGCTTCGACCTCGAGGCCCACTCCGGCGGCGTGTCCGGCAACGACGCGGTCGGGGTCAGCCCCCACAACCCGCCCGGCCTGACCGACTGGAACACCCAGCTGTACTGGTTCTCCTCCGACCAGCTGATCGCCGACTTCCGCAACCGCCAGGACATCAAGGACTTCTGGCGCGTCAACCACTCCTGAGCACTGCCCGACCCCCGGCGGGCCGCCGAAGCGGCCCGCCGGGCTCCACCTCGGAGGAAGCCCATGGCGGTCGCCGCCCCCGCACGGCCCGTGTCACGCGGCCGGCGCGTGCTGTACCGGTCCCGCGTCCTGCTGCGCAACCCCACCGTGCTGCTCGGCCTGGTGCTGAGCGCCGCGCTGCTCTACCTCGTCATCGCCCCGCTCGTCTCGGTCGTCTCGGACGCCGCCCGCGTCCAGTACGGCGACGAGGCCCGCTCCGGACAGGGGGCCGGATCGTGGACGGGCTACTACCTGTGGCGGGTGTTCCGCTCCCCCGTCAGCAGGCTGCTGTTCTGGGAGCCGCTCCTGCACACCCTCACGGTCGCGGTCGGCGTCATCGCGTTCGCGCTCGCCGTCGGCGGGACGATGGCGTGGCTCGTGACGCGCACGAACGTCCCGGGCCGCAAGTTCCTCGCCGGCGCGCTGGTGGTGCCGTACATGCTGCCGTCCTGGACGTTCGCGCTGGCGTGGCTGTCGCTGTTCAAGAACGAGCGGTCCGGCGGCCAGGTCGGCTACCTGCAGGGGGCCGGGATCCACACCCCCGACTGGCTCGCGTACGGGCCGGTGCCGATCATCGTGACGCTCGGGCTGCACTACTACCCGTTCGTGCTGCTGCTGTTCGGCAACGCGCTGCGCCGCATCGACTCGCAGTTGGAGGACTCGGCGCGCATCCTCGGCGCCGGCGGCCGGACGGTCCTGCGCCGCATCACGCTGCCGCTGATGCTGCCGGCGCTGTCGTCGGCGGTGCTGCTCGTCCTCGGCCGGGTCCTCGGCACGTTCGGCACCCCCTACATCCTCGGCCTGCCCAGCGACTACAACGTCCTGTCCACGAGCCTGTACCACGCGATCCGCGACCGCAGCACCGGCGTCGCCTCGACGATCGCCGGCGTGATCGTGCTGGTCGGGGTGCTCGTCGTCGTGGTCGACACCCGGCTGGTGCGCGAGCAGCGCCGGTTCGTCACGGTCGGCGGGAAGGGCGCCATGGACCGGCGCGGCGACCTGCGCCGGTGGCGGTGGCCCGCGTTCGGGCTGGCCATGGCGGTCTTCGCCGCGAGCGTCGTCGTCCCGGTGCTGACGCTGCTGCTGTCCACGGTCACCAAGACGCCCGGCGTGTTCAACCCCGGCAACTTCACGCTGAAGTACTGGTTCGGGTCCCATATCGAGGGCGCGGTCGGGTTCCCGCACGGCGTGCTCCGCGGAGGCGAGATGTGGGAGGCCGCCTGGAACAGCCTGCGGATCGTCGGGCTCGCCGCGCTGGTCTGCGGCTTCGTCGGCCTGCTCATCGGGTACGTGGTGGTGCGCGGCGCCGGAAGCCGCGTCTCGGCGTTCCTGCGGCAGGTGTCGTTCCTGCCGTACCTGGTCCCCGGCATCGCGTTCGCCGCCGCGTGCCTGTCGCTGTTCGCGGTGCGGCGCGGCCCCGTGCCCGCCCTCTACGGGACGATCACGCTGCTCGTCCTGGTGATGGTGGTGACGCACCTGCCGTACTCGTCCCGGTCGGGCATCTCGGCCATGATGCAGCTCGGCCGGGAACCGGAGGAGGCCGCGCAGATCAGCGGCGCGCGCTGGCCGGTCCGGATGGTCCGGATCATCATCCCGATCCAGCGGGGCGCGCTCGTCACGGGCGTCGTCCTGCCCTTCATCTCCGGGCTTAAGGAGCTCAGCATCGTCATCATGCTGACCACGTCCGGGACGCAGCTGCTCACCACCCTGTCCATCGGGCTCGTCGACTACGGCTACACCCAGCTCGCCAACGGCGTCGTGCTCGTCATCGCCCTGCTCTCGTTCACCATGACCTACCTGGCCCAGCGGCTCACCAAGAGCAGCCTGGCCTCGGGCATCGGAGGTTGACCATGCCGGCCATCACCCTCAGCGGAGTGGTCAAGAACTACGTCGGCGGCGGCCGCGCCGCGGTGTGCGACCTCGACCTCGTCATCCCGGACGGGTCCTTCACCTGCCTGCTCGGGCCGTCCGGCTGCGGCAAGACCACCACCCTGCGCATGATCGCCGGGCTGGAGCAGCCGACCCGCGGCGAGATCAGCGTGGGCGACCGGGTCCTGGACTCGGTCGAGCGCGGCGTCTACGTCCCCCCGGAGAAGCGGGACATGGGCCTCGTGTTCCAGAACTACGCGCTCTGGCCGCACCTCACCGTCCGCGGCAACACCGAGTTCGGGCTCCGGATGCGCAAGGTGCCTGCCGAGCGCCGCAAGGCCCGCGCGAAGGAGGCCCTGGAGAAGGTGCGCGTCGCCGACTGCATGGACCGGTACCCGTCCCAGCTGTCGGGCGGCCAGCAGCAGCGCGTCGCGCTGGCGCGGATGCTCGCCGTCGACCCCGACGTCCTGCTCCTGGACGAGCCGCTGTCCAACCTCGACGCGCGGCTGCGGCTGGAGATGCGGACGGAGCTGAAGCGCATCCACGAGGAGACGGGAGCGACGGTCGTGTTCGTCACCCACGACCAGATGGAGGCCATGACGATGGCCACGCACATCGCGGTCATGTCGGAGGGAGAGCTGCAGCAGGTGGCGCCGCCGATGGAGATGTACGAGCGGCCCGCCAACCGGTTCGTCGCCGAGTTCGTGGGGAGCCCGCCGATGAACATCGTCCCTCTGGACGCGGAGCCCGACGGGCTCGCCGGGTCGCTGCTGCGCTTTGTGGAGAAGCGCGCCGCCCTGAGCGGGGCCGCGTGCGCGGGCGTCCGGCCCGAGGCGCTGAGGCTGGCGCGGTCGCGGGACGACGTGCCCGACACCGCCTGGGCGGACGAGGCCGTCGTCGAGACCGTCCTGCCGACCGGGTCGAGCTGGACCGTGCAGCTGCGCGTCATGGACACCGACCTGTTCGCCGTCACCCACGAGGACCCCGAGGCTGCGCCGGGCGACCGGCTCCACTGCTGGACGCGCCCCGAGCGGCTCCACGTGTTCGCCGGAGACGGTTCCCGGATCGGTGCCTGGGACGACGCCGTCGCCCCCGTCCAGAAGGCCGCCTCGTGACCGCGCCCCTGCGCCGGCCGCGGGCGCTGCTGCTGGACTTCGGCGGCGTGCTGGTCGAGACCTCCAGGCGGGACGGATGGCAGGCGGCCCTGGCCGAGGAGGTGCACGCGGCCCTCCTCGGCGCCGGATGCCGCGACCTGGACGCCGCCGCGATCGAGACCGACATCAGGGCGGGCGCGGCCGCGGACAAGTGCTGGAAGGACGCGATGTCCCGCCCGTTCGCGCCGGCGGAGATGACCCACGCCCGCTTCTGGGGCGACTTCGTCGCGGCCGACTGGCCCGTGCCCGCGCGGCAGCTCGTCGTCGCGCACGCCGCCCCGCTGTGCAAGCGGATGGGGGAACTGCGGCAGGACCGCCACACCCGTCCCGGCATCCCCGAACTGCTCGACGCCGCCGCCGGGTCCGGCATCCCCTGCGCGATCGTCAGCAACGCGCTGTCCGGCGCCGTGCACCGGGACTACACGGCCTCGACAGGGCTGGCGGGCAAGCTGGCCCTGGAGGTCTACAGCGACGAGGCCGGGGTCCGCAAACCCAACCCGGAGATGATCTGGATCGCCACCCGCGCCCTCGGCGTCGAGCCCTCGGACGCGTGGTACGTCGGCGACAACTTCGACCGGGACGTCCTGTGCGGGCACCGCGCCGGCGTCGGCGGGAACGTGCTGATGGTCGCCAAGGGCACCCACGACGTCCCGTACGAGGTCCGGTGCCGCCCCGACGCCGTCGTCGACGACGGGCACGGACTGCTCGACCTGCTCAAGGCCACGATCGAAGGAGAAGGATGAGCGCCGATGTCCCCGCCTCGCGGGAGCTCGCCGGGATCGCCGAACTCGCCGCCCGCGCCACCGGGGACCGCCTGCGGACGGCGTTCCGCTCGCGCCCCGAGATCGATCTGAAGCGCGACTTCCACGACCCGGTCACCGAGCACGACCGGGCGGCGGAGGAGACGATCCGGAATGTGCTGGCCGAGCACACCCCCGGCAGCGCGGTCGTCGGCGAGGAGGGCGGCGTGGGCGGCGGGGACGGCGACCTGCGCTGGTTCGTCGACCCGATCGACGGGACGGCCAACTTCGCCGTCGGCCTGCCGTTCTTCTGCGTGTCCATCGGCGCCGCCATCGGCGACGAGCTGGTGGCGGGCGTGGTGTACGACCCGGTCCGCGAGGACATGTTCACCGCCTCGCTCGACGGCGCCACCTGCAACGGCGAGCCGATCCGCAGCCGCGGCGCGGCCCGCGACGAGACCGCGGTGCTCGTCACCGGCTATCCCAACGCGCGGGAGATGCACCGCCGCGGCGAGGAGTCGCTGCGCAGTTTCGGCCGGATGGTGGACGCGTTCGCCACCGTCCGCCGCCCGGGCAGCGCCGCCCTCACCCTCGCGCACGTCGCCGCCGGATGGGCGGACGTGGCGTACGGCACGTCGGTCAACGCGTGGGACGTCGCGGCGGCCGTGCTGCTGGTCAGGCAGGCCGGCGGCACGTACCTGCCGCTGAACGGGGAGACCGGGGGCCGCGACTGGGAGGCCCCCGGCTACCTGGCCTGCGTCGGCGGCTTCGACCTGGCCGGCTCCGCCATCGCCGGGATCGCCGGGCTGGGTGGGCCGGCATGAGCGCCACCGAGGTGCGCACCGTCGACTGGATCGTCACGGACCTGGACGGCACCCTCGTCGGACGCGACCTGAAGATCGTCGAGCCGAGCCTGGCCGCGCTGCGCCGCTTCATCGCCGCCGGCGGCACCGTCGTCATAGCCACCGGGCGCAGCGAGGAGGCCGCGCTGCCGTACTACCGGACGCTCGGCCTGACGACCCCGGCGATCCTCTACAACGGGGCGCGCGTGGTCGACCTCGCCACCGGCGCCGTCCTGCACCGGCGCTGCCTCGGCGTGGCAGCCTGGGCGAAGCTCACGATGCTGTTCGCCGAACTGCCCGCCGGAGTGTGGCCGGTCGCCTTCAGCAGGGGCCGCGCACACACCACGGGCTCCTCGCCGGCGCTGCTGCAGTACGCCCGCCGCGACGGGATCGAGCTCGCCCGGATCGGCTCGTGGGGCGACCTGCCGTTCGACGACATCGTCAAGGTCATGCTCATCTGCGACCGCCCCGAGTTGATGGACCCGGCCGAGGAGACGGTGTCGGCGGCCGTTTCCGGCGTCACCCTCGTCAGATCGGAGAGCACCTACCTGGAGGTGCTGCCCACGGGCGCGACCAAGGGCGCGGCGCTGCGCGAGCTGGCCGCGTCCCAGGGCGTGGCCCTGAGCGACATCGCGGCGATCGGCGACAACCCGAACGACCTGGACATGATCCAGGCCGCCGGCCTCGGCGCCGCCGTCGGCGACGGGGCCGAGTCGGTCCGCGCCGCCGCCGACGTGGTCGTCGCCCCCTGCGCCGAGGGCGCCGTCGCCGACCTCGTCGCCCGCGTCCTCCCCTGATCCGGCCGTCGCCGGCTGCTCGGGATCGGCCCAGGGGCCGGAGGCCGCGTGCTCCTGCCACCTGCTGGAACACGACGGCTTCCGGCTCCTCCCGGACGCCGGGACTGGCCCGCCCGAGACCCCGGGTCGGCCTCGTCCCCTTCGGACCCCGGCTCTGCCCCCGCAAGGCCGGGGTTCCGACGGGTGCGGGCCGCTGCCGGCCGGCTGGTCAGCCGGCCATGGTGGCCGTGGTGGCGGCGTGGCGCAGGGAGGTCGCGGCCTGGGCGGGCAGCACGCGGTCGGCAATGGCCAGTACGCCCGCAAGGACCTGGGGCGGGGCCGTCCGGGCCATCCCGGCGACCAGGCCTTCCCGGGTGGGGCGGTCCAGCGCCGGCAGCAGCAGTTCCAGGGTGGTGGCGGTGATCTCCGGCGGGGTGGCGGCCATGAACGCGACGCGGGCGGCGCCGATCTCGGCGTCGTCGCAGTGCGCCCAGATCCGCGGCATGATCAGCGTCTCCTCCTCGTGCAGGTGCGGGAGGTAGGCGGCGGTGAAGCGGGCCAGGTCCCGGTAGAGGTCCAGGCCGGCGGCCGCCCCCGGGGCCGCCAGCACGGCCTCGAACCGCCCGGCGAGGTCGTCGAGCAGGTCGTCGAGGTCCCGGTGCTGCTCCTCGGTCGGCTCGGCGGAACCGGGCTCGTGCGGGTCCAGCAGCCGCAGGATGTGCTGGTCCTCGTGCTCGGTGTGGCTGCGCAGCAGCGCCAGCAGCCGCCGCCACCGCTCCCCCAGCGCGGCGACCTCGGCGGCGTCGGCCCAGTCGGTGGCGCCGGCCTGGACGGTGACCGCGAACAGCCCGTTGCGCAGCGCCTTGTGGATGTGGGTGAACAGGTCGTCGCGGCCCTCGGGACGCTCGTCGTCCATGGTGGTCCTTCCTCTCGTGTCCTGTCGCGCACCGGGCCGGAATCAGGCTCGGCGCGCGTCTCGAACGTAGGGCGGAGAGCGCTGACCTGCGTATCCCTGGAATCTGGGGGTGGCGATCCGGGCCTTCGCCCGCGATGCTTGAGGCATGGAACTCCTGGACCGGATCCACCGGCTGGCCGCGCGCGGTGACGATCTGACCCGGGTGCGCGCCGAGGTCGACCGCCTGCTGCGCCGCGCGGTCGGGTACGACATCGCCGCCGTCTCCACGGTCGACCCGGCGACGCTGCTGTGGACGAGCTGCTTCGTCAGCGGGCTCGACCCGCAGGGGTCGGCCGAGCGCGAGCGGGTCCTGTTCGGCCTGGAGTTCGAGGGCGGCGACCCCAACGGCTACGCCGAGCTCGCGGCGGCCCCCTCGCCCGTCGCGAGCCTGCACCGCGCCACCGGCGGGGACCTGTCCCGCGCCCGGCGCTACCGGCTCCTGCTGCGCGGGCTGGACGTCGTCGACGAGGCGCGGGTGGTCCTGCGCTCGCGGGAGGGCTGCTGGGGCTCGCTCACCCTGTACCGGCGCGCGCCCGCGACGCCGTTCACCGACGACGAGCTGGCGCTGCTGGCGGCGGTCTCCACGCCGATCGCCGACCTGTTCCGGCTCACGCTGCTGCGCGCCGCGCTCGCCGCCCCGGACGGCCTCGACCATCCGCCCGGCATGCTGCTGGTGACCGCGGCGGGCGAGGTCGAGGTCAGCAGCGCGGACGCGCGGGCCTGGCTGGAGGCCGTCGACGACCGGGGGCGCCTGCCGAGCGCGCTGCGCGCCGTCGCGGCGGCCGCCTCCTCCGGTGACGGGCTGGCCAGGGCGGCCCTGCCGGCCAGGGACGGGCGCTGGGTGGTGCTGCACGGTTCCCCGGCGTCCGGCGGGGAGGGTGCCGCGGACCGCGTGGCGGTCATCATCGAGGGGGCCAGGCCCGCGGTGCTCAGCGAGGTGATCGCGGGCGCCTACGGGCTGACGCCCCGGGAACGGCAGATCACCGGGCTCGCCGCCCAGGGGCAGAGCACCAGGCAGATGGCCGCCGCCCTGGGGATCTCACCGTTCACGGTGCAGGACCACCTCAAGGCGGTGTTCGGCAAGACCGGCGTGCGGAGCCGCGGCGAACTCGTAGCGGCGCTCTACTCCCGGCACTACGCTCCCCGCGCGGCGGCCGGTACGGCCCCGGGCCCCTACGGCTGGTACCTCGACGAGCACGTCGCGGCAGTGTAGGAGGCCCGGGACGGCGCGGCGCGCAAGGCCGCGCCCGGCGTCAGGCGACGCGGACCCCGCCGGCGAAGGGGCGGCCGGCGATCGGGGCGATCTTGACGACGTCGCCGGTCTGCGGCGCGTGGACCATGTTGCCGTTGCCGATGTACATGCCCATGTGGTGCAGGTCGCTGTGGAAGAACACCAGGTCGCCGGGCTTGAGCTGGCTCATGCTCACGTGGGTTCCGGCGTTGTACTGGCTGCCGGTGTAGTGGCCCAGGGTGATGCCGACCTGCGCGTAGGCGTACAGGGTCAGGCCGGAGCAGTCGAAGCCCTTGATGTTGGCGCCCTGCGCGGTGCCGTAGGACGGTCCAGAAGCATTGCCGCCGCCCCAGGAGTAGGGCACGCCGAGCTGGCTCAGGGCGGCCCGGACGGCCGTCATCGCCTTCGCCGACGCTCCGCCGGAGCCGACGTTGGGGATGGAGCCGGGCCGTGAGCCCGCGCTGTTGTAGGTGCCGAGCTGCTTCTCGACCTTCTTGAGCTTGATCTGCAGTTCGCGGCGCTTCTTCTTCGCCTCGCCGGTGAGCGCGCGCACCTGGGCGGCGCGCTGCTCGGCGGCCTTGCGGGAGCGGTCCGCGCCTTGCATCACCTGGAGCATCTGCGTGATGCGGACGTCGTTCTGCTTGGCGAAGTAGTTGAGGGTCGCCGACTGGTCCAGGACGGCCTGCGGGTCGGAGGACGAGGCGAAGGCGATGGCCGGGTCCACCGGGCCGTTCTTGTAGCTGTCGGCGGCGATCTTCGCCATGCGCTCGCGCGCCTCGTCCAGGGCCTTCTGCTGGCGCAGCGCGCCGGCCCTGGCGGTCTTCGCGGCGTGCTCGGCCTGCTTGAGCCGTTCGCGCAGACCGTTGTACTGCTCGCTGAGCTTCTCGGCCTCGTCGGCGAGCTTCTCCTGCTGGGCGGTCAGCTGCTTGCGCGTCGGCTTGGGCTCGGCGTGGACGGGCGCAGGCGTGAAAAGCCCGGTGGACAGCACGATGGCGGTCGTCCATGCCGTGCCGGTGACGGCCCGTCGCCGGGCCGTCCTTCGGGTGCTGGCAGCGCGTGGCTGCATGCGGCGTCCTCTCCTGTACCGCCTACCGGGTCAGCTGCCGGGTTCGGGCCGGAGTCGCCCTACCGTCCCGCTGGACGGATTCACCCCTGGAGATCGGGTCCCCGGTTCCCGGGACGGAGCCGTCCGCGGGATTCGGCGTGGTCGCCGGCCGTCCCCGGCGGGGACGTCGGACCGCGACCTCCTACGGAGCGTAGGAGATCATGGGGCGATTCGCCACATCATCCCGCATTTCGCCACACCTCCGAGCCCGTCTCAGCACGTCCGCGCCAGCTCGGCGACCGCCACGGCCCCGGCCAGGAGCGGCACGGCGACCGCCGCCACCACGAACAGGGCCGCCGCGAGGCGGGCGGCGCGGCGCGGCTTCTCCGGAGCGCCGCCCTCCAGCCGCAGCACCCGCTCCAGCAGCGCACCGGCGGCCGGCGCACCGGCCGCCCCGAGCGCTCCCGCGACGGCGGGCCCCGCCGAGAGCCGGCACAGCGCGGCCACGAGCGCCCTCCTGCCGTGAGCGCGGGCCGCGGCGTCGTCCGCGGCCATCTCCAGCAGCAGCGGCAGCCGCGCCTTCGCGCGCCGGACGGTCGGCAGCCACGGCAGCATCGCGTGGAGCAGGTCGAGCGCCAGCAGGAGCACGTGGTGCCGCTGGCGCAGGTGCGCCCGCTCGTGCGCCAGGACGGCGTCGAGCTCCTCGGCGCTGAGCGCCTCCAGGGCCCCGGTGCTGACCACGATCGCGCGGCGCCGGGACGGCAGCGAGTACGCCGCGGGCACGGGGTGGTCGAGGACGAGGACGTCCGGGTGGCGGCCGTCCGCGCGGGCGACCAGCCGCAGCGTCTCCCGGTGCCGCCTGCGGCGCCGCACGGCCCGGCCGAGCCTCGGCAGGCCGCGGGCGAGCACGGCGCCGCAGGCCGCGGCGAGGACGGCGCTCGCGGCGGCAGCGGCGGCGGTGGCGAGGCGGCCGTGGTGGGGCAGGCAGTCGCGCAGCCAGGACAGGAATCCGTGGCCCGGCCCGGGCGGCGCGAGCAGCGCCGCGCCGGGGGGGGGGGCGGGCGCGATAGAGCACCCGGCGAGGCGCGCCAGACCGGCTGCGACCGCCGT
>NZ_JBEUPD010000053.1:0-43882 GCF_040492135.1 Actinomadura sp. NPDC000600
CGTGCCCGGCCCGCGCGCGCCCGGCGGCGGCCCGCCCGGCGACGGCGGGGAGCCGCTGGACGTCATCGCGCGCGTCACCGAGGCGCTGCGGCCGCGGCACGGCACCCGTCCGGGCGAGCCGCTGCCCGTCCCGGTCGCGGTCGCGCTCACCAAGATCGACGTGCTGCGGCCGGGGCTGCTGCGCCAGTCGGCGCTGCACCGGTCGCGGTCCGGCCAGGGCGTCCTCGACCTGGACGACAGGGACGCGGTGCACGAGCAGGTCCGCGCGCTGCTGCACGACTGGCAGGCGGGGCAGCTCGACACCTACCTCGGGCAGCAGTACGCCGACCACGCGCTGTTCGGCCTGTCGGCGCTCGGCGGCGTCCCGGAGGAGGGGCGGGTCGGGCCGGGCGGCGTCCGGCCGTACCGGGCGGAGGACCCGCTGCTGTGGCTGCTGTACCGGTTCGGGATGCTCGACGGCGTCCGTCCGGGAGGGGCGTAGCGGTGGCCTGGCAGCTGCACTACACGTCGGCCCGGCGGGGGCCCACCGGCCGGGCCGGGTTCCAGTTCGTCGCCGAGACCCCCGGCCTGCCCGACGGGACGCGGGCCGCGGTGGCGCCGTACCTGTCGTACCGCCCGCCGCCGGACGCGCCGCCGTCCCCGGGCGACGCCGAACTGGACCTGTTCCCCGTCTCGCTGCTGTACGACGAGGTCGACGGCCGCCCGCTGCTGCTGCGCTGCCGCTACCTCGGCCGCGACTACTCGGGCCGCTACGGCAACTTCTTCGCGCACGCGGTGGTCGCCGAGCCCGAGGAGCTGGAGGGGCTGCGCCCCGCCGAGCTGTGGCACGCCGCGCACTGGGCGCCGCTGCCCGCGCCGGGGGGCGTCCTCGACCCGCTGGAGGAGCTGACTCCGGGGTCCGCGCTCGATCCGGAGGCCCTCGCGGGGTGGCTCGCCGCCGCCGGGCCGGGCGACCCGTACGCGCTGCTCGCCCATCTGGTGGACGCCGTCGCGGGCGTGCTTGGACGGGGCCACGGGCGCGTCGTCCTCGTCGCCGACGACGTGGAGGCGATCGCCCGCTGGATCGCGGTGGTGTCGTACTCGCTGCCGGTCGCGGCGGCGGCCCGGCTGTCGTTCACCACTTACACCGCCGACCCGGACGGCGCCGCGCAGCGCCTGGTCGGCACGACGCCCGCCGTCTGGGCCACCGCCCAGAACCACGCCTCGCACGCGTCCGCGTTCGAGCTGCGCCGCGGCGCTCCGGACTTCCGGGCCAGCCGCTTCGCCAGGACCGTCGCCGGATGCTGGCGCGACCGCGACTTCGGCGGCCTGGACGCCCTCGCCGAGCTGGCCCCGCCGGACGACCCCGCGCGGGAGGGGGCCGCCGCGCTGCTGGCGCTGTGCCGGGGCGACGCGACCGTCACGGCGGACGAGGAGGGCGCGGCGGCCGAGCTGCTGGCGCGGCGCGGAACCGCCGTACCCGGCTGGGTGTGGCGCGATCTCGTCCCGGGCGTCCCGTCCATGGGCCTGGGCCTCACGCTCGCCGTGCACGCGCGGGCACAGGAATCGGGGGCCGCCGACCTCGCCGCCCGGTGCGAGCTCCGCGTCGGCGAACTGGTCTCCGAGAGGCTCGCCGGGGCGTCCCGGCTGGCGGACGTCGTGGAGGCGGCCGGGGTGGCGGAACGGGCCGGGGTCCGGGTCGGCCCCGGCGAGGTGGCGGCGTCGGCGGCACGCTGCGTCCGGCAAGGCCCGGCCGGGCTGAAGGACGCGCTCACGAGCTGCCCGGCGGGGCTGCGGGACGCGCTGCTGGACGGGATCGTCACCGGGCTCGCCGATGCCGGGGACCGCTCCGCCGTCCTCACGCCCGAGAACTGCGACCTGCTCTACGAGCACGCCGGGCGGCTGCGCGCGGCGCCCGGTGTCGCGGTCCCCGTGCTGGCGTCGGTCGGGCGGCGGCGTCCCGGCCGCCGGATCGCGGTGACGGCCGAGCTGCTGCGGCTGGACGGCGGTGAAGCGGGCGCCGTCGACGCGGCGGTCCGGGAGGTCTGGGCGGCGCCCCCGTCCGCGGCCGAATGCCTCGACCTGCTGGACGCCTGCGGGCCGGAGCCGCCGCCCGCAGCACTGGCCGAGCTGCCGTCCCGGACCTTCGCGCGGCTCGCGGGCACCGGCGGCGACGGCCTCACGGACCCGGCGACGCTGCGGCTCGCCGAACGGGTCCGCGCGCTCCTGCCGGACGGGCGCGCCGCGCGCGACGCGGCCCTCGTCCAGGCGTACGGGATGGCCATCACGGCGGGCGCGGCGCGGGCCGCACGGGCGCTGGAGAGCCTCGCCGACGCCGGCGGCGCCACCGAACGCCTCGCCCGGGAGGCGTTCGCCGACGCGGCGCGGCGCCTGTCGCTGCGCCCGCCCGCGTTCCGGGCCGAGCTGCTGGCGGCGGTGCCCGCGCCCGTCCGGGCGCGGCTCGCCGCGCGGTGGACGGGCGAGCTGCCCGACCGCGTCCGCGCCGGCCGGGCCCCGCTGCGGGGCCGGGAGGTCGAGCGGCGCAACGAGCTGGTCGAGACGGTGCTGCGGCTGCGCAAGCGCGGCGGGGCCGAACCGTCGCTGGAGGCGTGGGCCCGGGCCGCGGCCCGGCGGTGGCTCGCGGCCAAGCAGCTCGACTCCCATCTGGCGCGCCGCCCGGAGCTGCGGGCCGAGCTGCGGGACCTCCTCGCGGAGGACGCGCGGTGAACCCCGTCATCGTGCTGCTGATGATCGCCGTGTGGCTCGGCGCCATGTGGCTCGGGTTCATGTACGTGTTCCCCGTGCTGTTCGCCGCGACCCTGGTCGTCGCCGGGGCCGCCGCGCTCGGCGTGTACTACGTGCACGCGTGCCGCACGCTCGCGCCGTCCACGCTGGAGGGGCCTTCGCCGGTCGCCCCGCCGGAGACCGCCTACCGGCACTACCTGCTCGGCCAGGTGTGGCGCGACTGGTGGACGATCAGCCGCACGGTCGTCCCGCAGGTGTACCGGACGGCCCGGAGCGTCGTGCTGGCCCTGACGCGGACGCTGCTCGGCGGCCCGTGGGGGTTCTTCGCCTTCCCGGTCTGGCTGGCGCTGTGCGCGGGCATCGTCGCCGCAGCCGTCCCCGCGTCGGTGTTCGTCCTCGCGCTGACCGTCCTGTACGGGCTGGTCGCGGCGGTCGGGCTGGCGGCGTGGCTGGCGTGCGTGCTGGTCCTGGCGGCGGTCGAGCGCGTCTTCATGGGGTACGCCCGCATCCTGCAGACCTGCCCGCACCCCTTCTGCTACGAGCGGATCGGGCTGCCGGAGTACGCGTGCCCGAACTGCGGCGCGCGGCACCGGCGGCTCTCGCCGGGGGCGGGCGGCGCGTTCCGGCACGTGTGCCGCTGCGGGGCGCGGCTTCCGACGACCGTCCCGCTCGGGCGCTTCCGCCTGGCCGCGTACTGCCCGCACTGCGGCGGGCGGCTGCCCGAGCGCATCGGCCGCGTCCGCGTGGAGCCCCTGCCGTTCGTGGGCGGACCGGCCGCCGGCAAGACCACGTTCATGGTCCTCGGCATCCGGGCCCTGCACGCGCGGGCCCGCGCCGTCCACGGGCGGCTGTCGTTCGTCGAGCAGCGGCACGCGCAGGCGTACGCGGGCGCGATCCGCGAGTTCCAGCGCGGCGGGCGCCTCGCCAAGACCGGCCCCGAGCTGCCACTGGCCACCATGGTGGACGTGGAGCTGCCAGGCCGCGCGAGGCGCATCCTCTACCTGTTCGACCCCGCGGGCGAGCACTACACGGGCGCGACGGAGGTCGAGTCGCTGCGCTACCTGGACCACAGCGAGGCGCTGCTGTTCGTCGTGGACCCGTTCGCGCTCCCCCGGCTCCGCCGGTCCCTGACCGGGGACGAGCGGGAGTTCGTCGACGAGGCGGCCGCGTCGTCGGAGGAGGACCCGGCCGACACCCTGCAGCGGGTGCTGAACGAGCTGCGCTCCCGTCCCGACCAGGGCCGGCAGAAGCGGGTCGCCGTCGTCGTCACCAAGACCGACCTGCTGGCGCGCACGGAGATCGGCCGCGGCCTGGACCCCGACGCCGACCTGCGCGCCTGGCTCGACCGCGTCGGGCTCGGCAACACCGTCCGCACCCTCGACCAGGTCGCCGCCCAGGTGCGGTACTTCGCCTCCGGGCTCGGCACCGAGCCGGCCGACGTCGCGGACCTGCTCGGCTGGGTGACCGGGCTGCCCGCCGCCGGGGGCGCCAACGGCGACCGCGCGCTCACCGACGTCCCGGCGGAGCTCCCGGGGACCGCGCCGCTGCGCGCCCCGTGGCCGGTGCGCGGCCGCGGCTCCGGCCGCGTCCCCGCCGGGTACCAGGTCGGCCGCTGGGCCGTGCTGGCCGGGCTGTCGGTCCTGACCGTCGCCACCATCGCGGGCGCCGCCCTCGCCGCCGCCGAGCGCCTCCCGTTCTGACCTCCGGACCGGCGCTCCCGAGCGGTGTGACGGATCGCACTTCCTGACACGGAAGATAACGGACCGTCTTCGGCTTGTCCCATCGGAAAGAATCCCCGTCCGAGAGGCCCCGCCATGACGACGACCCTGACCGAGACACCGCTCGTCCTGGACCCCGCCGCCCAGGAACTGCTGTTCCGCGAGGCGCGCACCGCCAACTCCTTCACCGGCGAACCGGTCGCAGAGGAGCAGGTCCGCGCCATCTACGACCTGGTCAAGTGGGCCCCGACCGCCATGAACATCCAGCCGCTGCGGATCGTCGACGTGCGCAGCCGGCAGGCGCGCGAGCGGCTCGTCCCGCTGATGAGCGAGGGCAACCGCGCCAAGACCGCGACGGCCCCGCTGACGCTCATCGCCGCCGCCGACGAGGACTTCCACGAGCACCTGCCGGTCACGTTCCCGCATCGTGCGGGCGCCCGCGAGGCCCAGCGCGACAACCCCGGCCGGCCCGCGACGGCCCGGTTCAACGCGGCCCTCCAGATCGGCTACCTCATCCTCGGGATCCGCGCCGCCGGGCTGGCCGCGGGCCCGATGGCCGGCTTCGACGCGGACGCCGTCGAGAGGGAGTTCTTCCCGCAGGGCGGCGTGCGCCCCCTCCTCGTGATCAACGCGGGACACCCCGCCCCCGACGCCTTCCGCCCCCGCAACCCGCGCCTCGACGCCGCCCAGGTCATCACCACGGTCTGACCCCGCCCCGCTGGAGACCCCCATGACCGAGGCCGCCGCCTCCTCCGGCTCCGATCTCTCCCCGCCCCGCGCGGGCGGCCGGAGGCCGGTGCTGGTCCTCGTGCTGGGCGCGCTGACCGCGCTGGCGCCGCTGTCGATCGACATGTACCTGCCGGCGCTGCCCCGCATGTCGGCGGACCTGTCGACGGGCGCGGCCCAGACGCAGCTCACGCTCACCGCGTGCGTCGTCGGCCTCGCCCTCGGGCAGGCGGTCGCCGGGCCGCTCAGCGACGCGCTCGGCCGCCGCCGCCCGCTGCTGGCCGGGCTCGTCCTCTACGCCGCCGCGTCACTGCTGTGCGCGGCGGCGCCGACCGTGGAGACCCTCATCGCGCTGCGGCTGGTGCAGGGCGCCGCCGGGGCGGCCGGGATCGTGATCGCGCGGGCGATCGTCCGGGACCTGTACGACGGGGTCGCCGCGGCCCGGTTCTTCTCGGTGCTGATGCTGGTGAACGGGCTGGCGCCGATCCTCGCGCCCGTCCTCGGCGGGCAGCTGCTGCGGATCGTGCCGTGGCCGGGGGTGTTCGCGGTCCTCGCCGCGATCGGCGTCGCGCTGTTCCTCGGCTCGCTGCTCGGGCTGGCGGAGACGCTGCCGGCCGGCCGGCGCGAGACGGGCGGGCTGCGCGCGGCGGCCGCCGCCGGCAAAGCGCTCGCCCGGGACCGGGCGTTCGCGGGGTACGCGCTGACGATCGGCCTGTCGTTCGGGGCGTTGTTCACCTACATCTCGGGATCGCCGTTCGTGCTCCAGGACGTCTACGGCATGTCACCCCAGGGGTTCAGCATCGCCTTCGGCGCCAACTCCCTCGGGATCGTGGCCGCGGGGCAGGCGGGCGCGCTGCTCGCCGGACGGGTCGCGCTGGCGCGGCTGCTGGCCGCCGGGCTCGCCGTCGTCGCCGCCGGCGGAGCGGTCCTGGTGGCGGCGGTCCTCGCCGGATGGGGCCTGGCCGGGATGCTGCCGGGGCTGTTCCTGGTCGCGGCCGGGCAGGGGCTGATCCTGCCGAACGCCACCGCGCTGGCGCTGGCGGGCCGCCCGCCGCGGGTCGCCGGGACCGCGTCGGCGCTGCTCGGGGTGACCCAGTTCGCGCTGGGCGGCGCCGCCGCTCCGCTGGCCGGGGTCGCCGGACCGGGCACCGCCGTCCCGATGGCGGTGACCATCGCCGCGCTCGCGGCCTTCGCCCCGGCCGCCGCCGCTGTCGCCTCCCGCGCGCCGAGGGCCGCTGCGCAGCCCTGAACCGGGCCTGACCCGCCGACCGGCGCCGTCAGCCCGCGGGCCGGTCCAGGGCGCCGAGGATGAACCCGGCGACCTCGTCGGCGAGCCGGGACGCGGGCTTGGGGCCGTTCGAGCGGTACCAGGACGGCATCTGGTTGACCATGCCGAGCGCCACGATCGTGATCGTCTCGGCGGGCGTGCCGGTGCCGAACACGCCGTCGCGCTGGCCCTGCTCGATGAGGCCCCGGAACGTCACGTGGTAGCGGCGGCGGTCGGCGCGCACCGAGCGCATCCGGGCGTGGTCCAGCCGGTGCATCTCGCGGGCGAACACCTTCGCCTCGTCGATGTGCTCCGCGGTGCTGCGGATCAGCCCGGTCAGCACCGCGCGGACGGCCTCGCGCGGCGGCAGGCCCCGCGCCAGGACCGCGCCGAGGTCGGCGAGCTGGCGGGCGATCAGCGAGTGGTAGATCTCGTAGAGCAGATCGTCCTTGGAGTCGAAGTAGTGGTAGAGCGCGCCCTTGGTGACCTGGGCGGCCTCCACGATGTTCTGCACGGACGTCCCGTCGAAGCCGCGCTCGGCGAACAGCCGCAGCGCCGCGTCCAGGATCCGCCGCTCGACCGCGCTCTGCCGGACGGGCGCGGTGGACTCCGGCACCGGGCCGGAGGCCGATCCGGGCTCGGTCACCTGGGGCACCTCCTTCGCGCGCGGGCATTGACTCCGTTGTGTCCCGCGCCATAGCTTGCCAGAAACCGACCGGTCGGTATGCGCAGGGCCAGTATGCACCCGCAGCCGCGTCCCGCACCGCACCTCATACGCACGGCCTCACACGCACCGCAGCCTCTTCACGCACCGCAAGGGGGAGAACCGATGCCCGCAGTTGAAACCGTCCGCGGCCCCGTCGACGCCACCGGTCTCGGGCGCACGCTGATGCACGAGCACGTCTTCGTGCTCGGCGCCGAGCACGTCCAGAACTACGGCGCGGGCGACTGGTGGGACGAGGAGGAGAAGGTCGCGGACGCGGTCGGCAAGCTGCGCGAGCTGGCCGGGCTCGGCGTCACCACCATCGCCGACCCGACGGTGTGGGGGCTCGGCCGCTACATCCCGCGGATCCAGCGGATCAACGAGGCGGTGCCGGAGCTCAACATCATCGTGGCGACGGGCATCTACACCTACAACGACCTGCCGTTCCAGTTCCACCACCGGGGCCCCGGCACGCTGGTGGACGACGGCCCGGACCCCATGATCGCCGACTTCACCCGCGACCTGACCGAGGGCATCGCCGGGACGGGGGTCAAGGCCGCGTTCCTCAAGTGCGCCGTGGACGCCCCCGGCCTCACCCCCGGCGTCGAGCGGGTGCTGCGGGCCGTCGCCGCGACGCACCGCGAGACGGGCGCGCCGGTCACCGTGCACACCGAGAGCTCGATCCACGCGGGCCGGCCGGTCCTCGGCATCCTCGGCGAGGAGGGCGTGGACCTCGCCAAGGTCGTCGTGGGGCACGCGGGCGACAGCAACGACCTCGACTACCTGATGGAACTGGCCGACACCGGCGCGATCCTCGGCATGGACCGCTTCGGCCTCGACATCATCAACCCGACCGCGGACCGGGTCGCCACCATCGCGGCCCTGTGCGAGCGGGGCTACGCCGACCGGATGGTCCTCAGCCACGACGCGTCCTGCTTCATCGACTGGTTCGGCCCCGACCCGGCGACGGTCCCGGCGATGCAGCCGAACTGGAACTACCGGCACATCAGCGAGGACGTCCTGCCCGCGCTGCGCGCCGGCGGCGTCTCCGACGCCCAGATCGACCAGATGCTCGTGGAGAACCCCCGCCGGTACTTCACCCGCTGAGCCCGCCCGGGCCAGATGCCTCCTTCCGCACGGACTATTCCCCCGGAATCGGGAATCATGGGAGGAACCTGCGGGAGGAGGCTTCGAGGTGAGCGAGGATTCCAGGCGCGGCCGCGCCCGCGCCGCGGTCCCGTTGCTGCTGGCCCTGCTCCCCGCCCTGCTCGCCCCGGGCTGCCGGGTCGTGGAGAGCGGGAGCCCGCAGGACGTCCCGCCGGCCCCCACGGCGACCAGGAGCAAGCACGCCAAGCCCAGCGGGCGCCGGCCCGGCGTCGTCAACATCGAGACCGAGCAGACGCTGAACGGCACCCGGGCCGCCGGGACGGGCATCGTGCTCACCCCGTCCGGCTTCGTGCTGACCAACAACCACGTCATCCAGGGCGCCACCGCGATCAGGGGCACCGACGTCGACGACCGCCGCACCTACACCGCGCAGGTCGTCGGCTACGACCGGACGGGCGACATCGCGGTGATCCGGCTGTCCGGCGCGGCCCGGCTGAAGCCCGCCGCGTTCGCCTCCGCGCGCGGCGTCGAGATCGGCGACACGGTCACCGCCGTCGGCAACGCGGGCGGCAAGGGCGGCACGCCCGCGGTCGTCACCGGCCGGGTCACCGCGCTGGAGCAGTCGGTCACCGCGCGCGACGACAGCAACGGCACCTCCGAGCGGCTCACCGGCCTGATCGAGACGAGCACCCCGATCAGGCCGGGCGACTCCGGCGGGCCGCTGCTCGACACCGCGGGCAAGGTCATCGGCATCAACACCGCGGCGTCCGCCGGGATCGCGACGAGGGGCGCCGAGCAGCGCCAGGACCACCGCGGCTACGCCATCCCGTCCGACCGGGCGCTGGAGATCGCCCGGCAGATCCAGCGCGGCGAGGCGTCCTCGACCGTGCACATCGGCCGGACCGCGATGCTCGGCGTCAAGGTCCGCCCCAACGGCCGCTCCCCGGGCGCGCTGGTCGCCGACCTCGTGCCCGGCTCCCCCGCCGCGGCCGCCGGCGTCCCGGTCGGCGCCGTGATCGTCGCCTTCGGCGACGCCGCCGTCGACACGCCGTCCACCCTCACGACCCTGATGCTGGCCCACCACCCGGGCGACGCCGTCCGGATCGAGTGGACGACGCAGCAGGGCGAGCGCATGACGGGGACCGTCCACCTGACGGAAGGCCCGCCCCAGTAGCGTGCTCGGGGCGCGCCGCCGTGCGAAAGTGGGGATGTCGGCCGACCAGGAGGACCCCATGACGCGCAAAGCCCCCGCCGATGACTTCGACGACGCCGGTATCGAGGTCTCGGAGCCGAAGACCTGGGCGGCGGGCGTTCCCGGGGTGACGGCCGCGCTGCGCCACTCGCACGCGCAGATGGGCGTGCGGCGCACCGCGCTGACGCTGCTGCGCGTCAACCAGAAGCAGGGGTTCGACTGCCCCGGGTGCGCCTGGCCGGAGGGCGACCACCGGCACGCCGCCGAGTTCTGCGAGAACGGCGCGAAGGCCGTCGCGGAGGAGGCGACGGTCCGGCGCGTCACCCGGGAGTTCTTCGCCGAGCACGGCGTCGCCGACCTGGCCGGACGCTCCGACCACTGGCTCGGGCAGCAGGGGCGGCTGACCGAGCCGATGGTGAAGCGCGCCGGGTCCGAGCACTACGAGCCGCTCTCGTGGGACGAGGCGTTCGGCCTGCTCGCGTCCGAGCTGAACGCCCTGGAGTCGCCGGACGAGGCCGTCTTCTACACCTCCGGCCGGACGAGCAACGAGGCCGCGTTCGCCTACCAGCTGTTCGCGCGGGAGTTCGGCACGAACAACCTGCCCGACTGCAGCAACATGTGCCACGAGTCGTCCGGGTCCGCGCTGAACGAGACGATCGGCATCGGCAAGGGGTCGGTGCTGCTGGAGGACCTCTACCGGGCCGACCTGATCTTCGTCGTCGGCCAGAACCCGGGGACGAACCACCCGCGGATGCTGTCGGCACTGGAGCGGGCGAAGAAGGAGGGCGCCCGCGTCATCGCCGTCAACCCGCTGCCCGAGGCGGGGCTGATGCGGTTCAGGAACCCGCAGCGCCCCGCCGGGCTGACCGGGCGGGGCACGGTGCTGGCCGACCGGTTCCTGCAGATCCGGCTGAACGGCGACCTCGCGCTGTTCCAGGCGCTCAACCGGCTGCTGCTGGAGTCGGACGCCCCGGGCGCCCTCGACCGGGAGTTCCTCGACGCCCACGCGCACGGCTTCGCGGCGTTCCGCGAGCACGTCCTCGGCCTGGACTGGGACGACGTGCTGGAGGCGACCGGCCTCACCCGCGCGGAGATCGACGCGACGCTGCGCGACGTCCTCGGCGCCGAGCGGATCATCGTCTGCTGGGCGATGGGCCTCACCCAGCACCGCAACTCCGTGCCGACGATCCGCGAGATCGTCAACTTCCTGCTGCTGCGCGGCAACATCGGCCGGCCCGGCGCGGGCGTCTGCCCGGTGCGCGGCCACTCCAACGTGCAGGGCGACCGGACGATGGGCATCTGGGAGCGGCCTAAGCCCGCCTTCCTGGACGCCCTCGCCGCCGAGTTCGGCTTCGAGCCGCCCCGCGAGCACGGCCTGGACACCGTGGAGGCGATCCGCGCCATGCGGGACGGCCGGGCGAAGGTGTTCCTCGGCATGGGCGGCAACTTCGTCCGCGCCACCCCCGACTCCGCCGTGACGGAGGCGGCCCTGCGCGGCTGCCGGCTGACCGCGCAGGTGTCCACCAAGCTCAACCGGTCCCACGCGGTCACCGGCGAGGTGGCGCTGATCCTCCCGACGCTCGGCCGCACCGAGCGCGACGTGCAGGAGACGGGGCCGCAGCTCGTCTCCGTCGAGGACTCGATGGGCATGGTGCACGCCTCCCGCGGCCGTCTGGCCCCGGCGTCCGGGCACCTGCTGTCGGAGGTCTCGATCGTCTGCCGGCTCGCCAGGGCCGCGCTCCTCGGCTCGGGCACCGGCTGGGAGGCAATGGAGCGCGACTACGACGTGATCCGCGACCACGTCTCCCGGGTCGTTCCCGGGTTCGAGGACTTCAACGCCCGCCTCCGCGAGCCCGGCGGCTTCACGCTCCCCCACGCGCCCCGCGACGAGCGCAGGTTCCCGACCGCGACCGGCAAGGCCAACCTCACGGTGAACGAGCTGGAGGTCCTGCGGGTCCCGGAGGGGCGGCTGCTGCTCCAGACCCTCCGCAGCCACGACCAGTACAACACCACGATCTACGGCCTCGACGACCGCTACCGCGGCATCAAGGCGGGCCGCCGCGTCCTGCTCGTCAACCCCGCCGACCTGTCCCGCCTCGGCGTCGCGGACGGCGCGACCGTCGACCTCGTCTCGGAGTGGCCTGACGGCGCCGAGCGCCGCGCCCCCGCCTTCCGCGCCGTCTCCTACCCGACCGCACCGGGCTGCGCGGCGGCCTACTTCCCGGAGACGAACGTCCTCGTCCCGCTCGACAGCACGGCCGAGATCAGCAACACCCCCACGTCCAAGTCCGTCGTCATCCGCCTGGAGCCCGCCAGGCCCTGACCCCGCGGCGAATCGGACCTCCGGCGCGGCGGCCGGTCCTGGTCTAGAGTGCGGGCATGACGAACCTCCCGGAGCATCCCGGAACGCCCGGTACGCCGGAGATGCGGGCCGGTGACGCCGACCGCGAGCGGGTCGCCCAGGTGCTGCGGGACGCGGCCGGCGACGGGCGGCTGACGCTGGCCGAGCTGGACGAGCGGCTGGACGCGGTGTACGCGGCCAAGACCTACGCGGAACTGGAGCCGATCACCCGGGACCTGCCGTCGCCGGACCGCGCGGCTCCCCCGGCGACCGGGTCGGACTGGCGGCCGGTGCCGGGCGCGCCGTCCTGGCGGAGCGGCATCGGGATCATGAGCGGGTTCCGCCGCGCGGGCGTGTGGAACGTCCCGAGCAGGTTCAGCGCGTTCGCGTTCTGGGGCGGCGGGAAGATCGACCTGCGGGAGGCCCGGTTCGAGGAGGGCCAGGTGGTGATCCGGGCCCTGGCGATCATGGGCGGGTTCGAGATCATCGTGCCGGACGACATCACCGTGCACGTCAACGGGCTCGGGATCATGGGCGGGTTCGACCAGCGGGCGAGCGGCCCCGGCGCGCCGGGCTCCCCCACGGTCGTGGTCAAGGGCCTGGCCTTCTGGGGCGGAGTCGCCGTAAAGCGCCGCGCCCGCCGCAAGGCCGGGCAGCAAGGGGATTCGGACTAGTCGGAGAGGCGGTCGAGCCACTCGCCCAGCAGGGCCGCCTCTGAGGCGGTCAGTCCCGTTTGCGGGGCCGTCTGGAGGGCCGCCTTCAGCGCCACCGCGCGGGACGTGAGCGGCGAGTCGGCCGGGCTTGCCGCGTCCTCGGCGCCGCCGTCCTCGGTCACGGCGGCGAGGACGGCCTCGCGGGTGCGGACCGAGGCGTCCCGGTCGGCGGAATCGCCGGCCGGGCTCGCGATCAGCGTGAGGGCGACCCCGACCCCGGCGGCGTGGATCATGCGGGCGGCGGTGGCGACCGGGACGCGGAGCCGCCCCGCCTGGGCGACGGCCTCGACCAGGCCCAGCAGGATGCCGTACGCCTCGCCTGCGGCGGCCGGGGTGCGGGGCGTCCCGTACATCAGCGTGTAGAACGCCGGGTGGGTGACGGCGTACTCGATGTGCAGGTCCCAGCCGCGGCGCAGGTCCTCGACCGGGTCGCCGGTGCTGCCCTGCGCCCGCTTGCTCGCCAGGTACTCCTCGAACCCGCGGGCGGCGACGGCGTCGAACAGCCCGCGTTTGTCGCCGAAGTGGTGGTACAGCGTGGGGGCCCCGACCCCGGCGGCGGTGCACACGGCCCGGGTCGACACCGGCTCGCCGTCCGACTCCATGAGCAGCCGCGCGGCCGCGCGCAGGATGCGGTCGCGTGTGTCGGGGTCCTTCTGAGCGGTCACAACAACGATGTTACAGAACTTCCGGAGCAGCGTTATGCTGGCTCGTATAGCGTGACTATAGTTTGCGTTATACCGACGCTATGGCGGGCCGCCGGCCCGCCGCGACAGGAGAGGAGGCGCCGCCATGCGCAGCGCCGTTCTGACCGCCCAGGGCAAGCCGCTGGAGATCGTCGAGCGCGAGGCGCCCGAACCCGGCCCCGGCGAGATCCTGGTGAAGGTCACCGCCTGCGGGATGTGCTTCTCCGAGGTCAACCACCTGCGGGGGCACTACCCGTTCGGAACGTTCCCCGTCGTCCCCGGCCACGAGGTCAGCGGCGTCGTCGCGGCGCTCGGCGAGGGCGTCGACTGGCCCGCGGTCGGCACCCCGGTCGGGGCCGCCTGGGTGTACGGGTCGTGCGGCCACTGCGACCAGTGCGCGCGCGGCGACCAGATCCTCTGCACGGGTGCGCCGAAGCAGATCACGGGCGTCAACCGCGACGGCGGGTACGCCGAGTACTTCGTCGGCCGCGCCGGGTTCGTCACCCCGCTGCCGGACGGCCTCGACCCGGTCGCGGGCGCGCCGCTGATGTGCGCCGGCATTACCGCGTTCAACGGGCTCCGGCGGGCCGGGGCCGTCGCCGGGTCGAAGGTGGCCGTGCTCGGCACCGGCGGAGTCGGGACGATGGCCCAGCGGTTCGCCGCCGCGATGGGCGCCCGCGTCGCCGTCGTGTCGCGGTCGCGCCGCGCCGAGAAGGAGGCGCTGGACCTCGGCGCCGAGATGTTCGTCGCGACCGCCGAGCAGGACCCCGCCGAGGCCCTGCGGGCGTGGGGCGGCGCCGACCTGGTGGTGAACACCGCACCTGACACCGCGACGGGGCTCGCCGCGTTCGGCGGCCTGCGCCCGGACGGGACCCTGCTCTACCTCGGCATGGGCGCCGAGAACGTGAGCGTGCCGCCGATGGCCCTCGTCTCCGGCCGGCTGCGGGTGATGGGCGTGCCGTCCGGCTCCCCGCACGACCTACGCGACACCCTCGCGTTCGCGGTGGCGCACGGCATCGTCCCCGAGGTCACCCCGGTCACCCTGGACGAGGCCCCGGCCGTCCTAGCCGCGATGGACGAGGGCACCAACCACGGCCGCGCGGTAATCACCTTCGAGTAACCCACGTCCACGCCCGGGCCCGCTCGTAGGCGGCTCACGCTGCCATCACCAAGGCGTCGGCGTGCCGGGCGCCGACGCCCTGGAGGCCGACAGGCAGGCCGCCGGAGGTGAAGCCGCACGGCAGCCTCGCCTCAAGGCCGATGATGTCCGCAAAGGTCAGGCCCCTGCGCGGATCGCGTGGAGGAAAGCACGCCATTCGTCCGAGGTGAACTCCAGGGTCGGCCCGGTACCGTCGTGCTTGGTGTCCCGGACCCCGACCGTGCCATCTGCGGCACGACCGGCTTCGATGCATCCGCCGTTCGGTTCGCTGTGTCGCGACTTGCGCCAACCGTGGAAGTCCTTGGTCATGTCCTCAACCCTGACTGGTCGACTACCCGTTCGAGGAAGGCGGTGCCGTCCTGACGTCTCAAGGCGGTGATGAAGATGGGTCAGTGGCCGTCCATCTGGATCCTGTAGAGGAAGGTACGCCATTCCTCCCTCGTGAACCTCAGGGTGGGCCCGTTGCCGCGAAGCTTGGTGTCCCGGACGCCGACCATGCCGTCAGGTGCTCGACCCACTTCGACGCAGTGTCCGTCAGGGTCGCTGTAGTGGGACTTGCGCCAGCCTTGGAAGTCCTTGGTCATGGCCTCGATCCTGTCTCTGTCGGCGAGCCTGTTGGCTACGCGATCAAGGAAGACCATGCTGTCTTCACGGGACAGGACACCCTCCCGCAGACGGTCGTAGATCCCGGCGTATTCAGCACGTTCGTGTTCTGGGGCGGCGGGGAGAAGAACCCCGAGCAGCCCGGTTCAAGGAGAACCGGGTGACGATCGAGCCTGATGATCAGGAGTGGGTTCGACCAGCGGGCGAGCGAGCCCGGCGCCGGGCTCCCCCACGGTCATCATGAAGGGCCTAGCGGTCTGGGGCGGCGTCAGCGCGAAGCGCCGCAAGGCGGGGGCGCCCCAAGATCGCTGATGTCCGTAGGTGTCAGGACCCTGCACGGATCGTGCGGAGGAAATCGCGCCATTCGTCCGAGGTGAACTCCAGGATCGGCCCAGTGCCATCCTCCTTGGTGTCCCGGACGCCGATCGTGCCATCGAAGGCGAGGCCAACTTCGACGCATTCACCGTTCGGTTCGCTGTAGCGCGACTTACGCCACCGGCAGAAGTTCTTGGTCATGCCTGCGATCCTGACTGATCGGTGAGGCGCTTGGCTACCCGATCGAGGAAGTTCACGCTGTCTTCACGGGACAGGGCGACCTTCCGCAGACGGTCATAGATCGCGGCGTAACGTGCCACCTCTCCTCGCTGCGTCAGGACGAGGTCAGTGGTGACAGTGTCGATCACTGCTATTGGCGGGTCGCCTGCTTCCGCGAATGTGTAGAGGTAGAAGGCTGACTTGGGGAGAAAACCTCCGGGGATCTCGGTGTCGTGCCTGAGCACGCGAACGGTGATCCGCTCGTCCTGTGAGACAACTCCGATCATGTGCCGTAGTTGAGCGATCTTCGCCCGTGGCGGTACGGCCAGTCGGTGAATCACGCACTCGTCCAGCACGGTCTCGTAGGTAGGGCCATCCGATCGAAGCAGTTCACTTTGCCGCCGCATACGCGCCTCGGTCATGCGTTCCGGCAGGTAGTCGAGCTTTCCCTGGCACCTATCCAGATCGACGAGTGAGGCGATGAACTCGGGCGCCTGCAATACCGCAGGCATTGCGGTCTGGTTGTAGGCGCGTATGGCGGCGGCGCTGTACTCCAGGTCCGCGTAGAGCTTCTGCCGAGGACCCATCGACATGCCGTAACGATCCCACCAGCCCTTCTGACTGGCTTCTCTAGCGAGCTTGCAGATCCGGTCGTACTCATCGCCGGTGATCTCCAGGGCGTCGAGCAGGTTCATGATCTCGGTGAGGTCCGGGCGGATCTGGGCGTTCTCCAGGCGGGTGATCTTCGTCCGGGAGTGGAAGACGAGGCGGGCGAGATCGTCGGTCGTGAGGCCGCGGTTCTCGCGGAGCTTGCGGATCTCCCCCGCCAAACGGCGGCGGCGGACGTAGGGGCTCGGCATGGCCGTCCTCCCGATATCGCGTCGGACACGGTCCGTACTGATCGCTAACTCACTGCAATCGAACGATGCCCGGCAATAGTAAAGTCACGCCCCGACAAAACTCCGCCACCTCGACGTGGGAGCCAAAATCCGCACGTGCGCAACACGGACGCTGCAACCTCTGCCAGTCCGTTTCAACCGTTTAGGCCTCATTCACAAACACTCATACCTGCATGTACCAGAAAGCGCGAGTAGCCCCAAGGAGCTAAACTGTCGCTGATTCGTGCCGCTTCTGAGCGTCTTCTAGGTCGAACTCTTCTCAAACCTACGAGGAGGGCGCAGTGGAGGCCTCGCGCCGCGCGGCGAGCCACTGTTCGGTGTAGGCGGTGACCTCCTCGATGAACTGCTCCAACCCAGCTCGATCGAGATCCATCTCAGCGACAAGGTAGAGCAGGATGAAGACCTCGGCGTTCAGGGCGGCCGTCAGGTCGTCTGGGACGGTCGCCTTCAGCGCGGGTGCGTCGACTGCGCGACGAACCATGTCCTCGGCGATGAGCGGGTCGATCAAGTCTGCGTCCTCGCCGGCCGCGATCCGCAGGTCGGCGACGAACCGAACGATCTGCCCCACGGTGTAGGTCGGCGCGAGCTTTCGACGCACGGCAACCTCGAACGCGCAGAAGAGCAGCGACATGTACCCGGCCGCCGTCTCGTCGTCCATCTGCAACTCATCTTGCAGAGGCACCCAAGCCTCCGGTCCCTCCAAGAGAAAGGACCGGAGCGCCAGAATGTTTTTCTCCCGAATCTCGACGGTCGAGTAGTCCATTACTCCAGAATTTCGTCCGCGTCTGCACGAATCTGCGCCATGAAGTCGTTGAGTTCGGCTTCACTGTAGTTCGCCCGCCCTACCAGAGCCGAAAGCAGAACGATCTGGTGACCGAGAACCGTTTGATCGTCAATGCCCGAGAGGGAGGCTTTCCCCAGAGCGTGCAAGATAATCTGCTCTGCCACTCCCGGGTTGATGGCCTCCAGAGATTCATTCCCTTTCGCGCGCGCTTGCGCGACAAATTCGATGATTTCTGAACGGTCGGCTATCTCACCGTCCT
The DNA here is from genome assembly GCF_040492135.1 of Actinomadura sp. NPDC000600. Classification (NCBI taxonomy): domain Bacteria; kingdom Bacillati; phylum Actinomycetota; class Actinomycetes; order Streptosporangiales; family Thermomonosporaceae; genus Actinomadura; species Actinomadura sp. NPDC000600. The sequence continues at coordinate 17,413 of NZ_JBEUPD010000053.1, forward strand.
TCACAAAGCGTCGCTGGATGGCCTCGAAGAGTCCTGCCGCCAGCAGCGCCGCGTAACCGACGTTGTCGTTCTGATCAAGCTCGTTGAACAACCGAAGATGTTCCTCTGGCGGACGCCCTGCCAGTTGAGCATAGAGGGCTGCAACCTGCTCATCCGTTACTGGCATGTTCTCTTCCCATCTGTCGTTTCAGGTACTGGACGCTTCGTCGAGTCATCTCGACCGCCACCACGACGCCGCTAACCACGCCAACCATCGCATCGCCAGCTTTGACAGGCTGATCCACCGAACGGATATGGTCTGAATTCTTTCGCGCTGTGCACGGTTCTGTCCGTGGCGGTCGAGAATCGAACTGCTCGAAGGCCGGTTTGACGTTTTCGTCCACAGCTTTCTTTAGATTTGCGGCGGCTTTGAGCATTTCCCGGCGCCGATCCTTCAGGCTGAGAGGCCGGTCGGGGTCGCGCTCCTGAACATCCCTGTACTCAGGGTCGTCATCGGGGTCTCGAAGTTCGCCACGGCCTGGGGTTTCGGTGTCGACGTCCGGGCGGTCTGGAGGAAGCGGTCTTCCGTCGCGGTCGAGGGTGATCTTGACGTTTCCGGCGAAACGTCTTGGCTCTAGGTCCGTCGATCCTTCTTCGTGTGGCGCTAGATCTGTGCCGGATTCCTCTCCTTCGCCAGACTGCTCGGCCTCGCGACCGGGTGGGTTGGTTTCGTCAGCGGACTCGATGGACTGCGGGTCTTCGGCATTTCTACCATGGCCGTCGCTCTGTTCACCGAGGGCTTCTGGGAGTGTGGTGTTCTCGTCGGCTTCTTCGGCCGGGGGAATGGTCTCGCCGACGGGTTTCGGGGCGTCTGCTTCGTTGCCGGCGCCTCCGGCATCAGCCTTGGGTTCTCGGGGCTCGGTTCCTTGGTCTGTGGTTTCGGGGCCGGTGGAGGATGCCTCGCGGCCGGGGTCGGGAACGGCGGGGCCGGTCTCGGCGGCGGGATCGACGGGTTGGCCGACATCTGAGCCCGGCGGCGGATCGCCTTGTCCGTCTGGTGTCTGGTCGTCTGCGGGCGGCATGCCGTCCGCTGGTGGTTCGGTCGGTGGGTCGCCACCGGCGTCGCCGGGGTCGGCGGAGTCCTGCGGTGGGAGGGGCTCGTGGCCCTGGTCCTGTGGGCGTGCGGACTCTGGCGCGGGGGGCTCGGTTCCTTCCCCAGAGGTCGGCGGTTCGGAACTGTCGGAACCGCCGACCGGGTCGTCGCCGCCGGTATCGCCCGTGCCGCCGGTCGGTATCTCGGTGCCGGGGGGCTGCGCTTCCTGTCCGGGCTCGACCTTCCCCGCGTTCTCACCGTCCGGCCTCACACCTCCGTCACCGTTGTCGCCGGCGGTCGCTTTGCCGACGCCCTCGGTGGCCTGGGGGTCCTGGAACACGGCGCGCCTTTGCTCCGCGTTCGCATGTTGTTCTTCGCGGGTGCGGGCGAGGCTTTCCATGCGGGATCCGGGCGGGTATTGAGAGGCCTCTGCCGGAAGGGGGCTTTGTTCCCCGCTGGGTGCCGGGGCGTCGGCGGTGCTGCCGCTGTCCTGGGAGGGCGACTCCTTGCCGGGGGCGTCCTTTCCTCCCGTCTGATCGGTCTCGGCTCGGCCGGGCTTGGGTTCGAGGTCCGCGTCGCCGCGCTCGCCCTCGTCGTGGCGCGGGTCCTCTGGCTTGGCCTGGCCGGGCTTCTCCGTCTCCGTGCCGCTGTTGCCGGTCTGGGCCGGGTCGGTCTTGTCGTGGCCGTGTTCCTCGGGCGGCTGGGAGCTGCCTCCGGCGTCGCCGGTTTCGGGCTTCTCCTTGGCCTTGGGATCGGTCTCGGCCGGCGGGTCGGCGGGGGTCTTCGGCTTGTCGCCGGCCGGGTCGGAGGAAGAGGACTCGCTGGATTGGCCTTGGCGGTCGTCCCGCTGTCCGTTGCCGGTGTCCGGCTGCTCGGGGATCTTCCAGCCTGCTGCTCTGAGGCTGTCTATGCGGGGCGTCTTGCCGTCGGCGCCGGGATTGTCGCCCGATGCCTTGCCCCCGGTGTCGGGCGGGGTGGGCTTGTCGGTGGTCTCAGGGCCCTTGCCCGGCCCACCGGGGGGATTGTCCAAGCCCACGCTTGCAGCCCTTCCATTGGGGGAAGGTGAACCGGCCCGCCGGACGGTTCACCGGGCGTGTCCGTGACGTGCGGGGCCAACGCCCGGACCACACCGCCCCCTATGTAATCGCGCACGTGCGAACTTTGCACGTGCGCGAAACGAAGACCGCAGAACTCACATACGTTTCACGATGCCTCACCGTTCCAAAACTGCAAGCTCGTTCCCACTCGCGTCCGAGGCAGGACGAACAACGGTTCAGACGGGCCTTTTCAAGTAATACGACGCGCACACCAGAGGAAATCGGCGCGCAGGAATGGTGGCTTGCGAACCTGGGCACGGGTCATTCGCGCCGGTCGTGGATTCTCGTGACGGCGCCGTCGGGTGGCCGGTCGACTCGCGGAGGCCCGCCTTCAGCGGGGCCGCGCGGTCATCGCCTCCCGGTGAACCTCGTCCATGGGCGGGCGCGCTCGTAGGCGGCGCAGGCGGCCATCACCAGGGCGTCGGCGTGCCGGGCGCCGACGACCTGGAGACCGACGGGCAGGCCGCCGGAGGTGAAGCCGCACGGCAGGCTCGCCGCGGGCTGCTGAGTCATGTTGAACGGGTAGGTGAACGGGGTCCAGCCCGTCCAGCGCGGAGACGCCGAGCCAGGCGGGACCTCCAGGCCGGCCTCGAACGCGGCGATCGGCGTCGTCGGGGTGAGCAGCAGGTCGTAGCGCTCGTGGAACAGGCCCATCAGGCGGCCAAGCTCCATGCGGCGCGCGGTGGCCGTCAGGTAGTCCTGCGCCGAGTAGCGCGCGCCCTGCTCGCAGATCTCCCGCAGGCCCGGGTCGAGCAGTTCGCGCTCCTCGGGCGACAGGTGCTCGACCACCTTGGCGGCGCCCGCGAACCACAGGACCTCGAACTCCTCGACCGGGTCGCCGAAGCCCGGGCCGGTCTGCTCGACCTTGGCGCCGAGCTCGGCGAAGACCTCGGCGGCGGCCGCGACGGACGCCGCGACCTCCGGGTCGACCTCCGCGAAACCGAGGTCGGGGCTGAACGCGACGCGCAGGCCGGTCAGGTCGTCCCGGCCGATGCGGGCGCCGGCCTCGGCGAACACCACGTCCGGCGGCGGCAGCGCCGACCAGTCGCGGGCGTCGGCGCCGCTGACGGCGTCGAGCAGCAGCGCCGCGTCGGCCACGGTGTTCGTCATCGGGCCGGTGTGCGCGAGCGTCCCGAACGGGCTCGCCGGGTAGTGCGGGATGCGGCCGTACGTCGGCTTGATCGTGAAGGTGCCGGTGAACGCGGCGGGGATGCGCACCGAGCCGCCGCCGTCGGTGCCGAGGGCGAGCGGCGCCATGCCCGCCGCGACCGCCGCCGCCGCGCCGCCGCTCGACCCGCCCGGCGTGCGGGAGGGGTCCCACGGGTTGCGGGTGACGCCGGTCAGCGGGTTGTCGGTGACGCCCTTCCACGCGAACTCCGGCGTCGTCGTCTTGCCGACGAACACCGCGCCCTGCTCGCGCAGGCGGGCGACGGACGGCGAGTCCTCGTCCCACGGGCGGGCGGGGTCGATCGTCCGGGAGCCGCGCAGCGTCGGCCAGCCCCGGGTGAGCAGGACGTCCTTGATGGAGACGGGCACGCCGTCCAGCGGCCCGAGCGTCGCGCCGCGCCGCCACCGCTCGGTCGCCGCGCGCGCCATGTCGAGGGTGGTCTCCTCGTCGACGAGGCAGAACGCGTTGAGCTCCGGGTCGTCCCGCTCGATCCGGGCGAGGACGGCCCCGGCGGCCTCGACCGGGGACAGCGCCCCGGCCCGGTACTCCGCGAGCAGTTCGGTCGCGGTCAGGTCGGCCGCATCGGCCATGGTTGCCCCCTCTGGTGTGATGCGGCCCGCTACCGCGGGCCGGCCGGCTCCGAGCCCACGTAGCCGAGCCCCTTGTCCACGACGTTGCGCAGGGGGCGGCCGGCCACGCGGCGGCCGAGGTTGTCGACGAACAGCCGGACCAGCTCGTCCCGCCAGCCGACCACGTCGCCGGACATGTGCGGCGAGACGATGACGCACGGCATCTCCCACAGCGGCGAGGACGGCGGGAGCGGCTCGTCCTCGAAGACGTCGAGCGCGGCGCCCGCGATCCGGCCCGCCCGCAGCGCCTTGACCAGGTCCGACTCGGCCACGAGGGCGCCGCGCCCGACGTTGATCAGCCGCGCGGACGGCCGCATCCGCTCCAGCGCGGCGGCGTCGATCATGCCGCGGGTCTGCGGGGTGAGGGGCGCGGCCAGCACGACGTAGTCGGCGGCGGCGAGCTCCTCGCCGAGCCGGTCCATCGGGCGGACGGCGCCGAGGTCGGGGTCCTCGTCGCGGGCGGTGCGCCCGACGCCGGTGACGGCGAGGCCGGCCGCCGACAGCCGGCGGCCGATCGCGCGGCCGATCGGCCCGGTGCCGACGACCAGCGCGCGGGCGCCGGTGATCCGCTCGGTCTCGCGGTGCCGCCAGCGCCGCTCGCCCTGCAACCGGAAGGTGGTGTGCAGGTCCTTGGCGAACGCGAGCACCAGTCCGAGCACGTATTCTGCGATGGGCTCGTCGAAGACGCCGCGCGAGTTGGTGACAACAGTGTCACTGCGGACGAGCCCGGGGAACATCAGGCGGTCGACGCCGGCACTGGCGATGTGGACCCATCCGGGCCCGCCGGTCCGGGGCCACGCACCGGCCAGGGCGTCCGAGAGAAAATCCCACATGAACAGAACATCGGCCTCGGGAAGCGCCTCGGCCAGCTCTGTTTCGCGCACGTAACGGACGCGCGCGAGGCGCTCCGCCTCCTCCATGCCGCGCGGATGGACGTCGCCCACGAGTACCACCACGTCAGGCGGGTTGCCGGATGCGGGCTGGGCAGGGTCCATCGGCGTCACTTCCGGGGTGTGCGGAGTTTACGAGAAGGCAACGGCGGGAGGCATTGACACGCTAGGAAGCGTTCGTAGGATTGTCAACAATCAACGCGGTGCACTGCGGCCTCGGTCACCGCAATGGGACATGTGCTGCAAGACCGTCGCAACCGCTGCCCAGCAGGGCCAGGACGGATCCCAGAGCGCTCTAACAGCCCCCGTTCGGGGGTGTGGGGGGACGACCCCCCACGAACATGGAGAGTCCTTCGGGTGGCGACGCTCTCGCCCACCCCTGTTCACGGGGAGGTCAGCATGCCCAAGCTCATGACCATCACTCTGGAGCGCCGCGGCGTGTCGTGCGTCGCGGAGCTTCTCGAGAAGGACGCGCCGCGCACCTGCGAGGCGGTCTGGAACGCTCTACCCCTCGGCGGCGAGGCGTACCACGCCAAGTACGCCCGCAACGAGGTGTACACGATGGTCGAACGGTTCTCCGAGGAAGAGATCGGACTGGAGAACCCCACCGTCACCCCGATCCCGGGCGACGTCGTCTACTTCTCCTTCCCCGGCGGGATGCTCGACCGGAAGTTCAAGGAGGAGAAGAACATCCACGCGCTGCCCGGCGTCATCGACCTCGCGATCTTCTACGGCCGCAACAACCTGCTGCTGAACGGGGACGTCGGCTGGGTTCCCGGCAACGTCTACGCGACGATCGTCGACGGCCTCGACCGCATGGCCGAGGCGTGCAACGACGTGTGGCGGTCGGGCGGCGTCGGCGAACGCCTCCTCTACGCACGCGCAGAGTCCTAGAGTGGCGGCCGCGCAGATGACATTCGACCCCTCGCTGGTCGTCGGCCCAGAGCTGCTCGCCCAGCACGGCATCGGGGTGGTCGCGCCGTTCGACTTCGCCCTCGACAGGGAGCTGTGGCGCTGGACGCCCGACGACGTGTCCCTGTTCATGACCCGCCTGCCGTACGTGCCGGTCCCGGTCACGGTGGAGATGGCCTCCGCCCTGTCGGACCAGTCGATCGTCCGGCAGGCGACCCGCGACGTCCTCGCCCCGGAGCCGCTCGCCGTCGCCTACGCGTGCGCGTCGGGCAGCTTCATCCGCGGCAAGGCGGGCGAGATCCAGTTGCACCAGTCGATGCTCCAGGCCGGCGCGCCGGTCTCGACGACGACCTCCGGCGCGCTGGTGGAGTCGCTCCGGCTCCTCGGCGCCCGGCGCATCGCGGTCGTCACGCCCTACATCGACGCCGTCACCGACCGGCTCGTGTCGTTCCTCGGCGAGCACGGCATCGAGGTGGTGTCCTCGGTCGGGCTGGGCCTGCTCAGCCACATCTGGAAGGTCGGCTACGGCGAGATCGTGTCGGCGGTGTCGGCGGTCGACCACCCCGAGGCCGAGGCCGTCTTCATCAGCTGCACGAACGTCCCGACGTACGACATCATCGCACCGCTGGAGCAGATGATCGGCAAGCCGGTGCTCACCGCCAACCAGGTGACGATGTGCTCGGCGCTGCGCGCCATGGGGCGTTCGGCGTCCGGTCCCGGACAGTCCCTGGTCGGGCTCGCTCCCTTCACGGCGGCCTAGCCGCCATGATCCCCAAAGGTAGGATTGTCGACAACATGCGCCAGAACGGGTTGCGCGCGGGGTTCCTCTACCCCGGCTACAGCGCCGAGGACGACTACCCCACCATCGAGCGCGCCCTGGGAGAGGTCAGCCTCCCGGTCGTGCACACGCTCATGCGCGAGGACGCGCACCGCGTCGACGCGCTGCTGGACATCGGCGGCGCCGACGTGCTCGGAGACGGCGCCCGCACCCTGCGCGAACACGGCGTGAGGGCCGCCGTGTGGGCGTGCACCAGCGGAAGCTTCGTGTTCGGCTGGGACGGCGCCGCGCAGCAGGTCGCGGGCGTCCGCGAGGCGGCGGGCGTGCCCGCCTCCAGCACGTCGTTCGCGTTCGTGCACGCGGCGCAGGCGCTGGGCGTGACCCGCGTCGCGGTCGCGGCGACCTATCCGGCCGACGTCGCCGAGCGGTTCGTCGCGTTCCTCGCCTGCGCCGGCATCGAGGTGGTGGCGCTGTCCTGCCGGGGCATCGTCACCGCCGCCGAGGTCGGCACCCTCGGCCGCGACGAGGTGCTGGCGTTCGTCGCGGCCAACGACCATCCGGACGCCGAGGCGGTGCTGGTGCCCGACACCGCGCTGCACACCGTGGCCTGGCTCGACAAGCTGGAGGCGCGGGTCGGCAAGCCGGTGCTGACCGCCAACCAGGTGAGCGTCTGGGAGGGGCTGCGACTCGCGTCGGGGCCCGACGGGCTCCCGCCGCGCACCGGGCTGGGCCGGCTCTTCGCCGTCCCCGCCGCGGTCCCCCTGCGGGGACGACATGCATGGCAAATCTGAATAGAGACGAAAGGGAACCGCGCATGGGCCGACTGGGTGAGCTGGAGCCTGTTCCCCGCAAGTCGACGGTGGAGATCGTCTCGGACGAGCTCCGCTCGGCGATCATGTACGGGTCGCTGGAGCCCGGCGCGCAGCTCGGCGAGGCCGACCTCGCCGCGCGCCTCGGCATCAGCCGCGGACCGCTGCGCGAGGCCATGCAGCGGCTCGTCCAGGAGGGGCTGCTCGTCAGCGAGCCGCACCGCGGACTGTTCGTGATCACGCTGGACGAGGGGGACGTCGAGGACGTCTACCTCGCCCGGCTCGCGATCGAGCGCGAGGCCTGCCGGCTGATCATGGAGCGCAACCGGGGCGAGGCGGTGGCCCGGCTCACCGAGGCCCTGGAGGCGCTCGTGGCCGCCGCCCGCCAGCGCGACCGGGTCGCGATGAGCGACGCCGACCAGGCGTTCCACGAGGTGCTGGTCAGCTCGTCGGGCAGCCCGCGGCTGGAGCGGATGGCGCACACGCTGCTGGTGGAGACGCGCATGTGCCTGAACGCCCTCCAGGACACCTACCCCGAGCCCGCCGACCTCGTCGAGGAGCACCGGCGGCTCGTCGACGCGATCGGCGACGGCGAGGAGGAGCGCCTGCTCACCCTCATCGAGGAGCACATGACCGACTCCATCACCCGGCTCCGCGAGTCCTAGCTTCCGGCGCCGCCACAGAGGAACGGCCCCGCTGGACAACCGGCCCGGGGCCACCTAGATTGCAGATTGTCGACAATCTACCGGAGGGACGCCATGGCGACGCTGTCTCCCCTGCTCAAGCAGGCCACCCCCGTCCTTGCCGAGCGCGGCGAGGGCGTGTACCTCTACGACGCCGAGGGCCGCAGGCACCTGGACTTCACCGCGGGCATCGGCGTCGTGAACACCGGCCACTGCCACCCGCGCGTGGTCGAGGCCGCACAGCAGCAGGTGGGCACGCTCATCCACGGCCAGTACACGACCGTCATGCACCGGCCGCTGCTGCGGCTGACCGAGGCGCTCGGCGAGGTGCTGCCGGAGGGCCTGGACTCGCTGTTCTTCCTCAACAGCGGCAGCGAGGCCGTCGAGGCGGCCATCCGGCTCGCCCGGCACGCCACCGGCCGGCAGAACATCGTCGTCTTCCACGGCTCCTTCCACGGCCGGACGATGGGCGCCGCCGCCCTCACCACGGCGGGCACGAAGTTCCGCGCCGGGATCGGCCCGCTGATGCCGGGCGCCGCCATCGCGCCGTTCCCGCAGGCGTACCGGTACGGGTGGTCGGAGGAGGAGGCGACGCGGTTCGCGCTGCGCGAGCTCGACTACCTGCTCGTCACCGCGAGCCCGGCGTCCGACACGGCCGCGTTCGTGGTCGAGCCGGTGCTCGGCGAGGGCGGCTACATCCCCGCGCCCCCCGCGTTCCTGGAGGGGCTGCGCGAGCGCGCCGACCGGCACGGCATCCTGCTGGTCGTCGACGAGGTGCAGACCGGGTACGGGCGGACGGGCCGGTTCTGGGGCCACGAGCACTCGGCGGCGCGCCCCGACGTCCTGATCACGGCCAAGGGCCTGGCGAGCGGGTTCCCGCTGTCGGCGATCGCCGCGCCCGAGGCGCTGATGGCCAAGGCCCGCCCCGGGTCGCAGGGCGGCACGTACGGAGGCAACGCCGTCTCGTGCGCCGCCGCGCTCGCCACCCTGCAGGTCATCGCCGACGAGGACCTCGTCGGCAACTCCGCCCTGCAGGGCGCGCGGCTGAACGACGGGCTCCGCAAGGTCGCCGCCGACCACCCGGCGATCGGCGACGTGCGCGGGCTCGGGCTCATGCAGGCCAGCGAGTTCACCACGCCGGACGGCGAGCCCGACCCCGCCGCCGCGGCGCGGGCGCACGCGGCCGCCGCAGAGCGCGGGCTCCTGCTGCTGACCTGCGGCGCGTACGGCAACGTCGTCCGGATGATCCCGCCGCTGGTCATCACCGGCGACCAGATCGACGACGGCCTGGCCCTGTGGGCCGAGGCCGTCGCCGACGCCGTCGGCTAGTCCGCGCCGACGCGGAGTCCCACCGTCAGGGCCGGTCCTTCGGGCCGGTCCTGCGGTAGACGACGGTGAGGGCGACCACGACCACGACGAGGGCGGCCACGACGATCCCGCCCTTGATCAGCCGGTCCACGAGAAGGCCGATCACCACGTCCGCGTCGTCGGCGGCCGGGGTCACCGGCCCCCTCCCGTCCGTCGGGTCTCGCTCCGGTCGAGGTAGTGCAGGGCGCCGCGGACGGCGAGCCGGCCGAGTTCGGACCGGCCGCCGCCGCGCCGCGCGTCGAGGCCGCCGCGGCCCGCGTTCCGGCGCGGGTCCGGGCCGGCCGCCGGGCGGTCGGCCCAGGCGCGCAGGACCGGTTCGACCAGGCCCCGGGCCCGGCCGAGCCGGCCGCGGCGCTTCAGCGTGATCGCCACGCTGAACACCGCCACGACCAGCAGCGCGATCCCGGCGACGATGATCGCGAAGCGGATCAGCAGGATGTTCATCACTTCGTCCATGTCGGCCTCCCCTTCGGTCGGACTTATTTGGCAGGCTCGTGCTAAATACGACTGTAGCATGGGCGTGCTATAAAAGAGCGGTGCCGAAGATCGTCGATGCCGAGACCCGCCGCCGCGAGGTGGCCGAGGCCGTGTTCCGCGTCGTGCGCCGGGACGGGCTGGACCAGGCGTCGCTGCGCACCGTCGCCGCCGAGGCGGGCCTGGCCATCGGATCGGTCCGGCACTACTTCGACGGCCAGGCCGAAATCATGATCTTCGCGATGCGCACGTTCGCCGAGCGGGCCGGCGAGCGGCTGCGGCTGCGCGCGGCCCGGCTCGCGGACCCCGGCCCCGCCGCACCGCCCGCCGAGCACGCGGCGGCCATGGAGGCGCTGTTCGCCGAACTGCTGCCGCTGGACGCCGAGCGGCGCGAGGAGGCCGAGGTGTGGCTGGCGTTCACCACCGGCGCCCGCACCCGGCCCGAGCTGGGCCCGCTGGCCCGGGAGATGCACAACGACCTGCGCTCGATCGCGAGCCGGGCCCTGCGGGCGGCCCGCCGCGCCGGCGCCCTGCGCCCCGGACTGGACGTCGAGGTCGAGGCCGCGCGGGTGCACGCGCTGGTGGACGGGCTGACCTCCCACGCCGTCCTGCGGCCCGACGCCACCGGCCCGGCGGAGCTGCGGGCCGTACTGCGCCGGCACGTCAGCGAGCTGACCGGCGTCCCCGCGGGGGACCTGCCCGCGCCGTCCGACCCGGAGGACCTGCGCGCCGGGGACTGACGCGCCGCCTGCTAGATTCCGAACCTCGTTCTGTACGAGGAGGCGCGGTGGATTCCTGGCAGACCCCGGAACGGGCGGCGCTGCGCGCCCTCGTCCGCGACTTCACCGCGCGGGAGATCGCGCCCTTCGTAGCCGACTGGGAGGACGCGGGCGAGCTGCCCCGGTCCCTGCACGTCCGGGCCGCCGAGGCGGGACTGCTAGGGGCCGGGTTCCCGGAGGAGGCCGGCGGGTCCGGCGGGGGGCTGCTCGACGCGCTGATCGTCGCCGAGGAGATCATCCAGGCGGGCGGGTCGGGCGGCGTGGTCGCCTCCCTGTTCACGCACGGGATCGCGCTCCCCCACATCATCGCCTCCGGGGACGCGGCGCTGATCGACAGGTTCGCGCGGCCGACGCTCGCCGGGGAGAAGATCGGCGCGCTCGGCGTGACCGAGCCCGGCACCGGATCGGACGTCGCGGGCATCCGCACCACCGCCGTCCGCGACGGCGGGCACTACGTCGTCGACGGCGCCAAGCTGTTCATCACCTCGGGCGTGCGGGCGGACTTCGTCACCACGGCGGTGCGGACGGGCGGGCCCGGCTTCGACGGCATCTCCCTGCTGGTCGTGGAGAAGGGCACCCCGGGCTTCACCGTCTCCGCGCCGCTGCGCAAGATGGGCTGGCTCTGCTCCGACACCGCGGAGCTGTCGTTCGACGGCGTCCGCGTTCCCGCGGCTAACCTCGTCGGCGCGGAGAACAGCGGGTTCCTGCAGATCGTCCAGAACTTCGTGACCGAGCGGCTGTCGCTGGCCGTCCAGGCGTACGCGACGGCGCAGCGCTGCCTGGACCTCACCCTGGCCTGGGTCCGGGACCGGGAGACGTTCGGCCGCCCGCTCGCCTCCCGGCAGCTCGTCCGGCACAAGATCGCCGAGATGGCGCGGCGGACCGACGTCGCCCGCACCTACACCCGCGCGGTCGCCGAGCGGCACGCGGCCGGGGAGGACGTCCTCACCGAGACGGCCTACGCCAAGAACACCGCCGTCCTCGCCTGCGAGCACGTGGTGCACGAGGCCGTCCAACTGCACGGCGGGATGGGCTACATGCGCGAGTCCGAGGTGGAGCGCCACTACCGCGACGCCCGCATCCTCGGCATCGGCGGCGGCACCAACGAGATCATGAACGAGATCGCCGCCAAGCGCCTCGGCCTGTGACGCCGCCGCGGCGCGGCCTGTGACATCGCCGCGGCGCGGCCGGTGGCACGGTCCGCGGCGCGGCGGCGCCCGGCGGTGAGAGGGGAGACCCGCCGGGCGCCGCACGGGTCAGCCGAGGGGCTTCGCGCAGTCGATGGGCCAGTACGGGCCCCAGATGTCGAGCGAGTTCAGCACGAACTTGATCATCACCGGGTCGAAGGCGATGCCGACGTGCGCGTTGGTGTCGTTCGGGCACTTGTCCTGCAGCAGGACGTTCTGCGCGTTGGAGCCGTTGAGGAACTCCGAGGTGTAGGGCGTGACGACCTCGTCGTACTTGGTGGACAGCACGATGTAGGTCGGGCCGGGCACGGTGTCGCCGCCCCCGTTCAGCTTCTTCAGGAAGTCCGAGTCGACGATCTGCTGGCCCGCCGCCGGCGCGGCCTTCACGACCTCCTGCGTGATGCCGAGCAGGGTGCCCAGCTCCACCAGCCCGGACATGTTGGTGCCGTGGTTGGACGGCACGATGCCGACCAGCTTGTTCACCTTCGCGGCGCCGCCGAGGAACTTCATGTAGTACCGCGGCATCATGCCGCCCTGCGAGTGCCCGACGATGTCGACCTTGGACGCCCCGGTGGAGGCCATGACCTTGTCGACGAACGCCGACAGCTCACCGGCCGACGTGGGAATGTCGTTGATCCCCTGGATGGGGCCGTCCTTCGGGCCGCCGTAATTGAGGGCGTAGACGCAGTACCCGGCCTTCTTCAGCGCCGGCGAGAGCTTCTGCCAGTTGAACGCCATGTTCTCGAAAGTGCCGTGCACGAGCACTACGGGGCGGGGATGCGGGAACGAGGGTCTGCAGTTCCAGTCGTTCGCCCCTTCCGGGCTCGTCTCGGCGTGCGCCGCGGGGGCGACCGCCCCGGTCAGGCCGAGTGCGGCGGGAATGGCCGCGGTGATGACCGCCCACGAGCGGAGCCGTTTGAAACGCATGGGCATCTCCCTTTTGCGGGCACGGCGAACAGGGCCGGCGTCCGGCCTTTACCGTCGTCGTGCTGTCGGGGTGGAGTGCCCACAACGTACGGCCGCGTTCCGGCGCGGTCTTGTGGAATGACCGCCGGTTACCGCGAGGGAATTGTCAGCCGATTAACTATCCGCCCGCGCACGGGCGGCGCGGCCTGCGTTCATCGGCTCCGGTGGCCGTGCCCGGGCGGGACGGCGCGGGGACGGCCACCGGGGCGGTCACGCCTGGGCGACGGCGCCTTCCTTGAGGAGGGCCTCGGCGTCGTCGAAGCCGAGGTCGTCCAGCACGGCCCTGGTCTGGCCGCCGGGGAGGACGGGGACGCCGTCGGTCCCGGTGGGGGTCCGGGAGAAGCGGGGGGCGGGGGCGGGCTGGCGGTGGCCGGCGAGTTCGGGGAAGACCTCGCGGGAGGTGTTGTACGGGTGCTCGGCGGCCTCGGCCAGCGACAGGACGGGGGCCACGCAGGCGTCGCTGGGGACGAACACCTCCGTCCACTCGTCGCGGGTCTTCGTGCGGAAGGCGGCGGCGAAGCGCTCGCGCATGGCGGGCCAGCGCTCGCGGTCGTACTGGGCGGGGAGGTCGTCGTCCCCGTCGAGGCCGAGGCGGCGGAGGAACTCGGCGTAGAACTGCGGCTCGATGGCGCCGACCGCCATGTGGCGGCCGTCGGAGGTCTCGTAGACGTCGTACCAGGGGGCGCCGGTGTCGAGCATGTTGACGCCGCGGCGGTCCTCCCAGATGCCGCCCGCGAGGAAGCCGTGGATGAAGGTGGACAGGTGGGCGGTGCCGTCCACGATGGCGGCGTCGACGACCTGGCCGCGCCCGCTCGCCCGCGTCTCGAGCAGGGCCGCGAGGACGCCGGTGACGAGGTACATGCTGCCGCCCGCGAAGTCGCCGAGCAGGTTCATCGGGACCTGCGGCGGGCCGCCGGCGCGGCCGATGGCGTGCAGGGCGCCGGTGATCGCGATGTAGCCCACGTCGTGGCCCGCCGTGTGCGACAGCGGCCCCTCCTGCCCCCAGCCGGTCATCCGCCCGTAGACGAGGCGGGGGTTGCGGGCCAGGCAGTCGTCCGGGCCGATGCCGAGGCGCTCGGTGACGCCGGGGCGGAACCCCTCGATCAGGACGTCGGACTTCTCCACCAGGCGCAGGACGACCTCCCTGCCGCCCTCGCTCTTGAGGTCGACGGCGATCGACCGCTTGCCGCGGTTGGTGAAGTCGGTGCCGCCGGCGGTCTCGCCGTCCCGGACGGCGGACGCCCGGTCGACGCGGATCACGTCGGCGCCGAGGTCGGCCAGCAGCATCGCGGCGAACGGCCCCGGCCCGATCCCGGCCAGTTCGATCACGCGTACTCCGGAGAGCGGCCCCTTGCCCATCTGCGACTCCCTGAATCTGGTTCGGTTCCCCTCAGTGTGCCCGATCAGGGTAAGCGGATGCTGACCGGCCCGCCCTAACGGGCGGTCGGGGTGACGGGGGTACCGGGGGCACCGCCGGCGACGAGGAGGCGGTCGCGCGTCACCGGCCGGCGGACCCCCTCGGCGTGCGGGACGAGACCGCGCCCCGCCGCCGCCAGGTAGTACCAGCGGCCCGACGGCGCGCGCCACCACGTCCCGCTCACCGGCCGCTGGACGTCGCAGGCGCCCGTCGCCCGGCTCTCCGCCGCGAGCAGGGTCGCGAAGGCGGCGGCGCCGCCGTCGGCGTAGGCGAACCGGGTGCAGGCCCAGTCGGCGTGCCGCCCGCCGTGCGGCAGCGTCCCCGACCAGAAGTCGAACGCCATCGCCGCCGAGACGGGCCGGGACGCCGCGGGCACGGCGCAGGCCAGCTTCTTCCAGAACGACCGGGCGGTGCGGCCGAGGACGGCGGGGCGGTCCCGGCCTCCCGGGCGCCGGTCCGGCGCGCGGTGTCCGAGGACGGCGGCGCGCGCGCCGCCGAGGTCGCCGACCGTCCGCGAGCCGAGGTGGAATAGCGGACCCCGGCCGCAGCCGGTGCCGGGGCGGACCGGGTCCGTCACGCCGCCGGACGTGGCGAGCCGCCGTCCGGCGAAGGTCTCCGGCCGGGCGTCCCAGGGCGCGAGGAGGTAGCGGCCGCCGCCGAGGGCGATCGGCGCGGACGGGTCGGTGCCGATCGCGGCCACGTCGACGCGGCCGGAGGCGTAGCGGGCCAGGCGGCCGCCGCTGCGCATCACCGCGAGAGGCGCGCCGTCGAGCCGGCCGGCGTACAGGAGCTGCGCGGCGCCGCTGTCGGGGCGGCGGCCCCGGGGCGCGGCCGCCCACGCGTCGGCGGCGCGCCGGGTGAAGGCCCGGTCGCCGGCGAGGTCGCCGCGGGCGGGCCAGACGTCGAGGGAGCGGGCGCCGCGCGTCCAGGCGTCCGGCGCCGCGGCGGCGAGGCTCAGGCCGCGGGCGGACGCCTCGCGCGCGCCCTCCCGCTCGGTGGTGAGCAGCGCGCCGACCAGCGCGGCGGTGAGGACGACCGCGGCCGCGAGCGGGAGCACCGAGCGGGTGCGGACGGGGCGCAGCAGCGCCGGCTCGAACCGGTCGGCGCGGCGGGGCACCGGCACCTCGACGGCCTCGGCGGCGCGGATCACCGGCAAGGGGTCGCGCACCCGCAGCTCGATCAGCTGGTCCCGGACGGCGTAGCGGGGCATCCCCTCCACGTTCCGCAGGACGTAGGCGACGCGCACGTGCGGGTCGAGCCGGGACAGCGCCGCGGTCAGCGCGGGGTCGGGCAGCCGGGCGGGCAGCGCGCGCAGCCACGGGCCGAGCCCGATCTGGAGCCGGCGGGGCGGGCGCAGCGCCCGGCGCAGCACCCGGGTGCGGCGGCGTGCGTGCCCGGCGGCCGAGCGGTCGCGGGCGCCGCGCGCGGTGGAGTCCACGATCCGGCGGGCGATCGCCAGCCGGTAGACGCGCTTTCCCCGCCCCGGCAGAACGAAATACGCCATCCGCACAAGTTCCCCATAAGCCGTTTCGGATGGCGGTGCTTCCTCGTGCGGATTTGTCATGACTTCGTCCGTCACGGCGGGCCACTCCCTCTGGGGCAGTTCCTTCGTCGCGAATCCCGAGGTTAGGACGAAGAGGGCCGGTACTGGAGCGCAATTGGCACAACGATTAACCGGGGCAATGGAAATGTCATCTCATTTCCGTCAAGGGTGCTGGGCGACGGCCGGGTCGGGCCTTCCCGGCGAGAGCACCCGCGCCCGTTTCCTCCCCGTACTACGCTGTTGCCCCCGGGGGGAACCGCCCCGGGCCGCACGGCATCGAACGATCGCGCCCCCGCCGCGCCCCCGGACGAGACGAGCAAGCGAGAGGGATCCCCCCACCCATGACCGAGGACGTTCCGGGCTACCGGGTGCTGGAGCAGGTCGGCGAGGGCGGCTTCAGCGTCGTCTACCGCGCCCACCAGGAGCGCCTGGACCGGATGGTCGCGCTGAAGGTCCTGTCGGTCAGCGCGGTCGACGACGCGGCGATGCGGCGGTTCCAGCGCGAGTGCAAGATCACCGGGCGGCTCTCCGGGCATCCGAACATCGTGACCGTGCTGGACACCGGCACCACCCGGTCCGGGCGCCCCTACATCGCGATGGAGTACTTCGAGCACGGCGCGCTCACCGACCGGCTCGCGCGGGAGGGGCCGCTGCCGGTCGCCGAGGTGCTGCGGATCGGCGTGAAGATGGCGGGCGCGCTGGCCGCCACCCACGAGACCGACGTCCTGCACCGGGACGTCAAGCCGCAGAACGTGCTGCTGTCGCGGTACGGGGAGCCCGCCCTGGCCGACTTCGGCATCGCCCGCCTGGTCGACAGCTTCGACGCCACCCACACCCAGGCGTTCACGCCGCACCACGCCGCCCCCGAGATCCTGGAGGGCCGGCAGCCGGGCGTCGGGTCCGACCTCTACTCGCTCGGCTCGACGCTCTACCAACTGCTCGCCGGGCACCCCGCGTTCAAGGGGCCGCCCGGCGAGGGCATCGCCCTGCTGATGCTGCGGATCCTCAACGACCCGCCGCCGCCCGTCCCCCGCCCCGACGTCCCCCGGCAGGTCGCGGACGTCATCGCGCGCTCGATGGCCAAGACTCCCGAGCAGCGGTTCGCGAGCGCCGTGGAGTTCGCGCAGGCGCTCCAGCGCGTGCAGGCCGAGCTGGGGCTGCCGGTGACGGACGTGGCGCACAGCAGCCGCGGCGCCGCGTCCGCGCCGGACGCCGGCCCGCGCCCGTCCTTCCCGGACGTCTCCGGCCCGCCGCTCGTGCCGGAGTGGGCGCCGACCGCGCAGTCGCCGTCCACGCAGTCGCCGTCCCTGCCGGCCTCGGCGCGGCAGGCCCCGGCGCCCGTCGCCGCACCCGAACCGCCGCCGTCGCCGTGGGCGCCTAACGCCGTCCCGCCGCAGACCCCGGACGCCCTCCTCCCCAAGGACGGCCCGCGTCCGGCGCCCGAGCCCGCCTGGCCCCAGGCGCCCCAGGCGGGCGACCAGAGCGCGAGCGGTTCGCACACCTCCCCGCATACGTCACCGCACACCACCCCGCACGCGGGCCCGCACCAGATCACCCAGGACCGTCCGCACGACGGGCCCCGCCGAGGCCTCATCGTCGCGGCCGGGATCGCGCTCGTCGGCGGGGTGTCCCTCGGCGTCGGGGCGCTCGTGCTGTCCGGCGGCGGCGACGGCGGGGGCGGGACCGCCGCGGGGTCGACGCCGCCTTCCCAGACCGGCCCGCAGGGACAGGCCACCCAGGACCCGCAGGAGCCGATCACGGCCGCTCAGCTCGCGGCGGCGCGGCCGCGCAAGGTGGTCGTACGGCAGGCCGGCCAGAGGGCGGCGGTGCTGTGGGCGCTGCCCCCGGCCGCGCGCGAGCTGCCGCTGCTCGTCCAGCAGCAGCCCGCCGGGACCAAGCCGATCGTGGCGGTCAAGGCGGGCTCGCATTCGGCGACCATGCCGGGCCTGCGGCCGAAAACGGCCTACTGCTTCAAGGTCGGGGCGGTGCTGCGCCTCAACCCGGGTCGGGCGCCGGACGTGGCCTGGTCCGCTCCCGCCTGCGTCGGCAGGAAGAAGAAGCGGGCCTAGCCGTACCGGCGCCGGCCGGGCGGCGGGTCAGGGCTCGCACGTCCAGACCGCGGGGCCGGCGAAGCTCTTCCAGTCGCCCGGCGTGTTGACCAGGTACCCGATGATGTAGCCGGTCTTGCCGCTCCATGTGATGTTGGCGTACATGTCGCCGGCGAGGCTGGCGGCATTCGGGTGCTGGTAGTAGGCGCCCTTGGTCTGGCAGTTCACGACGACGAGTTCGCCGTTGTTGTTGTTCATGGTGGCGACGACCGCGCCGTTGTTGGCGTCGGGGATGCTCCGGATGTAGGCGTTGGAGTTCCCGTTGCGCTCGACCGGATACTTGGCCGCGGGGCCGGTGAGCCTGGCGGCGAGGGAGGCCGCCGCGCCGGTGCCCGCGCCGTTCACGGCGGCGACCTTGAAGGTGTAGGACCCGTTCGTCCAGACGTTGCCGAGCGTCGTGGACATCGCCGAGCCCGCCGCGGCGGTCACCGTCGTGGCGCCCTTGACGGGGCCGTCCCAGGCGACCCGGTAGGCGGACGCGCCGGGCGGGGCCGTCCAGGAGACCTTCGTCCCGGACGCGGTGGCCTGCGCGGCGAGGCCGGTGGGCGCGCCCGGCGTCACGCACGGGCGCGCGGGGTCGCTGGGCGCCGACACCTGCTCGCGGGTCCGGCCGCGGGCGTCGCGGTAGCGCACGGCCACGCGGAAGCGGTACTCGCGGCCGCAGTCCCCGCCCCGGACGGTGAACGTGAACGGCCCGGCGCCAGGCGGGATCGCGGACGGGCTCACTGCGAGGCCGGGCGGGACGTCCTTCAGCGCGTACCCGAGGACGCCGTCGCCCTGGGACGGCTGGAAGTCGATCCGCATCGTGCCCGCCCCCGGGGTGACCGACACGTTCAGCGGCGCGGTCGGCGGCTCGCCGGGGCGCGGGCGGCGGGGGTCCTGCGGGGCGGTGCTCGGCGGGGCGCCGCTGGGCTGCGGGAGGGTGCGGCGCCCGGGGCCGCCCGCGACCCTGTCCCGGTATTTGTCGATGCCCTTGCGGCCGCCCTGCCCGTCGATCACGACGGCGCGCGGCCCCGCCGGGTCGTTAGCCCACAGCAGCCCGTCGCGGACGAAGACGTCCAGCCTGGCGGGCCGCCCGGTGACCGGGACCGGCGTCTCGAACCGGTTGCCCGCCGAGTCGTACACGAGCAGGGCCCCGGCCGTCTCGTCGGGGATGTAGACCTTCGGCCCGAGCATCTGCGGCGGCCGGTACCGGTGCTTCGGCATGGCGAGCCGCGTGCTGGAGTACCGCCCGGTGTCGGTGTCGACGGTCACCAGCGACCCGGTGCCGGGCACCAGCAGCGGGACGGTCTTGCCCTCGGTGGCGGGCGGGGCGAGCACGCCGCCGCGTCCCGCCTGCCTGACGGTCGCCGGCAGGGCCACGGTCAGCGGCGTCCCGGACGGCTTGACGACCGTGGCGGTGGCGGCCGTGGAGTTCACGACGACCGGGTCGCCCGCGGCGATGGTGAGCGCGAGGTCGTCGCCCGCCCCGCCGACCTTCACCGGCGGCTGCGTCCGGCCGTCCTTGAACGCGGCGACCTGCCCGTTGCCCGCCACCGGCACCCACAGGGCGCCGCGCGCGTCGATGCCCGCCTGCCCGAGGACGGGCGGCAGCGTCGCGGGCGCGCCGACCGGGGTCAGGCCGACCGGGTCGATCTGCTGGAGGACGCCCTTGACGGAGTCGACCGTGTACGCCTTCCCGGCGTCCGCGAGGACCTGGATGCCCTGGCCGAGCGGGCGGCTGGCGCCGACGTCCAGCTGGGAGGGGTCGAGCCGGCTGACCACGCCGGTGTCCTGGTCGACGAGCAGCACGGTGGCGCCGTCCTGGACGACCTTGATGTTGTGGCCGCGCATCTGCGGAGGCAGGGCGGCCTTGCCGTCCACCTTGGCCGCCGGCCCGTTGGCGTGCACGACGATGCCCTTGCCCCGCGCGGTGAGCCAGGCGCCGACGTCGGAGAGCCGGTACTTGGCGCTCGCGACGCCCACCCCGTACACGACGGCGGCGATGACGAGCACGCCGGTGAGCCCGACGGCGACCTGTCCCGTCAGCCGGTCACGCCTGAACAGAACTCCCAGGCCAGACATGTCCTGAAATCACCCACCTCTTCGCACCGGACACCGTAGCCGCTCGTGTCCCACCGGCGCCGGGGTTCGCGGGAACGCCGCCGCTCAGTGCCCGCCGAGGGCGGCGATGTACGCGGGAACGGTGATGTTGCGGCCGGAGACGACCACCACGGGGCGTCCGGTGAACTCGACCTTCCCGGCGAGGACGGCGGCGACCGCCGCCGCGCCCGCGCCCTCGGCGACGAGCCCGTGCTCGTGGAACAGCCAGCGCAGCGCCGTCCGGATCTGCTCGTCGGTGACGGACGTCAGCTCGGCCGTGCCGCCGATCACCTCCGGGGTGACGCAGCCGGGTTCGAGGTTGCCGGGCAGGCCGTCGGCGAACGTCTCGCCGACCTCGACCTCGACCACGCGGCCGGCCGCCACCGACGCCGACACGCCCCGCGACACCGCCGACTCCACGCCCACGATCCGCACGTCGCCGCGCTCGCGCGCCCACAGGCACAGGCCGGCGACCAGCCCGCCGCCGCCGACCGGCGCGACGACCGTGAGCGGGCCCTCCGCCTGCCGGTCGAGTTCGCGCCCGATGGTGCCCTGCCCCGCGATGACCGCCGGGTCGTTGTAGGGCGAGACGTAGTGGCCGGGCAGCGTCATGGCGTACGCCTCGGCCTCGTCGTAGGTCGTCCCGTGCAGGACGAGCCGCACCGGGAACGCGCCGATCCGGTCGACCTTGACCTGCGACGCCCGGGTGGAGACCACGACGGTGACGTCCGCGCCCGCCTTCGCGGCGGCGTACCCCATGCCGAGCCCGTGGTTGCCCGCGCTCGCCGTGACGGCCGGCTCCCCCGGCGGGAGCGCGGCGACGGCCGCGAGCGCGCCCCGCACCTTGAACGCGCCGATCGGCTGGAACGTCTCCAGCTTCAGCAGCGCGCCGGGCGCCAGGCCCGACGGGACCAGCGGCGTGGGCGCGAGCTCGGCGGACACGGCCCGCCAGGCGCGGTCGAGGTCGTCCGGGCCGGGCGGGCGGACGGCGCGCACCGTCATGACCGCTCCCCCTGCGGCTCCTCCAGCCGCTCGTGGAGGCGCTCCCGGATCTCCTCGGGCGTGTAGGCCCGGCGGCGGCGCTCGGACCGCACGATCACGGCCCCGGTCGCGGCGACGCCGATGAACCCGGCGACGCCCAGCGCCTTCCAGAGGTTCGGCGCCTTCCAGAGGTCGGACGCCTTCACCAGACGGGCTGCTTTCCCCAGGGCGGACCCTCTCGACGTGCGCATACGGCTACCGTAGCGATCATGTCGGGTACGAGCATCTCCCTCGCCGAGGCCGTCGAGCTGACCCGCACCGGGGACGTGTGGCTGTTCCGCGGCCGGACGGTCGCCGACCGCGCCATCCAGATGACGACCAACAGCCCCGTCAACCACGTCGGCATGGCGGTGGTGATCGACGACCTGCCGCCGCTGATGTGGCACGCGGAGCTCGGCCGCTCGCTGCGGGACATGTGGACGGGCGGGCACCACCGCGGCGCGCAGCTGCACGACCTGCGCGACGCGGTGCTGGCCTGGGGGAACCGCTACGGGCAGCGGGCCTGGCTGCGGCAGCTCGAACCGCCGCCGACGCGGGCGGTGGAGGACGCGGCGCTGCGCGCGGTGGCGCGGCTGGACGGCACGCCGTTCCCCTCGACGTCGAAGCTGGCGACGCGGTGGCTGCGCGGGCGGGTGCCGATCCGGCGGCCGGCCGAGCGGGACGCGAACCTGGAGACGGCGTTCTGCGCCGAGATCGTCGCGGTGACCTACCAGTCGATGGGGCTGCTGCCGAAGGGGCGCCGCCCGAACTGGTTCGACCCGGGCCGGTTCTGGAGCGGCGACGACCTGGAGCTGGAGACGGGCGCGGTGCTCGGCGGCGAGATCGCGGTCAGCGTGCCCGCGTCCTGACGGTCCGCTCGGGCCGCGGAGAGTCCTCCCGCGGCGACCCGTCCCGCAGCGCACTGTCCCGCTGCGCCCCGTCCCGCAGGGACCGGGGGTGCAGGCGGCGCCGGAGCCGACGCAGCCGCCCCGCCCTGGCGGTGACGAGGCGGCCGAGCTCGTCGGTGTGCCGCCAGGCCCGGTCGGCGGCGGCCTCGTCCGGCCGGGACGCGGCGAAGCGGCTGCGGTTGACGAGGTCGGCGAGCGGCCCGAGATGGCCGTGGGCGTCGTCGCCGACGGCGGACGCGCCGAAGCGGGCGACCTCGTGCGCGGTCAGCGTCCTGGCCGTGGCCAGGCCGACGTCGGCGAGGTGGTCGAGCGCCTGGTGCCAGGCGCCGGTGATGCGGGCGGCGGGCGGTCCGGCCCGGCGGCGCCGCCTCCGCAGCGCGGGGGCGAGGAGGACGGCGCACAGGTAGCCGAGGACGAGCGCGCCCACCGCCGTCGACGCGAACACCCACCACGGGGTGGGCGGGTCAGCGGCGGCGGGCGCCTTCCGCGGGCCCTTCTGCGGCGTGTCGCCCGGTCCTTGGCCGCGCTGCTGCGAGGCCGCGTTCTTCTGCGCCTGCTCCAGCTTCTGCTCGGTCTCCCCCGCCGCGACGGAGTCGTTGTTCTTGGACCGGCGCGCGCTGTCGGGGAGCGGGTTGAACCGGATCCAGCCGAGCCGCTCGAACTTGATCTCGGGCCACACCATCACGTCCCCGGAGCGGACCTGGACGGTGTCGCCCGCGCGGGCGCCGCCGTCGAAGCCCACGATGACGCGGGACGGCAGGCCGAGCGTCCGGGCCAGCAGGGCGTAGGCGGTCGCGAAGTGCTCGGGCGTGCCGCGCCTGCCCTCGCCCAGGAAGTAGTCGAGCTGCCGGTAGCTGTGGCCGGGCGGTGCGGTGACGTCGTACCGGGCGTAGCGCTTGAGGTACTCGGCGAGCATCGCGGCCTTCTGGATGGGCGACACCGCGCCCCGCGTCGCGGCCTGGGCGAACCTGCGGAACTCGGCGAGTTGGACGGGCGGCTCCTTCGCACCCGGCCCCCACGGCAGGTCGCGCGCCGCCCTCGCCTCGGCGTCGACCGCCACCTCCGCTCCGGCGAGGTCGTCGGCGGTCCACTCGGGGACGACGGACTCGACGCGGTAGGTCTGCCCGGGGCGCAGCGGCTGCGCGGCGGCGAGCGCGCCGCTGGCGGGGTCGACGACGACGGGGAGCCCCGCGACCTCCCGCGGCCGGTCGGCGGCGGGCACCCACACGCCCGGCAGGTCGCGGATCGTGATGTGCTGCGCGACCTCGTGCTCGCGGTCCGGGTCCGGCCCCTGCGGCACGCGGCTCCCGGTCGGGACGAACCGCGCCGTGGACGACCACGTCACCCCGTCGAACCGGTCCAGCACGGCGAGCCGCTCGATCTCGCCGCGCCGCGCCCGGACCGTGAACATCACCTGGTCGGGGCTGAGCAGCCAGCCGCCGACGCGGTCCAGCGGGCTGACGCTGTCGCGCTGCTGCGGCGGCGGCGCCTGCACCTGCTCGCGCGGGTTGTACGGCTCCGCGCTGACGGGGACGACGGGACCGGCGGCGAAGGCCAGCGCCCCGAGGACGGCCGCGGCGGGCACGCCGATCGCGAGGGGCCGCCACGCGGCGCCCGCGCCCGGACCGTCCGCGCGGACGAGGACGAGCACGGCGATGAGCACGACGGTCGCGGCGGCGAGCGGCAGGTTGGACCCGGGCCCGTCCACCCCGAGCAGCAGCGCGACCGCCCACACGCCGAGGGCGGGCACGCAGGGCAGGGCGCGCAGCGGCGTGCGCAGCGCCAGCTCCGCCGCCGCGAAAGCCGCCAGCCACACCACCACGTGGACCAGGACGAGGTACTCCGGTTTCGCGGGGGCGGGCAGCAGCGTGGTCAGGATCGACTTCCACGAGCCGAGCACGCCCTCGCGCACCGCCTGCGGCAGCGTCCCGTCGCCGAGGGCGGTGCGCAGGACGGTGACCGAGACCGCCCCCGCCCAGGCCACTACCGTCAGCACCAGCGAGATCCACAGCGGCCACGGGCCCTTGTCCTTGCGCGGCCCCGACAGCAGCCCGCACAGCAGGGTCGGCACGACCGCCGCGACGGCGGCGACGGGAACGACCGGCCCGAGCCCGAAGACCCGCTGGAACGCCAGCCCGGCGACCGCGACCAGGCACGCCGTCACCGCGATCGAGGCGTACCGCGTCACCGCGCGCTCCCCAGCCGCCGCCACGCCTCCGCGAGCGCGTCCAGGTCGGCGAAGTCGGCGACCTGGACGCCGGGCGGCGCCGCGGCGGGCGCGGACGGCCTGACCCGCAGCACGACGATCCGGTCGAAGCGGCCGCGGACGGCCGCGACGCGCCCGAGCTCGGCGTCGTCCGGGGTGATGACGACGAGGGAGCCGCCCGCGCGCACGCGGCGGACCGCGTCCACGGCCGAGCGCGCCCCCTCCTGCGTCTGGACGGAGGTGAGCCGGTCGAGGAGGACCTCCACGTCGTCCGGCCCGCCCCGCGTGTCGGCCACCTGGCCGTCGCCGGTCAGGATCCGGACGGGGAAGCTCGCCGACGCCGCGCCGACCGCGACCGACGCCGCCGCGTCCACGGCCAGCTCGAAGTCGTCGGGCTCCGGCCACGAACCGGGGCGCGCCTCCAGCACGACCGTCGTCGTCGGCAGGCTGGCGTCCACGAGCTGGCGGACCATCAGCGTCCCGGTGCGGGCCGACGACTTCCAGTGGATGTGGCGCAGTTCATCGCCGATGACGTACTCGCGCAGCGCGTGGAACGTCGCCGTCCCCGCCGGGGACCGGTCGCTGGTCGGGCCCTCCAGGTGGTGGGCGCGGCCGGACGGCAGCAGCCCCAGCCGCACCGTCCTCGGCCGGACGAGCAGGATCTGCGGCGTGCCGTACTCCCGGACCCGCCGGGCCAGCCGGAGCGGGTCGGCGCGCACCAGCCGCAGCGGCCCCACCGGGATCTCGCCGCGCCGGGCCGTCGGCAGCCGGTAGGTCACGGTGCGCGTGCCGCCGGACCGCAGCCGCGGGACGTCGACCGCCACCGGGGTCGCCCCCGCCGCGTCCTCGGCGCTGAGCCCGCGGACGCCGCGCCCCTTGTTCGTCACGTGCAGGACGCCGACCGCGGGCCGGCCGCGCTCCACCCGCGTCGGCGCGATCTCCCGGCGGACCTCCAGCTTCGGGCGCGGCAGCGTCCACAGCGCCGCCGCCCCCACGGCGGCGAGCCCGGCGACGGCCAGCACGGCGGGCTCGGGGTAGCCGAGCCACCAGCCCGCCGCGTACAGCGGGACCGAGGCGGCCGCCGTCCCCCACCCGAGCGGCGTCAGCACGTCACACCCCGGCGGCCTGCGGCGTCGGCACGCCGCCCAGCGCCTCGGCGACCACGTCGGCGCCCGAGCGCCCGCGCAGCTCGGCCTCCGGCGTGACGATCAGCCGGTGCGCGATGACCGGGACCGCCAGCGCCTTCACGTCCTCCGGGACGATGTAGGAGCGCCCGGCCGCCGCCGCCCGCACCCGCGCGGCGCGCAGCAGCGCGATGCTGGCCCGCGGGCTCGCGCCGAGCCGCAGGTCGGGGTGCCCGCGGGTGGCCGAGACGACCCGCACGAGGTAGTCGTGCAGCGGCGGCGCGACGTGCAGCCGCTGCGCGAAGTCGATCATGCGGGCGAGGTCCTCGCGGCCCATCAACGGCGGCATCTGGTCGAGCATCGCCCCGGTCGGGGCCCCGGCGAGCAGCGCGACCTCGGCCTGGTGGTCGGGGTAGCCCATGGAGATCCGCATCAGGAACCGGTCGAGCTGCGCCTCAGGCAGCGGGTAGGTGCCGTCCATGTCGACCGGGTTCTGCGTGGCGATCACCATGAACGGGCGCGGCACCGGATGCGGCACCCCGTCGACCGTGACCCGGCGCTCCTCCATGACCTCCAGCAGCGCCGACTGCGTCTTGGGCGAGCCGCGGTTGATCTCGTCGGCGACGACCAGGTTCGCGAAGATCGGGCCGGGGTGGAACTCGAACGCGCTCGTCCCCTGGTTGAAGATCGACACACCGGTGATGTCGCTCGGCAGCAGGTCGGGCGTGAACTGGATGCGCGCCCACTTGGCCTCCACGGACGCCGAAATCGCCCGCGCCAGGGTCGTCTTGCCGACGCCCGGGACGTCCTCGACGAGGAGGTGCCCCTCGGCCAGCAGGCAGATCAGCGCCAGCTCGACCTTCTCCCGCTTGCCGCGCACGACCCGCTCGATGTTGCCCGCCAGCGCCGCGAACATCTGCGCGAACCGCCCGGCCAGCGCGTCCGCGTCCATTCCGGGGTTCTCAGTCATCAGGTCTCCTTAGTGGACATCCCGTCCTTTGGGGCGGGGAGGAGACGAAGCTCCTGCGGGGAAGGGCGGGGAAAGCCGGTTCGCCGCCAGGGTGGACCGGCGTCCATCTCCGACTGCCTGCGCTCCGCTGCGAACTGGGGGAACATGTGAGCCGTGAGGCCACCCCCGTGAAGCGGGCGTTCAAGTACCGCTTCTATCCGACCGATGCGCAGGCGGCAGAGCTGTCGCGCACGTTCGGGTGCGTGCGGAAGGTCTACAACCTGGCCCTGGCGGCACGTAC
>NZ_JBEUPD010000054.1:0-41368 GCF_040492135.1 Actinomadura sp. NPDC000600
GCCAACCGCGAAGCCCCATGTACCGCCACGCGACCCACACCACGGCGCCGAGGATCGCCACCAGGGGAACAGAGACGTTCACTGACGCACCCTCCTCACAGCCACGGGACGGGGTATTGCGGGCCGCGCCCGCGGCGGAGCCACCGGGCGCGGGCGCGGCACCTGCGGCACCTCCGGCTACCGGGCTCGACGCGAGCACCGCAGGGACACGTGTGACCGGTGATGGCGCGAGGCATCCGCATGGTCACCGCCCCGCCGGTACGCGGGCCGGCGCGTCGTCACACGTGCGGGTGCTGAGCACCCGCCTGGACGCGGTACCGACACGGGACGTCTCAGCGAGCCCCCGCGCGGTCCGGCGCTCTTCGGCGTGGATGCCGATGACGAGCATCGCGAAGATTCCGCAGGTGGAGCCAGCGAGGAAGACGGCGAGGATCGCTGCCAGAACAAAGATCATCTGTGACCACTCCTCTCGTAAGGCCCGTATCCGGCGGGGACGGTCCGGGCGGTCGGTGTCTACGAGAAAGAGAGTGCGCCTGACCTGCGGGACGAGATCACTACATGACTGGACGTGTTCATGACGTCCTCATAGGCTTGACCGCGTCCTAGGACGTCCCGGAATCCGGACGGGTGCATGCCAAACGAACGCCTACGCGCCGCTCTACTAGAGCAGGGCCTCACTATCGCCACGCTCGCCGAGTCCCTCGATGTGGACCCAAAAACGGTAGAACGGTGGATCACCAAGGACCGCACCCCCTACCGGCGGCATCGCTACGCAGTAGCTTCACGCTTGGGAGTAGACGAAACGTTCCTCTGGCCGGACGCCCTCTCTAATGAGCAGGTCACCGCAGCGTCCAGCAGCGAGCTAGTGACGATCTACCCGCACCGGACATCCGTCCCGAGGGACGCATGGGGACGTCTCTTCGCCACCGCCAAAGAAGAGATCGGCGTCCTGGTCTACTCCGGCCTCTTCCTCTCCGAAGACTCCGGCATCCAACGCACGTTCGCCGAAAAGGCCGAGGCCGGTGTCCGGGTCCGTATCCTCCTCGGCGACCCGGACAGCCCGCAGGTAGCCGAACGAGGCGACGACGAAGGCGTAGGCGACGCCCAGGCCACAAAGATCCGCAACGCCCTGGTCCTCTACAAGAACCTGCGCAGGCAAGACGGCGTCGAGTTCCGCTTTCACCGCACGGTCCTCTACAACTCCATCTACCGCGCCGATGACCAGCTCCTCGTAAACACACACGTCTACGGCGTCACAGGCCCCCACGCCCCCGTCTGGCACCTCCGCCGCATAGCCGGCGGAGACCTGGTCAACACCTACCTAGAAAGCTTCGAACGCGTCTGGGAACGCGCCACACCCATACCGGGGGACTGACATGGGCCGCAGAATCGACTACTACAACGACCCCAACGCCCCCAAGGCCAACAGCCTCGTCCCCTCCGTCAACGTCGTCGTGGAGAACGACAAAGGAGAGATCCTCATGATCCGCCGGACCGACAACGACAACTGGGCACTGCCAGGTGGCGCGATCGACATCGGCGAGTCTGTGGCACAAGCTGGTGTACGCGAAACAAAGGAAGAAACCGGCATTGATGTAGAAATCACCGGCCTAGTGGGTGTCTATAGCGACCCCAGACATGTAATCCACTACACTAGCAACAATGAGGTTCGCCAAGAATTCTCAATTCTTCTGATCGGGAAGGCGTGCACTGGAGATCCAACCTTGAGTGACGAGACAAGTAGGGTAGAATGGCTGGGTTCAGATGCAGTCCAAAGACTTCAAATGGATGATTCTATGCGAGTCAGAATTAATCACTATTTGAATCATTTTGATTATCCCGTAGTGTTGTGACGCATCCATTCAAATCCATTGAGGCCGTGCAATAGATCTGCGTCTGTAAAGATTCTACCGCGTGGCGTGTAAATCGCCCATTGTGACGAACGGGAGAGGTAAGTTGAATCAGGCTGAATTTTCAGAGTTGTTGAGTCGTTCTGAAAGCGAGACGCTGGACTTCAAGGCTAGGTTTCACAAGGTCGATACCGAGGAAGGGAAAGCAGACTTTATTAAAGATATTGTCTGTATGGCCAATACGCCAAGAGAGGTGGACGCCTATATCGTTGTCGGCGTACGGGTCGCAGCGGATGGATCGAAGGAACTCCTCGGTTCTGACCGTACCGAGGACGATGCAAACCTTCAACAACTATTTGAAGGTAAAGTAGACCCGATACCGCGGTTCCGATTTGAGTTGATTTCTTACGAAAGTCAAAATTTTGGTCTTCTAATTATTCCACCCGCAGAATACGGGCCCTCTCTCCCCACAAGAGACCTTCCTAAGCCCCGTCAGCAATTGCTGCGTCGGGGTACGTACTACCTGCGCCGAGGCTCGCGCAATAGTATCGGAGATTCCACTGACCTTAATTACTTCTTTTCCTGGCTGAGGAGGGAGGCGACCGGCATTTCCTCTCCGGCCAAGCACAGTCCTATGCCTGATTGGGATCGTTTCCTTAATGCAGTTCAGAGATTCGATCCCCTACGCAAATACGCGCTCATTGCGACTCCTATAAGCAATCACGATTCTGCGGATCTCACAGGCTTTGCGACAGTTCCTTGGGAAGTATGTATTGACTTTGATCTAAACAGCGAGCTTTCTGGACTCTACTCCTCCGTTAACCGGCTGTTGGCTCAGAATCGGAGTCTATATTCGATCACTATCAATGATGAATTGGTTGCAGGTGGCTCCAATGCGACTTACTGGATTTTTGCGCAGGGACTGCCTGGGCGCACTGATGTGCCGACCCCGACTTCATATCGCGAGTGGCTACGGACCTCTCATGCGCGAATTAATAGGAAGATTCAGCAAGTTGCTTCAACGGTGCTACCTGTTCCTGTAGTCGCAATAGTTCTCGCTTACGATGCCGCGTTTTCTTCTCAAATTAGATCTGTTCTGGAATCCTTGCTAGGGGTATTCGGGGATTCACTTGACGTCGTGATAGCGACTGAAGACTTTGCGACATATGGCCATTATGCCGATGAATTTGATGCTACCGTAATAGAGATACCGTTTCCTCAGCTTAGCTCAGGATTGAACACGTTGAGTCGGCACGAGGATACGCGGTCGACCCAAAGCCTCCCCTCCAGTTCGGGCGCACCTGTACAAGTCAATCCCTCAGACCGCCCTTGGCTTGAGGAAGAACTCGAACTTGTGTACCTGGATGCCGGCTCAAATCCGAAGTCCAAAGACACCGTAGGCCGATCGTTCTACCGCGGAGGTGAGGCTGACTGGTACGAGTACGCCGTTCACGTCGACGTGGATAGAGACAAATACATCAGGTTTCGCGAGATCTTGGAAAGGCAGCTGGCTGAGCGCGCAAAGACGGTTCGAATCAATCTGTATCACAAGCCTGGTAGTGGCGGTACGACTCTCGCCCATAGGGTCCTTTGGGACATGCATCACTCATATCCATGTGCAGTGCTTCAGCAAAGCAACCCTGTGGAAACAGCGGAGCGTCTCTCGCGAATTCATAGTCTTACTGGTAAGACTATGCTCCTTGTCGCAGATAGTGGGCGGGTATCTGAGCGGACACTCGATGACCTATTTGAAATTCTTCGAGTGCGACAGCTTCCTGTTATTATTATTCAGGTTCTACGTAGATTCTCTGCACAACAAGAATCTGAGCGAGTAGTCCAACTTATGGACATGCTCACAGATGCTGAAGCGCAGCGTTTTCTGGAGATCTACTCCCGTGCCGAGCCAGCTCGAGTGAATCAGCTTCAGGGGGTCGCGAACTCGATATCTGCAAAGGAGCGCACAGCATTCCATTTTGGCCTTGCGGCATTCGGCCGAGACTATCTCGGGCTGTCTCGATATGTTGAGGCTCGACTCGAAGGTTTGACGCCAGCACAGCGCACTGTACTGGTGCAGACAGCAATAGCTCACCACTATGCTCAACAACCTCTTCCTGCCCAAATCTTCGCAGCAGCATTCGATGTGCCGGCCAACTCGGCCGTTGAACTGCGAGATCATCTGCCAGAGAAAGTTTTCGATCTTCTTATTGAGATCGGCCCGGGCACGTATAGGACCGCTCATGACTTGTTCGCAGAGGAAATTCTTCGGTGCGCCCTCAGTGATGAGGGTAGGCCATGGCAGAATGCCCTTTCTGCTGCGGCTATAGAATTTGCTGAGTCATGTCGAGGAGTCTCAGTTGTACCGAGTGAACAACTACTCGAAGTGGCGCGTCGGACATTCGTATACCGAGATAACTCCGAGCTGTTGGGTACTGAGCGGGTAGGTGCTCGTCGTTTTTCTCAATTGGTTGAGGATTTGCCAACTGCGAATGCGGCTGTGTTGGTTCTGTCGCGATTGACAGATCTCTATCCTGAGGAGACCCATTTCTCGGCGCATTTGGCCCGTCTGTACGCTTTCAAAATTCGAGACTATGCTATGGCTACAAGGGAGATAGATCGCGCTATCTACACCTCAAGTGGGCGAGACCATGTCTTGTATCACATGCGAGGAATGATCATTCGTGAGCAGGTATACGATCTTATCGCCCAACGAGCTCCAGTTCAGTCGATGGCCGAACTGATCGAGTCGGCGGCAGTGTCTTTTCAAGCTTCACGTGACATTCGGCCAGATAATGAGCACGGTTATGTAAGTGAAATTCAGATGCTAATTCGAGTCTTGGACCACGCTCGTCGGCAGGGGCAACTGCAGGAGGGAGTCGTCTATATTAGCGGGGGAAATGACGTAATTTCTAATGCAATGAATCAAGCGGAAGACTTGCTCGCTCAGGTCAGAAGTATGAGAGAGGGGGAAGAGGCTAGCCATTATGAAAGTACTTGCCGCGCCGACTTGGACTCTTTGTATGGCGCTCATGACCGTGCAGTGCAGGGGTTTTACAAGCTACTTCAGCGAGATGATGTAGATAAACCTGCTCTACGGCGTAGACTGGTTTGGGCCTACCTACACCACCGCAATCGTAATTGGAATCGACTCAGCGCTAAGGAGGTTAGGAATATTGCGCGATTGCTGGAGGATAATCTGGACGCGGAGCCAGAAAAGGATGCAAATATGCGCCTGTGGATCAGAATTATTCGACAGATGACCGCAGCTCCAACGCTAGATGAGATAATTGAACGAGTGGAATACTGGAAAGATTCAAGCAATTCGCTCGAAGCTTTGTATTATCTATATGTATTTAATTCAATCCGTGCCCTGGAGGGGTCTCGCCTCGCCTTCGATCAAGCCGAGCGCCAAATCCAGGAATGCAGTCGCCGGGCCTGGACCCGTCGCGACCGGACCAAGAGCATCGAGTGGCTAGGGAGGGGTGAAGGGGTAAAAGCGCTGGTCCACCAATCTGATCTTGGCGAGTGGGACCAGGTATCTCAGTTCTACGGAAATACAGGGTTGCTTACACGCCTAGAGGCGCGCGTGATTGATTACAAAGGACCGCAGGCGGGCACGCTTCAATTGATTAATTCTGGCCTCATTGCATTCTATGTCCCAGCAAGACTGGGGCACTCAATGCGCTCGCTTAACAAACGAGTCACCTGCAACATTGGCTTTAGCTACGACGGTCTAAGAGCTTGGAATGCTCTTGACATAGAAGTTGAGTGATCGATTTGCCGACTCGATACTTGGCTCTCTAGCGATGTGATCGAAGCTAGCGATTGACGGGCACTGGAGCGCCCTTAAAGGCGACGTCGTAAATTTCGAGCACTGCTGCTATGAGTTGCGGTTCCGCGAGGTTTATGAAGTGGGTGACGACGTGTTTAGGTCCGT
The DNA here is from genome assembly GCF_040492135.1 of Actinomadura sp. NPDC000600. Lineage (NCBI taxonomy): Bacteria > Bacillati > Actinomycetota > Actinomycetes > Streptosporangiales > Thermomonosporaceae > Actinomadura > Actinomadura sp. NPDC000600. Next base: position 5,785 of record NZ_JBEUPD010000054.1, read on the forward strand.
ACCGTTGTCGTATCTCCGATAGTCTTTCCTGGACAGTTACCGTGTTGCCTTCTGGCGTAGTTGTCATATCGCAGTAGATCAAGGGCTTCGCCAGTTCTGGAGACGAAGCGCCGAATTCCTGGCCCAGAACGTGAGCTAGACCTCTCTCGTGTGCTTCGACTAGCGCGCAGGAGTGGTGTGCGACAAGGCGGCATAGATGGGAGTCGGTGTGGTGGGTGTCACGGAGGTAGCGGGCACCGTCTAGGGGGTGGAAGCCCGTGACTACGAGGTCCGGGGCATAGCCGATGTCGTGAAGCCAGGCGGCGGCCTCAAGGAGGTCTGCTCGGTCGCCGAGTATTGGCGCGAGTGTGCGCGCCTGGCGGGCTACGCCTTGAGTGTGTGCCCAGCGGCGCGGGAGCAGGTCCTCCAAGTGCTTGCGTGCGAGGTCGCGGGCCCATGCTGAGGTGTTCTTGTTCATGGGCTCGACGCTATGGGGAGATCTGCGGACGTCCACGGGCGTGCACGGCTCATGTGGGGACGTCTTGGCTGACGTAGCGTCCTTTGCCGTGGACGCAGACGACGAGGCCGGCCCTTTCGAGGGTGATGAGGGCTGCGCGGGCGGTGGAGCGGGATACTCCGTGGCGTCGAGCGAGTTGTTGCTCGCTGGGGAGCGCGTCGCCAGCTTGGCGGCGTCCGGTCTCGATCTGGTGGCGCAGGGTCGCGGCGATGTGCTCTGTACTCGTGCACGGTTGGGTGCCGGGGTCTGCGACGAATCGGCCCACGCCAGCGCGGACGGTGATGAGTCCTTCGGTTTGGAGGGCTGACAGGGCCCGCCGCACGGTGTTGCGGACGACGTCGAACTCGGCGCAGAGGGTGGCCTCGCTCGGTAGACGGGCGCCAGGGGCGTAGGTGCCATCTGTGAGGCGGTGCCGTAGCACGCGGGTGATGTACATGTGGGTTCCCCATGCCGTACGGCGGGTCATGTCAGAGCTGCTCGTCTCTCAGGGGATCGAATGCCGCCGCAACCCAGGGTTGGAGCAGGATGTTCAGCTTGTCCGCGGCGAGGCAGAGGCGTTTGCACGGCGTGAGCCATAGGCCGGCGCTGGACAGGTACCACCAGGTGCCGTTCCCCCAGGCCACGGAGATGCTCTCCCCGATGGTGGGCGCGCCTTTGGAGTAGACGCGTAGAAGGGCGCGGGGTGTCTCGGTGCGGAGTTGGGTCGTCCAGCCGTCACAGCGCAGGACGAGGGCGAGCCGCGTGAGGTGCCAGCGTGCGCGCCACGGGCCGCTGTAGGTGGGCGGAGGGAGGGCGGTCGGTGCGTTCGGGGGAAGCAGCACCAACCGCGCCACCTCCTCCCCACCCCATGAGGCCGTGCTCCCCATCACGGCCTCCTCCGGTGACAGTTGCGGGGCTCGCTCCTGTGCCATCACCGGGTCCTTGGGCGCGCGTTCCTGGCGCGCTCGCCCTCGTGGACGAGTGCTTCACGCAGAGCGCTGGGGTTCGATGCGATCACCGTCGGGTCCACGCCGGCGCGCGGGTCGTGCAAGCTCGCCACCCAGTCTCCGAGACGCCCGTCCCACCGGGTGGCGCGCCATATGCGGTAACCGGTGAAATCCCGGCGCAAGTCGGCGAGCGCCTTCTCTGCCGCCTCTGTTCCGGCTTTGAAGGGGTCGGGATTGGTCTGACGGGGCTGTTCGGTGGCCATGGGGTGGGCTCCTCGTCTTGCGGGTTGGTTGATACGAGGTGGCGTGTTCGCCTGTGTCCTGAGCCTTCCGTCTGGTGCGGGACCTCTCCATCGGCATCTAGGGACGTCTAGGGACGTCTTCTGTTAGTGTCGTTCATGCGTCGTTCTCACTTGCATCGCGGGAGGCCCGGTGAACGACTTGTTGCGACGTGCCCTTGCCGACGCGCGCCTGACCGAAGCTGACGTTGCGGCGCGGTTGCGTGTGGACCCCAAGACCGTCAAACGGTGGGTCGCGGGGCGCGTGCCCTACCCTCGCCACCGGACGCGGGTTGCCTCACTGGTCGGACGAGACGAGGCCGACCTGTGGCCGCACCTCGCCATGACGAACGTCCGGGTAGAGCCGCCAGCGATCGACGTCTTGGCGACCTACCCCCACCGATGGGCCGTGCCTCGTCCGGTGTGGCACCAGCTCTTCCGGGCCGCGCGCGAGGAGATCGGCGTCCTGGCCTACGCGGGACTCTTCCTCGCCGAGGACATGGGCATCATGCGCGTGCTCGCACAGCGGGCGCGCGCCGGCGTCGCCGTTCGCATCCTGCTAGGCGACCCGGATGGCGCGTGCGTGGCCGAGCGCGGGAGCGACGAGGGCGTAGGCGAATCCATGGCCGCGAAGATTCGGAACGCCCTGGTCCACTACCGCGCCCTACGCGAGGTGGCGGGAGTTGATATCCGGCTTCATGACACCGTGCTCTATAACTCCGTCTACCGCGCCGATGACGACCTACTGATCAACCCGCACGCCTACGGCATCGCCGCAGCCCACGCTCCTGTCCTTCACTTGCGGCGGACAGAAGACGGTGACATGGCGAGCACGTACCTGGAGAGCTTCGAACGCGTTTGGGCGTGCTCCTCTAGTGTATGACTCAGAGCCCTTTGCAAGGAAAAGGGCTTAATCCAAGTCTAGATCTAGGTCCAGCTCTTGCTGTTCAGCGGCCCCAGATTGAGCGAGAGAAACGTTGAGACTTTCAAGGTAGGCATCATCTTCTTCACGCAATTTCATTAGAATGGGGAGGGCAAATTTGGAGATATTCCCTACCGCGAACGTGGCGCTCGTTTGGCCGGACGCTGTCATCGTATTGAAGTCGCAGATCAGTCGACTTCCTCCGGGAAGGGCAAGTGTGGCTCGGCTGACGCGTACGGTCGGTTGACCTACCAGTTGCGCGATTCTCTCATCATGCAGGACATCCTCTCCTGCCTTAGATGAATAAGAAATGAGGCGATCGCCGGTGTCGAGCTTCAAGTTTCCAATGACAGTCCCATGACTGTCAGCTCTATCTCTGACGTCGTCGAGAGAAGGTCCGTCTTGCCTAAGGCTCTTCGGTAGGTCGTTGATACTGTTCGGTGCGATGTGTGCTTCCCAGCCGTCCCCTCTGAGAACAATGCATCCGCGAGAGGTGATCCAATAAGGGGTGGAAGTCTCGTGTTCTTCATCGAGTCGGCGCTGCCCGCGGAAGACCCGCATTGCCTTAGCGAGGAGAACATCGCTGTTCGCTGTAATTAGAAGCTGAAAGTTTGTCGAGTAGGCTTCTATTTGTAGACGTCCGATCTGGGTCGCTGTGATCCCGCGCCCGATCCTGTGCCAAAAGTCAGTGCTTCTTGCAGGAACGTTCTCTATGAGAAATTCAATATCTCCTTCGCTCATTGCCCCAGCCAGGTCGGGCGAGCCAGGGAAATGCGAAGCGCTTCCGCCGTGCCCCTCCCAAACAGATTGCAGCACGCGACTGATTCGGCCAGCTTGCTCGGGCTGAAGCAGAGAAGATACTAGGTTAGTGGCTTGACGTGTTTTTTCAAGATTGACAAACTCGGCTCCGTGGAATCCTTCCACAGTCTTCGAGATAGCTTCACGCGTCGTCTTTTCATCCAGGAGGCCTCGTCCTCCTCGAAGTACAGCTTGGGCCATCAGTCCTGCGGCTGGCTCGGTGGCATTTCGCTCACCAAGTTCGCCGATTGCTCTTGGGTCGGCAACTAGGGTGTCACTGCTAACGGCGAGCTGTCGTAGCTCATCAAAGCTCTCTCTATTTCCGTTATCAAATGCAGTGTTCAGTGTGATGACAAGTGGCTTGCTGGGAGAGATCCATTCGAGATCTTCGGTGAAGTAGGTTGGCGCAGGACTCGGCCGAAGAAAAACCAATCGCTCTCGATTCTCGCGCGGCCAGTGCATAACGAGATCGGGTGCAATGGTGTTGTTAAAATACTCGGTGTGACGTACCTGTGCGCCGGTATCTGTTTGCTCTAGTTGGCCAGTGATTGCGGTTTTTATCGCAGCAACTCTGTCGTCAGGAGAAGGATGAGAAAAAGCCACTTCTAGGGCGCGAGAAAGAACTTGAGACACTTTCTTATCCTTCGTTCACCTTCATGAGCTTCAGGACTTCTCCGTGATGTTCAGGAGAAAGGACCAACTGCAACTGCTTGTCGCACAGAGTTATTAGCCAAAGTCTGTCCGCAACCGCGCTAACGGCGGCCACGTCAAGAAGCGCGAGGGCCTGTCCCTGATCGTCCGTGTCAAATATTCTCTTCCTCTCGTGGAGAACAGACTCCTTTACTGTCGCGGCTGTCGTGTGGTGATCCCATTTTCGCGCCTGGAAAGGCGACCAAGAGATCCATAGAAAATGATCACAGAGTTGAGGCTTTTTGGTGAATGCGACATAGCACTTGGCGAGGAAGGACCGATAATGCTCGGGCAGATTGCTCTCGCTTTTGTAGTTCTTGATCTCGGCAAGAAAATATTGTCCTTCTAGTTTTTCGCCTCGAAACTGCCCGCCCAGGTCGAATGAGAATGAATTGTCGTGTGGCCAAGTGAATTCTAGTAGTTCTTTTAGTCCAAGGTCTTCGTGGGACCATGCTTTAGCGACCCGGGTTGACTTGTCCAGCCATCGCTTCGCATTGTGAAGACCAATTTGGCCGATTAGTTGGGAATCCTCTCCTGCCATAGCCATCGATTATATATCCCGTCTGTCCTTCTAAAGTTGGCCACATTGGGTCAGGTGCATCTTGTGAACCGATCTGTTTTGTGAGGCGTCGGGCTGGGTATTGCCATATATCCACCCGAGTCTGATGGATTTCGCAAATCGATGGGACGGCGGTGGGGTTTGCGCCGATCTATGAGGACGAGGGAGGGCTGCACCGCCGAGGCCTCCTGTGCGTCAGCGGTGCAGCCTTGTATCTCTAGATCGGCTCCGAGTTCGTGTTCATGATGACCCGCTTGACCCTCCGGCGGTCGATGCCGTGTTTCTCTGCTAGGTAGCGCTGGGAAAGGGGCCGGCCTGGGCCGGCCAGGCTCGCCCGGTACTCGTCCCGCACCGCTTCCTCCGGCGTCTGCTCCACTTCGGTGCTGGGTTGCACCGGTTCCGTGCGTTGCTCGTTCTGCGGGAGGTCTGGGCTGGCTGCGGCGCGGGTGAGGGTCATCAGGAGTTCGAAGCTCCCGACGAGGGCGAGTGCCGGCCAGGCGCTGACTATCGCGCCTATGGGGCCGTGAGTCGCGCCGTGCGCCACATTGGCGCCTACCGTGGCCACGATGCCTACGGCGAGGCTCCACTTGGCCAAGGGTGGTGCGGGGTGCTTTCGGCGGCTGGCGTCCAGGATCACCATGGAGGCTGCCCAGATGAGGCCGTCCACTGTGAACGGGACGAGGCGGGCGGTTGGGCCGGACTCGCCGTGCGAGTGGACCAGTTCGTAGGCGTGGCGGTACGAGATGACGGCGGCCACGGCGGCTACTGCCACGACGGCGAGCGCGGTTGTGATGCGGATGAGGCGGTCAGTCACGGCCCAGCTCCCGTCGCAAGTCCTGCGCGCACGGGTCGTTCTCGCCGTGGGTGATGAGGCGTTCGGCGAGCATCAGGGCCGTGATTGCGGTGTTGCGGTCGACGGGGCGTGGGCATGTGGTGACATGCCATCCGCAGTCGGTGTGTGTGGCGGTGGCGATGACCTTGCCGGCTGCCGTGGCGGTCATCGTGGTTGCGGTGATTTCTAGGGCCATGGGTGTGGCCTCCTCCCTGCTGAGAGGGGGGAGCCACGGGAGCCAATCCGGGGAGCCAGCGCCAGTCGATTTGGTTCGACGGTGCTGGACGGGCCCGGACTGGTCCCGTGGGCTCCTTCCCTTGTTTTCGCAGGTGAGCGGCTCTCTGGCCGACTTCCCCAGACGACCACAGACGGGGCGCGAATAAGGCTGACTCAGGGGTTCCCTAAGTGAGGCTTAAAGGGGTTCTGGTGGGGGGTGGGGCGGCTTAGCGTTGCGGGTGTCAGATCGGAGACACGGCGGAGGTGCACAGGCGGAGAGCGCAGAGCGAGACGTCGGCTGAGGTTCCGACTGAGGTTCCTGATTGAGACAGGTTTCTGGCCCGCACGGCCCCGTAACCCCGCTCTGGGGCCGTGCGGGCCAGAAGTCTTTTCAGGGGCGGGGGAGGGCGCCGAGCAGGAGCAGGCGGAAGGCGTCGGCGGTGCCCGTGGCGGTGGTGTCGCCGGTGGCGAGGCGGCGGACGGCGAGGCCGTAGAGCATCGCGACGACCGCGGGGGCGTGGCGTTCGGCGTCCGGGATGCCGAGGGCGGTCAGGATGGCGGCGGCCAGGCGGTCGTAGGCCTCGACGGAGCGCGTTGAGGTCTCGCGGAGGGCCGGGTTGCGGGCGGCGTGCAGGTGGAGTTCGAGGTTCGCGAGCTGCTCGGGGTCGTGGGCGACGCCGAGGACGGCCTTCTCGACCTCGTCGGCGGCCTCGACGGGCGCGATGCCCGACTCGGCGAGGGCCTGGACGTAGGCGGTGATGCGGGCGATCTCCTGCTCGACGAAGGTGTGCAGCGCCTCGCGGAGCAGGTCCTCCTGGCTGGGGAAGTGGTAGGTCAGGGAGCCGAGGGAGACGCCGGCCGCGCGGGCGACGGCCCTGTTGGTCACGGCGCCGATGCCCTGCTCGCCGATCAGGCGGAGGGTGGCGTGGAGGATCTGGTCGCGGGCGCTCATCGGTGCACAGTCTTCCCTAGTACCGGTGCCTTCAGTATCGTTCGTTCGAACGAACGATAGCGGGAGGCTGCGGTGGAAGCGGGACTGGCCGGGCAGGCGGAGGCGCTGGCGAAGGGGGAGGTCTCCTCGAGCGACCTGGTGGAGGAGAGCCTGGAGGCCATCGGCCGGCAGGAGTCGCTCGGCGCGTTCCGGGTGGTGCGGGCCGAGGCGGCCGCGCAGGAGGCGCTGGAGGCCGACAAGCGGCTGGCGGACGGGGAGCGGCTGCCGCTGCTCGGGGTGCCCGTCGCCATCAAGGACGACACGGACCTGGCGGGGGAGACCACGCCCTTCGCGGTCGCGGCGGACCACCGGCCGGTGACGCGGGACGGGGAGGTCGTGCGCAAGCTGCGGGCGGCCGGGGCCGTCATCGTGGGGAAGACGACGACGTGCGAGCTCGGGCTGTGGCCGTTCAGCGAGTCGCGCGAGTACGGGATCGCGCGGAACCCGTGGAACCCCGACTACTCGCCCGGCGGGTCGTCGGGCGGGTCGGCGGCGGCCGTGGCGGCGGGCATGGTCGCGGCGGCGGTCGGTTCCGACGGGGCCGGGTCGGTCCGCATCCCGGCGGCGTGGACGGGCCTGGTCGGCATCAAGCCCCAGCGCGGGCGGGTGTCCGCCTATCCGCAGACGGATCCGTTCAACGGGATCACCGTGTGGGGGCCGCTGGCGCGGACCGTGGGGGACGCCGCCCTGCTGCTCGACGTGCTGACCGGCAGCCACCCGGAGGACGTCCACCAGCTCGACCCGCCCATCACCCCGTTCGCCGAGGCCGCGAAGCGGGAGCCGGGCAGGCTGCGGATCGCCGTGTCCTACCGGACGGCCCTCGGGGTCAGCGGGAGGCTCGACCCGCAGATCCGGTCGGCGGTGGAGCGGCTCGCGCGGAGGCTGACCGCCCTCGGGCACAAGGTGTTCCCCGCCGACCCCGACTACGGGCCGGTGGCGCTCGGGCTCGTCCCGCGCGGGACGGCCGGCGTCGCCGACTGGCTGGAGTCCCTGCCCAACCCGCGGCCCGATCCCCGGACGGAGGCCGAGGCGCGGATCGGGCGGGTCCTCGGCCGGCGGCTGCTGCCCGTGGCGAAGCGGATGGACCCGTACCTGAGGAGGCGGGTCGGGCGCATCTTCCAGGTCGCGGACGTGGTGATGACGCCCACCACCGCGCAGCCGCCGTTGCGCGTCGGGGCCTTCGACGGGGCCGGCTACCAGAAGACGCAGTCGGGTGTCGCGGCCGCGTGCCCGTACGCGTGGACGTGGAACGTCCTGGGATGGCCCGGGGTGAACGTGCCGGCGGGGTTCACGAAGAACGGGCTGCCGATCGGCGCCCAGCTGCTCGGGCACGACTCCGACGAGGCGACGCTCATCTCGCTCGCGGCGCAGCTGGAGTCGGTCGAAGGATGGGCCGAGCGGCGCCCCTAGGCCCCGCGAACGGGCCGCCGGTGCGTGCGAGCAGGCACCGGCGGCCTGCCGCGCTCAGTAGCCGGCGCCCGTGAGCATGCCGCCGTCGACCAGGACCTCGCTGCCGGTGCAGTAGGTCGAGTCGTCCGAGGCGAGGAAGACGACCAGCCCGGTGATCTCCTGCGCCTTGCCCATGCGCCCGAGGGGCAGCGCCTTCATGAACGCGTCGGCGCTGTCGGCCGTGGCCGAGACGATGTCGTCCTGCATGGTGAGGGGCGTCAGCACGCCGCCGGGGTGGATGGAGTTCACGCGGATGCCGTACCGGCCGAGCTCGCGGGCGGCGGACTTGGTCAGCCCGCGGACGCCGAACTTGCTCGCGCTGTAGGCGGCGAGGCCGGCCGCGCCGATGAAGCCCTCGGTCGAGGAGACGTTGACGATCGAGCCGCCGCCCGCCGCGCGCATCGGGGCGGTCACCGTCTTCACGCCGAGCCACTGGCCGACGAGGTTCACGTCCAGGATCTGGCGGAACTCCTCGACCGCCATGTTCTCGATGGTCTTGTGCCGGAGGATCCCGGCGTTGTTGACCAGGACGTTCAGCGCCCCGAACGTCTCGGTCGCGGTCTGGACGGCACGCTGCCAGTCCTCCTCCCGGGACACGTCCATCCGGACGAAGCGGACGTCGTCCCCGAGGTCGGCGGCCAGCTTGGCGCCCTCCTCCTCCAGGACGTCGCCGAACACCACCTTGGCGCCCTCGTCCAGGAACCGGCGGACGTGCGCCTTGCCCATGCCGCGCGCGCCACCGGTGATCAGCGCCACCTTGCCGTCAAGCTGCCCCATCAACGCTCCTCGTCGCCCGTTGCCTCCCGGCCAACCTAGCGAACGCTTGGTAAACCGAACAAGGCGGCCCCTATCCCGCGCGCAGCCCCCCGAACAGCAGCGCGAGCATCCGGTCGGCGTATCCGCCCGGGTCGGGGGTGCGCTCGGACGCCACGCCGATCGCGTTCGCGAGCCGCAGCAGGTCGCCCGGGTCGATCTCGGCGCGGACCGCCCCGGCCAGCTGGGCCCGCTCCAGCAGCCGGCCGAGCGCGGCGCGGATCGCGGCGGCCGCGGCGCCGAGCCCGGTGTCCGCCCACTCCGCGCCCATCGCCTCGATGATCAGGGTGCAGGTGCCGCGCGGGGTCGCCGCGCCCGCCAGGTAGGTGCGCAGCCAGCGGCCGAGCGCGGCCTCGGGGTCGGGTTCGGCGAGCAGCGCCTCGGCGTGCCCGAGCAGCCCGTCGATCCGCTCGCGCAGGACGGCGTGCAGCAGCGCGTCCCGGGTGGGGAAGTGGCGGTAGAGCGTTCCCGAGCCGACGCCCGCCCGCTTGGCGATGTCGTCGAGGGACGCGCCCGTGCCGTGCTCGGTGAAGGCGGTGCGGGCCGTCGTGACGAGTCGTTCGTAGTTGCGGCGGGCGTCGGCCCGCATCGGCCGGGTCTCCATGGGCACCGTCCAGCGGTCGCGGGTGGCCTGACGCGGCCCCCGGCCTGCTTCTTTGGACGAGCGTGCCATCTGACGGGCCGGATGCGCTACCCGGAGCGCGCGGCGAGTGCGTCCCGCGACAGCCGGTCGGCCCTGCGCGTCGTCTCCGGCAGCCGGTACTCGGGGGTCAGGGCGAGGACGGCGCGGCACGCGGCGTCGAGGCCGGCCCGGTGCCCGACGGACACGAACACCGGCTTCACCCCGTCCCGGGTCCGCAGCACCCGGCCGACCGTCTCGCCGCCGTCCACCAGCGGGCTCGCGTCGCCGCGCCGCAGCCCCGGCTGCTCGTACGCGCCGACGAACGCGGTCTTGCCGACGCCGATGGACGGCAGGCCGGTCAGCACGCCGAGGTGGCAGGCCAGCCCGAAGCGGCGCGGGTGCGCGATCCCGAATCCGTCGCAGACGAGCAGGTCGGGCGTGGTCTCCAGGGCGCGGAGGGCCTCCAGCAGCGTGGGCAGCTCCCGGAAGGCGAACAGGCCCGGGACGTAGGGGAACGCGGCAGTCCCCACGGCGACCGACTCCTCCACGACCTCCAGCGTCGCCGCGTCCAGGACGACCGCGGCGGCGGCCAGCCGGTCGCCGGAGCCGCCGCCGTCGCCCGCGTAGGACACGTCCAGGCCCGCGACCGTGCGCGGCGCGGCCGGCCCCGGGACGTCCAGTTCGAGCATCGGGCGCAGCCGGTCCTGGATCGCCTCGGCCTCCGCGGGTGTTGCCGGCCAGGGATGCAGCTCGCGTACGTCCATGGCCCGGACGCTACCGTCCCGTCACGCCAGCGAGGCGTACGCCGCCTGCGTCAGCCGGTACGCGCGCAGGTCGCCGGACGCCTGGTCGCCCATCAGGTTCGGCAGGTAGGCGAGCGCCAGCCCGGCCTCGGGGTCGCCGAGGCCGATCGAGCCGCCCGCGCCGGTGTGGCCGAACGCCGACTCCCGGCCCGCCCGCGGAGTGAAGAAGGTCTGCGACGGGCGCATGAAGCCGAGGCCGAAGGAGCTCCGCACCAGCAGCGTGCGGTCGGGGCCGCCGACGCGCGGGCGGACGGCCTCGCGCAGCGTGTCGGGACGCAGGATCCGGCCCGCGACGAGGTCGCGGTAGAAGCCGGCGAGCGCGGGCGCGGTCGCCGTCATCCCGGCGGCCGGCCATCCGGCGCGCAGCACGACCGGGTTGTTGTAGCCGCCCTTGCCCGGGTCCGGGTTGTTCAGCGACCGGTTCATCAGGCTCCCCGGGTCGAGGTAGGCCTCGGCGAGCCGGGTCAGGACGTCGGGCTCGGTGGTCTTGGGCGCGTCGGCCCCGCCGCCCGAGCGCCGGCCCGACGACAGCCTCGCGGCCCGCTCGATCACCGAGTCCGGGGCCCCGACCCACAGGTCGAGGTCGCGGGCGAACGCGTCCTTCACGAACGCGCCGACCGTCCGGCCACCGGAGTGGCGGCGGACGATCTCACCGGCCAGCCAGCCGTAGGTGAGCGCGTGGTAGCCGTGGGCCTCGCCCGGCGCCCACTCGGGCTCCTGCGCGGCCAGCTCGGCCGCGCGGGCGGGGGCGTCCGCGGCCTCCTCGGCCGAGACGGGGCGCGCGAACGCGGGCAGGCCCGCCTGGTGCGACAGCAGGTGCGCGGCCGTCGCGCCGTCCTTGCCCGCGGCGCCGAACTCCGGCCACCAGTCCGTCACCGGGCCGTCCACCTCGTAGGCGCCGCGCTCGGCGAGCAGCAGCGCGGCCGCGGCCGTCACCGCCTTGGTGCAGGAGAACCCGAAGCAGGGCGTGTCGGGCTGCCACGCGCGTCCGGTGCGGCGGTCGGCGACACCGCCCCACAGGTCGACGACCTTGCGGTCGCCCGCGTAGACGGCCACGGCGGCGCCGAGCTCGCGGCCCTCGGCGAAGTTCGCTTCGAACACCTCGCGGACGCCGGCGAACGCCGGATCGCAGTGGCCCTGCACCGTGCTGCTCATGCGCGATCCTCTCAGGCGGGGGCCTCCATAGAATCACGTTCTAGGAGGCCCACCCGAACCGGGATCGCCTCAGTACCGGCCCAGGTGGTGGACGGGTTCGGTGACAGGGCCGGCGGCCCGCTGGGCGGGACGCGTCCAGCCGAACTCCAGCGTGAGCAGCGCCGCCGCCAGCCACGCGATGTCGAACCAGGACCGGAAGACCACGTTGCGCGGCGTGTAGGACGGCCTGAACTTCTTGTCGAACAGGTACAGCGACTCGACCGCGATCCACGGGTCGAGCAGGTGCAGGGCCCGGTAGCCGGCCTTCTCCAGCGGCCCGCGCTCGTCGGCGTCCAGCAGCTCGCGGAAGGCGGCGAAGTTCAGCGAGACGAGCCCGTGCCCGCGCCGGGCCGCGTACTCGATCATCTCGACGATGAGGCGCTCGTTCACGCCGTTCGGGCCGCCGGGGGTGCGGCGCATCGCGTCCAGGCTGATGCCCTCGCCCGCGGTGACGTAGCGCTGGAACGCGATGGGCTCCTTGTCCTCGTCGTAGGCGACGGCGACGACCGCGCCCGGGTGGTACCCGGTGAGCAGCTCGTCCAGGTTCATGGAGAAGCCGCGCTCGGCCGCACCGCCGAGGGACCGGGACGCGACGTCCAGCAGCTTCTCGCGGAGGGCGGGCGTGAGCTCCCGCTCCGGGAGGATCTCCGACGAGACGCCGAAGTTCTCGGTGCGCTTGACGGCCTGCCGGACGTTGCGCATCTTCCGCCCCGACAGCGTGAACTCGCCGGGACGGATGACGACCTCGTCGCCGAAGCCGATCGAGCGGCACGGCCCCCAGGCGGGCAGCAGGGCGTCGCTCGCGCCGAGGACGGCCGGACGCCAGCCCGTCGTCCGGCACATCGCGAGGAAGGCCCGCACGGCGTCGGCGTGCGAGGCGGGGTCGCCGACCGGGTCGCCGCCCGCGACCGCCATGCCGAACAGGACCCGGTAGCCGATCGCGGCGCGGCCGTCCGCGCTGAACACGTACGCCTTGTCGCGCCGCAGCGCGAACGGGGAGAGGGTGTCGGAGCCGGGATGCAGGACGAGGCCCGCGACGCGGACGCGCTCGGCCTCGTCGCCGGGCGGGGGCGCCGGGTCGGGCGCCAGGAGGGTGATGACCAGCACGAGCAGCCCCGCCGCGCCGGCGAGGCCGAGCACGCCCGGCAGCCAGGACGCCCCGTCCATGGGCGCGCCGGTGGCGCCGAGGCCGCTCGCGACGTCGCCGACCGACCGCACCGACACCCCGCCGAAGAGCAGCGACACCGCGGTCGCGGCGGCGAGCAGCAGCGCGCCGGTCTTCACGGCCGCGCGGACGCGCTCGGGATGCGGGCGCACCGGGAAGCGGTCGCGCTCCAGCCACAGCCCGCCGAGGACGGCGGCGAGCAGGGGCAGCCGCCACAGCGGGTCGTCGCCGGACACGACGGCGAGCAGCCCGAGGACCACCAGCGTGGCGAGGCCGTACCAGGCGGCGCGGCGCCGCAGCAGCACGCCGCGGGCGACCAGCGCGAGCGCGAGGGCCAGCACGACGGCGTGCTCCGGCCTGAGCGGGCTCCCGGTGACGAGCTGCGACAGCCGTCCGAGGACGTGCGGGGATCCGGAGAACGCGGGCACCGCGATCAGCGCGGCGACCAGGGCCGCGGTCAGCGCGAGCGGCCAGACGGGCCGCGCATGGGGCGGCGCCCCCGGCCCGCCCTTGCGGGAAGACTCGTCCGTCAGCACGAAGCACACCTCCGCTGAGCCCCCAACCAAGATCTTCCGGAACTCATTCCCGGGTTCGGTCGTTCCTATGGGGCCTGAAATCAGCGTACGGCCGAATCCCCAGGCCGGGCGCTTCAACTCGGCCATACCCGGCCGGGGGCGGTAGGACACCGCTAGCCTCGGAGTGATGAAGAGGCTCCTGCTCGTCCACCACACGCCGTCGCCGTCCGTCCAGGCGATGTTCGAGGCGGTGCGCGCCGGCGCGTCGACCGACGAGATCGAGGGCGTGGAGGTCGTGTCGCGCGCGGCCCTGACCGCCTCCGCCGTGGACGTCCTGGAGGCGGACGGCTACCTCCTGGGCTCCCCGGTCAACCTCGGCTACCTGTCCGGGGCGTTGAAGCACTTCTTCGACCAGATCTACTACCCGTGCCTGGAGGAGACGGTCCGCCGCCCGTTCGGGGCCTTCCTGCACGGCAACAACGACGCCACCGGCGCCGTGCGGGCCCTGGACTCCATCACCACGGGGCTGAAGTGGAAGGCCGTCCAGCCGCACGTGGTGGTGACGGGCGAGCCGAGCAAGGCCGACCTGGAGGCGTGCTGGGAACTCGGCGCGGTCACGGCTGCGGAGCTCGGTGACGTCTGAGACGGGTGGGGCGCCTGTAGCGTGCCGACCATGAGTGGTTTCCGGCACATAGCGCTGTTCAGATGGATCGAAGGCACGACGACCGGCCAGCAGGACGAGGTGGCGGCGAAGCTGCGCGGGCTGCCCGGCGCGATCCCGGAGATCCGGGAGTACAGCGTGGGCGCGGACGCGGGGCTCAACCCCGGCGCATACGACTTCGCGGTGGTCGCGGACTTCGCGGACCGGGACGCCTACCTCGCCTACCGCGACAACCCCCTGCACCGGGCGACGGTCAACGACTACATCACGCCGATCACGGCGGAGCGCGCGTCCATCCAGTACGAGTTGTAAGCGGTACGGAATGCAACGCTCCAGCTCAAGGGGCGGCCCGCCGGAGCGCGCGGCGGCGGCGCCGGCGGGCCGCCCGATACTGAAACCGAGCAAGCGCTTGTGCTGAAAGACTTTTCGGGTTAGTTTCCTCAGAGACGCCCGCTGGGAACGGATCGCGCCCCGTTCCCGGCGGGCGGCGAGCCGAGGTCACCCCCACCTGCGCAGACTCATGATCTCTTCGCGGAGCTGCTGCGCGGACGGCGCCTCCAGCAGCCGCGGGCCCTCGCGCAGCGGCACCATCGCCCACCAGGACCCGGTCGCCTCGCCGTACCAGACCCGCACGCCGGGGAACTGCTCCTGAAGGGTGCGCGCGGTGGCCGCGCGCAGGGCCGCGGGCGTGGGCTCGTCGCGACCGGCGGCCCCTTGGTCAGCTGTCATGCCGCCCTCCCCCCGTAGACCTCTCCCATACCAGCGTCCCCACGGACCAAAGCGTCACCCCTACTCGGCAAATCGTGACTAAGCACACTATGGGCCTTCTGGGCGCCGAACCATGGGATACCGCGCCGGATGTACGCCGCCAGATGTAGCGGGCGCCCACGGGTGAGGCCGTCCGCCGGATGCCCGGGGCCCGACCTGGAGAGGACGCTGGGCGCGACAGCACATCCCCAGGTGCGGCGCGACCGCGGAAGGCGCGTCCGCGGAGGCGGTACCCATGAGACTCGCAAGACTTGCCCGGTTCTGCTACCGGAGACGGCGACTGACGGTGGCGGGCTGGATCGTCGGGACGATCGCCGTCATGGCGCTGGGATTCGGCTTCGCCGCCGAGCCCCTGAACGACTTCTCGGGCGGCGGCTCCGACGCGGCGAAGGCGTCGGACCTGCTGGAGCAGCACTTCCCGCAGCGCAGCGGCGACTCCATCACGCTGGCGGTGCGCGCCGAGGGCGGCCTCCGGGACCCGGGGGTGAAGGCGCGGGTCGAGCAGGCGATCGACAGGCTCGGCAGGACGCCGCATGTCGCGTCGGTGTCGTCGCCCTACGAGGCGCCCGGGCAGATCTCCCGGGACGGGAGGACGGCGTTCGCGACGGGCGGCCTCGACATCTCGTCCGACGACATGCCCCGGGACGACGTGATCGCGCTCCTGGACGACGTGCGCACCGACTCCGGACCCGTCCGGATCCAACTCGGCGGATCGGCGGTCGACGCCGCCGAGACGCCGGGCGGCGGCCCGTCCGAGGGCATCGGCGTGCTCGCCGCCGTCGTGATCCTGCTGATCGCGTTCGGGTCGGTGCTCGCCATGGGCCTGCCGATCGTGACCGCGCTGTTCGGCATCGGCACCGGCCTCGCGCTGATCATGCTGCTCGGGCACCTGCTGCCGGCGCCCGCGTTCAGCCCCATCGTCGCGGCGCTCATCGGGCTCGGCGTCGGCATCGACTACGCGCTGTTCATCGTCACCCGCCACCGGGAGGAGATGCACGCCGGCGCAGGCCCCGAGGAGGCGGCGGTCACCGCCGTCACCACCGCCGGGCGGGCCGTGCTGTTCGCCGGCACCACCGTGGTGATCGCGCTGATGGGCCTGTTCGTCATGCAGCAGAAGCTGCTCAACGGCGTCGCGGTCGCGGCCGGCGTCGCCGTGCTGATGACGATGCTCGCCTCCGTGACGCTGCTGCCCGCGCTGCTCGGCTTCGCCGGGCACGCCATCGACCGGCTCCGCGTCCCGGGTCTCGGCCGGGCCCGCCGCCCGCTGGCCGAGCGCTGGGCGCGGGTCGTCCAGGCGCACCCGGTGCTCGCCGGCCTGTGCGCGGCCGCCGTCCTGCTGGTCCTCGCCGTGCCCGCGCTGTCGATGCGGCTGAGCCTGCCGGACTCCAGCACCCAGCCGCACGACCACTCCGGCTACCAGGCGAGCCGGATCATGGCGGAGGGGTTCGGGCCCGGGACCGCCGCGCCGCTGATCGTCGTCACCGAGGGCGGCGGGCTCGCTGAGGCGGGACGGATCGCCGACGCGGTCGGGAGGACGCCGGGCGTCGCGGCCGTCCAGCCGCCTCGTCCCAGCCGGGACGGGAAGGCCACGATCGTCATGGCGTTCCCGAAGACCGGCCCGCACGACGAGCGGACGTCCGACCTCGTCCACACGCTGCGCGACGACGTCATCCCCGGCGCCGTCGCCGGGACGAGCGCCCGCGCCTACGTCGGCGGACCGAACGCCGCCTCGATCGACTTCGCCGAGAGCGTCTCCACCCGGCTGCCGCTGCTGATCGCCGTGGTCGTGGGCCTGTCGCTGCTGCTGCTCGTCGGGCTCGTCCGGTCGGTCACGGTGGCGGTGCAGGCCGCCCTCATGAACCTGCTGTCGATCGCGTCCGCGTACGGGGTGCTGACGGCCGTCGTCCAGTGGGGCTGGGCGGGGCGCGCGCTCGGGTTTCCGACGGACATGCCCGTCACCACGTGGGTGCCGCTGATGATGTTCCCGATCCTGTTCGGGCTGTCCATGGACTACGAGGTGTTCCTGGTGTCCCGCGTCCGCGAGATCTACGAGGAGGGGGTGGCCACCCGCGAGGCCGTCGCGCTCGGCCTGTCCCGCACCGCCCGCGTGATCACCGCGGCGGCGGCCATCATGGTGATGGTCTTCCTGTCGGTGCTCCTCGGCGCGGACGTCGCCGTCAAGCAGATGGGGCTCGGCCTCGGCGTCGCGATCCTGATCGACGCGACCGTCGTGCGGCTGGTGCTCGTCCCGGCCCTGATGGAGCTGTTCGGCGAGGCGAACTGGTGGCTTCCCGGGCCGCTGCGGCGGATCCTGCCGTCGCGTCCCGCGCGGGCGGTCGCGGCGGAGCGGCCGAGCGTGCGGGCTAGTGCAGGTTGATGCCGTCGAACATCACCTTGAGGTAGTGCTCGGCGAGCCCCTGGGCGTTCAGGCGGCCGCCGGGCCGGAACCAGCGGACGGCCACCCAGACCGTGTCGCGGATCATCCGGTAGGTCAGCTTCGGGTCGAGGTCGGGACGGAACAGCCCTTCCGCCTGGCCCGCCTGGAGCGTGGTGACCCACATCTTCTCGATCTCGGCCTCGGACTTGGTCAGGTAGGCGAACCGGTCCATGCCCCGCAGGTAGTTCCAGTCGTTCTGCATGACCGTGATCGCGGCCCGGTGCGGCTCCAGGGTGCCGAACGCGACGCGGACGAGCCCGGCGATCGTGTCCCGCGGGTTCAGGCTCTCGTCGATCACCGCCTGGTAGGCGGCCATGACCTCGGTGAAGAACCCGGACAGGATCTCGTCGACGATCGACTCCTTGGAGTCGAAGTGGTGGTAGAGGCTGCCGGACAGGATGCCGGCCTCGTCGGCGATGTTGCGGACGGTGGTGGCCTGGAACCCCTTCTCGGCGAACAGTTCGGCAGCGAGCCTGACCAGGTGGGCGCGCCGTTCGGACGCCAGCGCGGGGGCTCCGCGGCCGCGGCGGCGGGGGGCGTCCTCGCCGGTGCCGCGGGTTCTCGATCGTCCGGACTTGGCGCTCGTGGTCGTCACCCTCTCATTATGCCGTGTCGCCCAACCGCTTGCTCGATTCGGCGGCCGGACCAGCGTACGGGTTGCAACAAGCGCTTGCTACCTGCCGGTTCCGGGATCGGCGGCGGCGGCGGATTAGGCTCGGGGGCATGCCCGATGTGATCGTGTTCGACCTGTACGGAGTGATCGCCCGCACCCAGACGCCCGAGGCGGTGCGGCGCATCGAGGAGACCGCCGGGGACCCCGGCCCCGCGTTCTGGGACGCCTACTGGGCCTGCCGCCCCGCCTACGACGCCGGCCAGGAGAGCGCGTCCTACTGGGCGGACGTCGCGGGCCTGCTCGGCACCGCGTTCCCCGACGTCCCCGCGCTGGTCGAGGCCGACCTCGACAGCTGGACCGAGGTCGACGAGGAGATGGTCGCCCTGGTCGGCGAGCTGGCCGACCGGGGCCGCACGCTCGGGCTGCTGTCCAACATCATCGGCGACCTGGTGCCCCGCTTCGAGGCCCGGCACGGCGCCTGGCTCGCCCGCTTCGACGCGCGCGTCTACTCCTGCCGCATCGGCGTCGCCAAGCCCGACCCCCGCGCCTACGAGATCTGCGCCGAGACCCTCGGCGTCAAGCCCGCCGACGTCCTCTTCTTCGACGACAACGAACGCAAC
Source organism: Actinomadura sp. NPDC000600 (assembly GCF_040492135.1). Classification (NCBI taxonomy): domain Bacteria; kingdom Bacillati; phylum Actinomycetota; class Actinomycetes; order Streptosporangiales; family Thermomonosporaceae; genus Actinomadura; species Actinomadura sp. NPDC000600. Next base: position 24,153 of record NZ_JBEUPD010000054.1, read on the forward strand.
GTCCTCGCCGCCCGCGAGACCGGCATGCGCGCCGAACTCTTCACGTCCCTGACCCAGGTCCGCACCCTCACCGCCTGACCGTCCTCGGGCGAGCGGTGGCGACCCCGGAGAGCCGCCACCGCTCGCGCGGCCTCAGTCGAACTGGTCGGGGGTCTCCAGTTCGGCGCCGCCCGCGAGGGTGGCGATGTCCTGCTGCGCCAGCGCTCCCTGGAACGCCCAGACGTCGTCGACGGCGCCCGGCCAGTACTCGGGGTCGCCGAGCGCCGAACGCCCGACCTGGAGGGGGCCCCCAGCGTCGAACGCCCCGACCCCGCCCTTGATCGACCCGTTCTCCTGGGGCTCACCGTTCACGTACAAGGTCATCGTCCTGGTGGGAGCGTCATAGACGACGGCGAGGTGATCCCACCACCGGGAGGAGACCGTGTGCGTGGCGACGGTGACCTTCGCGTCCGCGGCGTCGGAGTCGGCCATGGCCGACTGCCACGTGTGCGCACCGGGCTCGTCTCCCGGCACGAAGCGGAGTGCGAAGCGGTTGATGTTCCGCCCCGGGAGGGAGAGGAGGGTCGAAGCCCTCGTCGGCATCTGCTCCGTGTTCACCCAGGTGGAGACGGTGAAGCTCCGGTCGGTGCGGATGACGGGCCCTGAGGTCTCCGCGTACGCCGCCGTGCCGTCCAGCCTCAGTCCGGCCGGAGACGCCCACCCGTAGAACCCGGCGTTCGGGTCGATCGCCGCCCCGCCCCGGAGCGCCATGTCGTTGCCGAGCGCGGAGTCGTCGTCGCCGTCGACGTTGAACTTCCAGCGCCCGTGCACCTTCTTGGGGAGTTTCGGGAGCGCCGCCGCCTCGGCCGGGACGATGATCCGGTCGTACACCCGGACCTCGTCGAGATCACCGAGGAAGGGGTGCGCCCGGGGCCGGACGCCGGCGCCGAGCCGCAGCGGGCCCTGCGCGCTCCACGCCGGGTCACCGGACGCGACGTCGGACGCGAGGGCCCCGTTCACGTAGAGCCGCAGCCTCTTCTGCGTCGCGTCGTAGGAGCCGGTCAGATGGGCCCAGGTGCCGGGATAGACGGGCTGTTCCGCGACGGCCTGCCTGATCGCCGCGCCGCGGGCGTCCGCGTCGGACTTCACGAACGCCCAGTGCCCGCCCCGCGACTGGAGTGAGAACGCGTTCTTCTCCTCACCGGTCGCCGCCACGACGACGGAGTCGCCATCCGTCGCGGGTCTGGCCCAGGCGGACACCGTGAAGCTCTTGGCGGTGTCCACGAGCGCCGCGGCGTCGGCGTGGCCGCCGTCCAGGTGCGCCGCCGTCCCGAGCTGCCCCTCGGCGCCGGCGGAGACCGTTCCGGCCGCCTGCGCGACGGCCGGGTCGTCGCCCTCCCGCGCCTCCGCCGTGAACTGGCGGGCCCCGGCGGGCTCGTCGAGTTTCCAGTGGGCCTTCGGGGCGCTGCCCGCCTTCACCAGGAACAGGTAGTCCGTCGTCGGGCTGTTCTCGCCCGCCGGGCCGAAGGACTGGACCGTCAGGTAGACGGGCCCGCTGCGGTGGGGGGCGATCGCCACGGTCACGGGCGCGCCGTCACGGGTGGCGAGATCCAGGCCCGGCTGTCCGGTGATGGACACCGAGTACCGCGCCGCCTGGTCGCTGGGGTCGTCGATCGTGAACTCGCCGTAGATCCCGACACCGTCGTGCCAGGCGTCGTCGTCGGGGTAGTCGGCCGATGTGACGGTGGGGGCCGGAATCGACGCCTGGGCCAGCGCCGTCCCCGCACTCCCCGCGATGGACGCCGGGACCGTCACCGCCAGGGCGGCGAGCAGCACCGGAATGGTTCGACGTGGACGCATCCACACCTCCTGGTCGCGGCATGCGGCGCAGCGGGGAGGGAACGCCGTCCATGCCCGTTTCAGTTGTGTTGTGATCTTGACACCTTTCCGGGTGCCTGTGGGCGCAGGAAGATCACGATCTCGACAAGCGACCCATCGGGCCTTTGCGAACGGGGCTCGGGGGCCGCGGTTCAGGAGGGGGGCGGGAGTTCTCCGCCTGCCTCGGCGGCCTGGGCGAGGCGTTCGCGGAGGGTTCGGAGGAGTTCGTCGCCCTGCTCGGTCAGGCGCTCGATGGCGGGGAGGGCCAGGTCGTCGCGGACGGTGTCGGCGAGCAGTTCGTCGTACTGGTGCGCCTTCTCCGCGATCGCCTCCAGGTGGCGCTGGGCGCGCAGGACCTCGTCGGCCGACTTGGCGCGCTCCGCATAGCGCTCCAGGGCCTCGATGCGGCGCGTCACCGCCTCGACCGAGGTGTCGAGCTTGTCGCGCAGCGGCCGCAGTGCCGCCTCCACCTCCGGGAGCGTCTCGGTCTCGGCCATCTCGGCGTGGTCCGCGCGCAGCCTCGACTGCTTCGCCAGGACCTGCGCGATCTCCCATTCCTGGCGCGGCAGCGTGACGGCGTTGTCCACCGCGTCGAGCAGGCCCTCGCGGTTGACCTGGGAGTCGCGGACGGCGTCGACGGCCGCCTGGACGCGCGCCAGCAGCACGCGGCCCTCGTCGTCGAAGTCCTCGGGGACGAGGTAGCGGTCGCGGCGGCGCTCCAGCTCCCGGGCCCGCCGCAGGTCCAGCGAGACCGACGGGGTGCCGAGCGCGACCAGCACCGCCAGCATGCCGAGGCCGATCAGCCACAGCGAGCCGAGCAGCGGGGAGCCGACCAGGCCGAGGGCGAGCACCGACAGCGGCGCCAGCCACACCAGCGGCTTGCGGCGCGCGACGATCGTGTCCAGCTCGGCGCGCAGCGCCGGGTCGGCGACGGGGCGCGGCTCGGCCGGGGCGCCGTCCTCCGGGGCGCGCGGCGGCGCGATCCGCCGCCAGGACGTGGAGACGTGGGTCTCGAACGCGAAGTCGCTCTGCGCGATCTCGATCTCGGTGGGGCCGGCGGGCAGCGGCCACGAGCCGACGGGATCGCCTCCGCCGGGGCCGGTGAAGCGCACCCACCAGCCGCCCTTGCCGTCCTCGCAGCGGTAGCGGCCGGGGGCGACGTCGATGCCGACGAAGAACGTCCCGACTCCCGGTATGGAATCACTCCATGCGCCACTGGTCACCGGCGACCTCCCGTACCTGAACGACGTCCGGGGGACGGTAAGAGTTGCAGTACCCACTACCGCTCCCGGGAAGCGGGACGGGGTTTGGAATACTCCACGCGTGCGACCCGACTATGATCCCCTGGACGATCCGCCGTGGGCGATGCAACTGGTGGTACGTGCCGAGAAGGCCGATCCGCCCAGTCACGGCGCGGTCTGCGAGGCCGCGGCGACCGCGGTCGTCCGGCTGCTGACCGACCCGCGCGCCGCCGAGCCCGAGGGGGAGTGGCGGGAGGCCGTCCGGGAGTGGGAGTCGCGCCGGATCAGGAAGGTGACGCGGCGGGCCCGCGGGGTCCGGTGGCCGGAGGCGGAGGCGCTGCCCGGCGTCACGGTCCGGCACGCGGGCGCGCAGGTGCGGGCGTTCCCGCCGGGACCGGTGTCGGACGTCCCGCCCCAGCTGGCGAAGCTCCAGGTCGCGGGCCTCGAACTGGCCGAGGCGCAGGAGCCGGCGCCCCCGCCCGAGCCCCCGTACGCGGCGATCGCGCTCAACCCTGACGTGACGATGACGACGGGGAAGGCCGCCGCCCAGTGCGGGCACGCCGCCCAGCTGCTGCTCCGCCAGGGCCGCCGCAGGCACGTGGCGGCGTGGGTCGAGGCGGGCGCCCCCGTCCACCTGGCGCGGGACGTGCCGTGGAGCGAGTGCGTGAAGAAGGCGGCGGTCGCGGTCCGGGACGGCGGCTTCACCGAGGTCCCGCCCGGCACGATGACCGCGATCGCGTGGCTGGTCCGGAAATAGGGCGCGGCGCAGGGCAGGGTAGGGCGCGGCGCGCCGGACGGGCCGGCACGCCGCGCGGAACGGTCAGGGAAGCGTGACCGCGACCGGTGTGATCCCGGCCTTGCGGATCAGGGACGGCAGGCGCCCGGCGAACGGGTGGTGGTCCAGCGGCAGGCCCCGCGGGTTGTCGATCACGTAGTGGACGACGCCGCCGGCGCCGCTGCGCGTCCACGCCGCTCCGACGGACCGCAGCAGCGACGCGGTCTTGGCAGCGTCCGCGGCCTTGACCGACACGCGGATCGGCGACTCGTACGACGGAAGCTGCGCCGCCTCCTGGGCCGCCCTCGCGGTCGCGGTGGCCTGCGGCGCCGCGGCCTTCGCGGGGTCGGGGCCGAGGATCGCGTTGTAGAGCAGCTTGGCCGTCCCGTCGCTGAACGCGCGGAAGTTGGGCTCGGCCGCGAACAGCACGGACCGGCCCGTCCCGACGGGCTGGTCAACGACCGCCGCCGTGCCGCCCAGTTCGGACCCGCCCCGCTCGAACCCGGACACGAACCAGTCGGGCGAGTCCGCCTGCGGGTACGCCACGACGACGCCGCTGGACGCCCTCATGACCGGGTCGTAGGAGGTGAAGTTCCACGCCGTCGCGCCGACGCCCTTCGCCAGCGGGCTCGCCCTGTCAACCTTCACGCGGAACAGCGTGCCGGGGACGTCGGACGTCGGCTCCGCGAGCGTCGCGGTCGTCAGGCCGAGACGCGCCGCGAGCTGCGTGCCGCCCTGCCAGCCGATGTAGCGGCCGCCGTCCCGCGTCCACTGCTGGAGCGCGGCGCGCCCCGCGTCGCCGAGGGCCGTGTAGGCGGACGAGGCCGGGCCGTTCGGCGTGACCAGGACCTCGACGCCCTTGAGCTTGCCCGCCGCGACGTCCGCCGGAGTGAGCAGCGTGAACGGCAGTTTCCAGTCGCGGTCGAGGCGGTGCCTCAGCCAGCCGGCCGACTGCCGCGCCGACGACGACGTGGCCGACAGCTGGAGGACGCCCAGCTTGGGCGCCTTACCCTCGTGCCCCGGACGCGGTGCCGGGAGCGTCCGCAGCGGGACGGTCCGCGGGTGCAGGACGGCGCCGGACGACCCGCCGGAAACGTTGCCCAGCAGTGGCAGGCTCCACGCCGTCACGTCGTAGAAGTACGGGAACGGCGTGTAGGAGTCCTCGTTCAGCATGGCCTGGATCCAGTGCTTCTGGCCCTGCGCCATCGAGATCCAGTACGTGCCCGCCGGCAGCGTCGTCGCGGCCTCAGGGCGCCCGTACGCCTTGTAGTCCGGCACGGCCAGCGGCCTGGCCAGCCTCTCGACGCGCACGCCCATGCGCTGCAGCCGCCGCACGATGAGGGCGGTCTCCGCGCGCTTGGCCGGGTCGTCGTCGCGCAGGAAGTAGCTCCGCACCTTCCGGTCGGGCACCTGCCGGTCGACCGTGTTCGGCGGGTTGTAGACCTGGTTGGGCTCGAGCTTCCCGGCCTTGCCCTGCTCGTAGGCGTCGACCGTCATCTGCCGCCACTCGGTGAGGATCCGGTGCCGGCCGCGCGCCGCCGCCGACAGCGACACCCACTGGGTGAGGTACTGCTCCTTCACCCGGTCCGGGTACGGGCTCTCGTCGCCCTTCTCGTACGTCATCCCGGCGGCGTGGAACGCGCTGGTCGGCACCGAGTCGCCGTACCCCTGGTAGAAGAGGTCGTAGACGTCGCGGTTGAAGAAGTCGATGCCCTGCCGCGTGAACTCGGCGGCCATCGCCGGGCCGTACAGGTCGTTGATCCAGCCGACCGCCTGCTCGGGGGTCTCGTGGTAGATCGGGTCGGCGTTCGGCGGGAAGAAGTAGGAGTCGCCGCCCATCTCGTGCGCGTCGATGTACAGCGCGGGCGGATACTGGTTCAGCATCGCGAGCTTGCCGTCGGTCTCCGGCTGCGTGCGCGCGAACCAGTCCCGGTTCATGTCGAAGCCGTAGGCGTTCTGCCGCGTCTCCAGCGTGCGCCCGTCCGGGTTCTGCGTCGGCAGGACGACCACGAGCGCGTTGGCGAGGATCCCGGTCGCGGCGCAGTCGGCGCGGTCGCCGAGGTCGCGCAGCACCCGCAGCGCCGCGTCCGTGCCGCTCGGCTCGTCGCCGTGGACGTTGCCGCTGACCCACAGGATCGGGACGCCGCGATCGGTGATCCGCTTGGCGAGCGCGGCGGGGGTGCGGGGGTCGCGCAGGAGCCCGGCCTCCGTCCGCACCTTGGCCAGCCCCGCCTTGGAGACCAGTTCGGGCCGTCCGGCGATCGCGTACTTCAGCGGACGGCCCTGCGCGGTGGTGGCCAGCGTCCCGGACACGACGCGCTCGCTCTTGGCGGCGACCGTCTCCAGGTAGGTGTCGGACTCGGCGGCGCTGACCGGCCGCTCACCGAGGTCGAAGCCGAGGACCTGTTCGGGGGAGGGGACCTTGCCCCGGTAGACCGGTGCGGTCCGGGTCGGGTCGCAGTCGGCCGCGGGTGCGGCGGGCAGCGCGGCCGCGGGCGCGGCGAGCGACGCCGGGGCCGCCAGGGACACCGCCATCACCACAGGCAGTGCCAGTTTTCGGGCTCTCATGAGCCACAACGTGACACCGGCCGGGGCCGCCACCAAGGGCAACTTCTGCCAAGAAAGATCAGCCGCGCTTCTCCGGGCGCGGGCGCGGGCCGGTGAGGGCCGCGGCCCGGTTGATGGCCTGGAGCGCGAACTCCTGCGTCCGGGTCAGCCCGCCCGGACCGCGCGGGGAGCCCTCCGGCGCGGGCTCCTGCGGCGCGCCCGCGAGCTGGGCCTTCGCGCTAAGCCCGTAGGACAGGAAGAGCAGGACGACGAACCCCGCCAGGTAGGCCAGGTGCTCGACGAGACCGCCCCACCGGCCGGTGAAGACGTCCAGGACGGCGAACATCGCGAACCCGGCCATCCACCCCGCGACGGGCGGGACCAGGAGCAGGTCGCGGCGGAGCACCACCCCCGCCGCCGCGGTGAGCACGAGCAGCGCCTCGACCGCCTTGACGAAGACGAGGATCCCCGTGGCGGGCCCGGACCCGAAGTAGCCCTCCACCTCGTCCAGCCGGTCGCCCCACAGCGCCACCGCGGTCGCGAGGCTCGCCACGCCGTAGGCGACGACGAACACGCCGACCGCGTAGTGGAACCGGTGCCACGTCCGCCCGCCCCGCGCCGCGCCGCCGGCCGGTGCGGCGGACGGCCCGGATCCTGGCTGGGCACCCGCGCCCACCGTCATTGTCGCCCCCATCTGCCGGTTCATCTGCCAAGCGCAAGATATCCCGGATAGGGTCCGGGCGACCTCCGAAACGCGGTGCGCCCTCGCGGCCCCGCCCCGTCCGCCTCCCCGCCGACAGGCCGGGGTGCTTGCGCGCGGGCGGGTGAAGAGGGAGGCTGAATCGCACGTCGGGCCGCACGGAGTCCGTGAGGAAACAAGGATGACGCCTGACGACACGGGAACAGCCGCGCCCTCGAAGACGCGGATCGAATATCTGGAAGAACTCGGCGAGGAGCTGGTCAAGCGCGGTCTCCGGGTGCGTCTCACCCTGCCCCGCGGCCAGTCGCCCAGCCTGCACGTGATGAATCCGGAAGCGGCCGCCCTGACCGAGAACATCCTGGCGGAGCAGGGCGCGGACGGCTGGTGGTACTGGTGGTCGTGGGCCGAGCGCATCGCGCCCGCCGCCGACGCCTCCGCCGCGGCCGACCGCGTCGCCCGCGTCCTGTCCGCCTGAGCCCGGCTCCGCGCGGCCCGGGCAGGGCCCGAGCCCGACCCTGCCCGAGACCACCCGATCGCGGGACAGCCCGAGCCCGGAACAACCCGAGCCTGGAGCCGCCTGATCCCGGAGCCGCCTGATCCCGGAGCCGCTTCGGATCGCGGTGGCGCCGCCCCTGCGCGTGCGGTGCCGCCGGAGTGAGCCATGCCGTGACCGCGGGCCGCGGTGAATGTTGACCCGCGGAACATTTCGCCGACCTGGGCCCATGCGAGCGCGCCCGCGCGGCGTCGGGCGCCTTCCCGCCCCCACCTCCGGCCCCCTTGTGTTCCACCCGTGTTGATCTCGTGTTACGTGATTGTTACCGCCGACAACAAATCAACACGGTCTCAGGTCTGGCGCGACGGACAAGCGCGACATAAGTTGCGGGACACAACATTCCCGTCGGTAGCATGTGATCTCGCTCACCGGCACCGGCTACACCCCCCGGCCGCGGCACGGCGGCCACCCCCAGAAAGGACCCGGGCAATGCGCAAGGGGATCCTCAGCCTGCTGGCCGTCACGACGGCGGCGGCGCTCAGCCTCACCGCGTGCGGGGACGGCGACTCCGACAGCAAGAGCGGTTCCGGTTCGAAGGGCAAGGTCGGCGTGATCCTGCCCGACACCACCTCCTCCGTCCGGTACGAGAGCTTCGACCGGCCGTACCTGGAGCAGGCCTTCAAGGCCGCCGGCGTCGCCTACGACATCCAGAACGCCGAAGGCTCGACCCAGCGCTTCCAGACGATCGCCGACCAGATGCTCACCAGCGGCGTCACGGTCCTCGTCGTGGACGGCATCGACTCCAACTCGGCGGCCGCCGTCCAGCGCAAGGCGCAGGCGCAGGGCGTCAAGACCATCGACTACGACCGGCTCACCCTCGGCGGCGTCGCCGACTACTACGTCTCCTTCGACAACGTGAAGGTCGGCGAGGAGCTCGGCAAGGGCCTGCAGAAGTGCCTCGGCGACAAGAGCGCCAACATCGCCTACCTCAACGGCGCCCCGACCGACAACAACGCGACGCTGTTCGCCAAGGGCGCGCACAACGTGCTCGACCAGGCGAGCACCTACAAGAAGGTCGCCGAGCAGCCCGTCCCGGACTGGAAGGCCGAGAAGGCCGCCACGATCTTCGAGCAGATGTGGACCGAGCAGCACGGCAAGATCGACGGTGTGCTCGCCGCCAACGACGGCATCGGCAACGCGGTCATCTCGATCCTCAAGAAGAACAAGCAGGCCGGCAAGGTCGCCGTCACCGGCCAGGACGCCACCCTGCAGGGCCTGCAGAACATCCTGGACGAGACCCAGTGCATGACGGTCTACAAGCCGGTCAAGCAGGAGGCCGACGCGGCCGCCAAGCTCGCCGTGGCCCTCATCAAGGGTGAGAAGGGCGAGACCAACGGGACCACGAACGACCCGGAGGGCAAGCGCGACGTCCCCTCGGTGCTGCTGACCCCGATCGGCGTCTACAAGGACAACGTCAAGCAGGTCACCGACGACGGCTTCGTCAAGAAGGAGGACCTGTGCAAGGGCTCCTTCGCGGCCAAGTGCAAGACCGCGGGCATCCAGTAGGAGCCCCGCGCTGACCTCGTGGCGGGCCCCGCACCGCTGAGGGCGCCCCGGGTCCCCGGAAACCCGGGACGCCAGGGGCCCGCCACGGGCATGACGCTCGAACCCGTGGAAGGAAACACGTGGCTGAAAACGGAGATCCCGTCCTCCGCCTGACCGGGCTCAACAAGAGCTTCGGCGCCGTCCATGTGCTGCACGACGTGGACTTCACCGTGCGGCTGGGCGAGGTGATGGCCCTCGTCGGCGACAACGGCGCCGGCAAGTCGACCCTGATCAAGTGCATCGCCGGGATCCACCCCATCGACTCGGGACGGATCGAGTTCGAGGGCCGGCCCGTCTCGATCGACGGGCCGCGGACCGCGTCCGACCTCGGGATCGAGGTCGTCTACCAGGACCTCGCGCTCGCCGACAACCTCGACATCGTGCAGAACATGTTCCTCGGCCGCGAGCGGCGCAAGGGCATCGTGCTGGACGAGCCTTCCATGGAGGAGGCGGCCCGGGAGACCCTCGCCCGGCTGTCGGTCCGCACCGTCAAGTCCGTCCGGCAGCAGGTGGCCAGCCTGTCCGGCGGGCAGCGGCAGACCGTCGCCATCGCCAAGGCGGCGCTGTGGGAGTCCAAGGTCGTGATCCTTGACGAGCCCACCGCCGCGCTCGGCGTCGCGCAGACCCGGCAGGTCCTCGACCTCGTCCGGCGCCTCGCCGACACCGGGCACGCCGTCGTGCTCATCTCGCACAACATGAACGACGTGTTCGAGGTGGCCGACCGCATCACCGCCCTCTACCTCGGCCGGGTCGCCGCGGAGGTCGCTCGCTCCGAGGTGACCCACGGCCAGGTCGTGGAGCTCATCACCGCCGGCCGTTCCGGTGATCTCGGCCTCGCGCCGCAGACCGCCGCCGAGAGCATCTGAAAGGGGGCCAGGTGTCCACCGACCTCCCCAATGGCAAGGAGACCGCCATGAAGCTGGCGGACTCGGATTTCTCGACCGACCGGCGCCGGCACGATTCGCGGTCCGCGCTGCTGGACTACTGGCACAAGATCAGGGCCGGCGAGCTGGGCGCGCTGCCCGCCGTCCTCGGCCTGATCTCCCTGGTCGTGCTGTTCACGATCCTGAAGCCCGACACGTTCCTCAGCAAGGGCAACATCGCCAACCTGTCCACGCAGGCGTTGCCGATCACGATCCTCGCGATGGGGCTCGTCTTCGTCCTGCTGTTGGGCGAGATCGACCTGTCGGCCGGCGTGGCCAGCGGCGTCTGCGCGGCCGTGATGGCCAAACTGATCGTCGACTCGGGACAGCCCTGGTACGTCGCGGTGATCAGCTCCGTGGCGATCGGCATCGTCATCGGCACCACGATCGGCTGGCTCGTCGCCTTCCTGCGCATCCCCTCGTTCGTGGTGACGCTCGCGTTCTTCCTCGGCCTTCAGGGCATCACGCTGCGGCTCATCGGCGAGGGCGGCACGGTGCCAGTCCGCGACGACTTCGTCGTGGCGCTGTCCAACAAGAACATGCCGGTCTGGCTCGGCTGGACGCTCGCGGTCGCCTGCGTCGTCGGCTACACCGCGACGCTGCTGCTGCGCTGGCGCCGCCAGCACCTCCGCAACCTGCACTCCAAGCCGCTGGGCTTCGTGATCGCCCAGTGCGCCGTCGTCGCCGCCGCGCTCCTGATCAGCACCTACGTGCTGAGCCTGGACCGCGCCCCGAGCCCGCTGATCGACCTCGGCGGGATCCCGTGGGGCGTGCTGCTCGTCGGTGTCCTGCTCGTGGTCTGCACGTTCGTACTCGGCCGCACCGCCTACGGCCGGCACATCTACGCGGTGGGCGGCAACGCCGAGGCCGCCCGCCGGGCCGGCATCAACGTCACCCGCATCCGGATCTCCGTCTTCATGATCGCGTCCGGGATGGCCGCGATCAGCGGCATCGTCGCCGCGTCCCGCCTCAACTCGGTCGCCACCGACGCGGGCGGCGGGAACACGCTGCTGTACGCGGTGGGCGCCGCGGTCATCGGCGGGACGAGCCTCTTCGGCGGGCGTGGCAAGGCCCGCGACGCCGTGCTCGGCGGCCTCGTCATCGCGCTCATCGACAACGGGCTGGGGCTGCTCGGCACCAAGGCCTACCTGAGCTACCTCATCACCGGGGTCGTGCTGCTGCTCGCCGCGAGCATCGACGCCCTGGCGCGGCGACGCCGCTCCAGCACTGGACGGTGACCGCGTGGGCGCGGTGACGCCGTGAACCGGGCCGGGGAGGCCGGGGAGCCGGTGGCCCGTGACATCGGCTCCCCGGCCTGGCCGGAGGACCGCCCAGAGCGGCCCTCCGGCGGTATCGGGCCGGGCAATCCTGCTGATATCCTCACTGATCACGACCGCCTGGCGCGCGGCGGCGGTGCGGCACGGTGGGAGCCCCTCGGCATGTCAGTGACGCCGGTCCTGGACCTGCGCGGTATCGACAAGAGCTTCGGCTCCGTGAAGGTGCTGCAGGACGTCGCCTTCTCCGCCTATCCCGGCGAGGTCACCGCGCTCGTCGGCGACAACGGCGCCGGCAAGACCACCCTGGTCAAGTGCATCGGCGGCATCCACCCGTTCGACCGGGGCGAGTATCGCTTCGAGGGCCGGCCGGTGCGGGTCGGCGGCCCCCGCGACGCCACCCGCCTCGGCATCGAGATCGTCCACCAGGACCTCGCGCTCTGCGAGAACCTCGACATCGTCCAGAACCTGTTCCTCGGCCGCGAGGAGCGCCGCGGCCTCGCCCTGGACGAGACCCTCATGGAGGAGATGGCGCGCTCGACACTGTCGGGGCTCGCCGTCCGCACGATGGGCTCGGTCCGGCAGCGGATCTCGACGCTGTCGGGCGGGCAGCGGCAGACGGTGGCGATCGCCCGCGCCGTCCTGTGGGACAGCAAGCTCGTGGTGCTGGACGAGCCCGCCGCCGCGCTCGGCGTCGCGCAGACCCAGCAGGTCCTGGAGATCGTCCGGCGGCTCGCCGACAAGGGCCTCGCCGTCGTGCTGATCTCGCACAACATGAACGACGTGTTCGCGGTCTCCGACCGGATCGCCGCCCTCTACCTCGGCCGGATGGTCGCCCAGGTCCGCACCGCCGACGTCACCCACCGGGAGGTCGTCGAGCTGATCACCTCCGGGACCAGCGGAGAGCTGGGGCTGCGCCGATGATGAAGGCGGGCCCGTCACAAGAGGACATCCGGCGCCACAACCTCGGGACGCTGCTGCGCTTCGTGCACCTGCGGGGCCCCGCCTCCCGGGCCGTGCTCGCCGAGTCCCTCGGCCTCAACCGCAGCACGATCATGGCGCTGACCTCCGACCTCACCGCCGCCGGGCTGGTGCGCGAGGAACTGCCGCGCGGGCCGGGACGCCGCGCCGGGCGCCCGTCCCTGGTGGTGCGGCCCGAGTCCACCCGCGTGTACGTGCTGGCGTTCGAGGTCGGCGTCGACCGGCTCGTCGTCGCGCGCGTCGGCCTCGGCGGCGTCGTGCTGGACCGCCGGGAGGGCGTCCGTGCCCGCGACGCCGACCCGGGCGACCTGCTGGGCGTGCTGGTGGCCGGCGCCCGGTCCCTCGTCCGCAAGGCCGAGCGCGACGCCGTCTGCGTCGGGGCGGCCCTCGGCTTCCCCGGCACCGTCCGCCGCTCCGACGACACGATCATGTTCGGGCCGAACCTGGACGTGGGCGACCTACGGCTCGGCGACGCGCTGTCCCGCCGCCTCGGCCTCGGCATCCCCGTCTCGGTCTGCAACGACGCCAACCTCGGCGCCCTCGCCGAGCACGAGCGCGGCGCGGGGGTGAACTGCGACAACCTCATCTACCTGCACGGCGACGTCGGCGTCGGCGGCGGCATCATCGCGCACGGCCGGCTGCTCGGCGGCGACGAGGGCTTCGGCGGCGAGATCGGGCACATGGTCATCAACCCCGACGGCCGGCCCTGCGCCTGCGGCTCGAAGGGCTGCCTGGAGGCCGAGGTGGGGGAGCGGACGCTGCTGGCCCACGCAGGCCGCGAGGAGATCCCCGGCCAGGCCGGGCGCGACGCGGTCCGCGACATCGTCGCCGCCGCCGACGCCGGCGACATCACGGCCCGGGAGGCGCTGCACCGCGTCGGCACCTGGCTCGGTCTCGGCGTCGCCAACCTCGTCAACGTCTTCAACCCGGGCCTGGTCATCTTCGGCGGCACGCTCCGCGACATCTACCTGGGCGCCGCCGCCCAGATCCGCAGCGTCCTCGCGACCAGCGCCCTCGCCGCCCCCAGGGAGAAGGTGAAGCTCCGCACGGCCGCCCTGGGCGACGACACCACCCTGGTGGGAGCGGCCGAGTTCGCCTTCGCCGAGGTCCTGGCCGACCCCGTCCAGGTGCTGGCCCGTCTCAGAGCCCCCGAGACGGTGTGAAGCGCGTGAAGGCGCCGTAGCCGCTCCGGTAGAAGACCAGGGGATCGCCGTCGCGGTGCTCGGCGAGGTCGTGGACGCGGGCGACGACGAGCAGGTGGTCGCCGGCGGTGTGCTCCTGCTCCACCGAGCACTCGATCCACGCCAGGGCGCCGTCGATCAGGGGGGCGCCGCCGGGGCCGTGCGTCCAGTCGACGCCGGTGAACTTGTCGGGGCCGCTGCCGAAGGCGAGCTGCTCGGAGACCTCCAGTTGCGGCGCGGCGAGGATGTTGACGCAGAAGCGGTCCGAGGCGCGCAGGATCGGCCACGTCCTGCTCGTGTGCGCCACGCAGAACGCCACGAGGGGCGGGTCGAGGGAGACGGACGTGAACGAGTTCACGGCCAGGCCCGCGGGGAGGCCCGAGGCGGAGTCGATGGCGGTGACGGCGACCACGCCGGTCGCGAACCTGCTCAGCACCGAGCGGAACGCGGCCGGGCCGGGGCCGGTCGCCGAGGGTCCGGACGAGCGGTCGGGCGATCCGTGCATGGTGGTCCGTTCCGTGGCGGGGGTACGTCGACGACCACTAAAGCCCTTGTCGCGGGGCCCTGATTCCCCGGGAGGGCGATCTCGGTCGAAGGTCCCGCCGGGTCGTCGGTCTCCGGACGGAGGCGGAGCCTACGGGCGCGGCGCCTCGGCGGGGGTCTGGGACGGGACGGCGGCATAGGGCGTGAGGAACGCCACCGTGGACATGCCGTCGACGATCAGGCGGCCGGTACCGGCCAGCCGCGCCTTGGCGCGGGCCGGGACGCGCGGCCCCTCGTGCAGCGCGGCCCAGGCGATCCAGCCCACCGCGACGACGGCCCAGTAGGACACGAGCCGGTAGAGGCCGACGGCCGCGGCGGCGGGCGACAGCGTCGCGCCGAACGCGACCAGAGAGGCGGCCATGCTGCCCTCGATGGCGCCGAGGCCGCCGGGCAGCAGCGGGAGCAGGCTGCCCGCCGCCTGGGCGGCGAAGTAGGTGAGGGCGACGCCGTTCGGGGCCACCTGGATGCCGACCGCGTGCGCCGCCGACAGCAGCGCCAGGATGTCGAACACCCAGTTCAGCAGGGCCAGCGCGATGAGCGCGGCCCAGTCGCGCAGGGTCGGGCGCAGGATGTCGCGGACGCCGGCCAGCCGCTCCGCGTACGGGGCGATCCTGGGGTTGGCGAGCGCGGCCCGGTAGCCGCGGCGCAGCGGCGCCGTCAGCAGGGCGCGGAGTGGGCGCCACCGCAGTGCGGGCACCAGCAGGACGGCCAGGACCAGCGGGACGGCGAGGGCCAGCAGCGCGATACCGCGGGCGTGCGGGTCGGCCACCAGCGCCACGAGGCCGATCAGGGAGTAGGCCGAGGTGGTGATCACGCCGCCGGCCAGGATCACCGCGGTGGCGAGCTGCGCCGAGGCGCCGGCGCGGCGGAACTGCCGGAACGTGTAGACGACGCTCACCGCCGGCCCCGCCGGCAGCGTCGTGGACAGGGCGTTGCCCGCGTAGGTGATCGCGAACGCGCGGCGCAGCGGCATCCGCAGCCCGCCGACGCGCAGCAGCCGGCGCTGCAGCCGGGCGAACGCGCCCATCGAGCCCGCCACGGCCAGCACGACCACGGCCAGCCAGCCCGGGTCGGCGTGCGACACGGCCGTAAAGATGGCGCCGAGGTCGGGGAGCTCGTCGCGGTAGAGGGGGAGTGCGGCGAGGGCGCCGAGGACCAGGGCCCACTGGAGGATCAGGCCGGCCTTGCGCCGCCACCACGGGCGCCGCGGGGCCTGCTCGTCGGGCTCCTCCCGGAGCGGGAACGGGTCGGCTTCGGCCGGGGGACGGACCGGTGCCGTGACTGCCTCGTACATGTCCCGGTCACCTCGCAAGCTCGCCCGCATTGCGCAACCTATGGCCCGGCTAAGACATTCCCCTGGGGTGGGAAACGAACCGCAAAGTGACGTGCGCCACGCCCGGCGCGGGCGGAGGGGCGGCGGGCGGAATCAGGAACCTTTCACAACGCTCTGACAGATGATCATGTGGTGTCTAACATCTCCGTTCTGTCCTACTTCCTGCCCGCCTCCACGGAAAGGACTCCATGTCCCCCCGCCTAAGGACGCCGAGCCGCGGAAAGGCCGCCCGCGGAAGAACGGCCGCGATCGGCCTCGGCGCGGGCGCCGCCTCGCTCGCCGTCGCCGTGGCGCTGGCCCCGCCGTCCGGGGCGACGCGCGACCTGGCGGTCTCGGCCGTCGCCGCGGCCGCCGCCCCCGGCGACACCGCGCCGCTGCCCGGAGTGTCGTTCACCCTGAAGGCCGCCCCCGTCTCGGCGGAGGCACTGAGGCAGCTCGACGCCATGGCCGCGGACCCGGCGCGCGGCATGACGCGGCAGAAGGACCTCGCGGCGGCGGCGGCCGGCGCGGCGAACGGTCTCACCTGGAAGAGCGGCTGCGGTTCCAACGACGCGGTCAAGGCCGTCGACGCGAAGGTGACGCTCGGCGCGTGGTGCTTCGACAACGGTGACAAGAGCAGCCAGTACTGGATCCCACAGGGCGTCGCCATCAGCCGGACGGCGCAGCTCGACGGCGTGGCGCTCAGCTGGTACCACCGGCACAAGTCGGGGTCCGACTGGGTGACGGACGGGTCGCGCGTCACGGTGGGGCCCCGCCCCCGAGTGGACGCCAAGGGCGTCTACCAGCCGGTCACGCTGGCCATCCCCACGGTGACCGCCGGCGGGAAGCTCGCCGTCCAGGAGGTCTCGCCCGCCAACTCCCCGGCCGGGACCGTCTCGGTCAAGGGCGTCGACGACGCCAAGCAGCACCAGGGCGGCGTCGCGCTGGCCGGGAACTTCCTCTACACCGCCGACACGTCCGGTCTGCGCGTGTACGACGTCCGTCGCACCTACCGGGTGGCGACGGGCCAGAACATCCTGGGCGTGGGCGCCGACGGCCGGTTCTACGCGCACAACGAGAAGTACGCCCTGTTCCAGACCGGCATGTACAGGCCCGAGAACGCCGGGGCCTGCCCGGCCTGGGACGTGGTGCCGTCCGCCAGGGACAAGGACCTGTGCTTCAGCACCGTCACCTACGACCCGACGACCTCGCCCGCGAGCCTGCTCACCGCGGAGTACAAGATCGAGGGCGGGGTGACGTCCGCCAAGCCCATGCGCGCGGTGCGCTGGCCCCTCAACGCCGACGGGTCGCTGAAGACCGACGGGTCGGGACGGGTGACCTCGACGACCGTGTTCGGGACGAACCTCACCCACGTCCAGGGAGCCGCCGTGTACCACAGCGGGACTGGCGACACCCTCTACTACGACGTGTCCAACGGCGCCTCGCCCGGCAGCGTCTACAGCGATCGCGACGGCGACGGGAACGCGCCGTTCCACGTGGTCGGGCCGATCGGCGGGGAGTCCCTGGCGTTCGACCCGTACTCGGGAGGCGACCGCATCTGGGGCATCACCGAACGCCCCGGCCAGCGGATGCTGTTCTGGATCTACCGCAAGGAACTGCAGAAGCCGGGCATGCCCTAGATCGTTGATGGGGGTTTTCTGAACCGCTGCGGGCATGACGAAGGGCGCCCATGATCAGTGTGTGAAGACAAACCTGGACGCCCTTCTGACCGCACTCTATGTCCATCTGGACGATCACGTCCTGCGGTCAGCCGACCGGCCGCG
>NZ_JBEUPD010000055.1:0-36299 GCF_040492135.1 Actinomadura sp. NPDC000600
CGGAGCCGCCGCCGCGGCGGCGCGCTCCCGCCGGATGCGGCGCGGCGCGCCGCGGCCTCCGCGTACCCCGGGTCGAGGTGCTTGCCGGCGAACAGGTCGGCCAGCAGCGACATGGAGGCGTCGGGGCGCCGCCATCCGGGCGGCCCGCCCCGGTTCCGCGGCCGCTCGTCCGCGTCGCGGCCGCCGGGCGTGTCCTGTCGTGCGATCACCGGCCCATCATGGCAAGGACCTGCAAATCGGCGCCGGGCGCGTCGGCCTTGGCGGGGCGCGGCGTCCCCGGGGTCAGGCGGCGGCGGGGCGCAGGCCGATGTGGACGGCGAGGCCCGCCAGCACCGAGCCCATCACGTACCGCTGGGCGCGCCGCCAGCCGGGCCTGCGCGCGAGGAAGGCGGCGATGGAGCCGGCGCAGAGCACGATGAGGGCGTTGACCGTGACGGCGATCGTGACCTGGACGGCGCCGAGCAGCAGGATCTGGGCGGCGACGTTCCCGCGCGCGGGGTCGGCGAACTGCGGCAGCAGCGACACGTACAGGACGGCGATCTTGGGGTTGAGCAGGTTGGTGACCAGCCCCATGGCGAACAGCCGGCGCGGCGGGTCGGCGGGCAGGTCGGCGGGGGCGAACGCGGTCGTGCCGCCCGGCCGCAGCGCCTGCCACGCCAGCCAGAGCAGGTAGCAGGCCCCGCCGATCTTGATCGCCGCGTAGAGCGGCGGGACGAGCGCGAACACGGTGGTGAGCCCCGCGGTCGCGGCCGCGACGTAGACGAGGAAGCCCGCGGCGACGCCGCCGAGCGAGATCAGCCCGGCCCGGCGGCCCTGGGTCACCGACCGCGACACCAGATAGATCATGTTGGGCCCCGGGGTGAGGACGAGGCCGAGGGCGAAGAGGGCGATGGCCGCGACGGCCGCGTACGAGATCATTGCACTCCAGTCGGTCAAGGTGCTCCAAGGCTAGGAGTCGGAGTAATCTCAAAGCAATAAGAACATTGTGCTCGGTGCAATATGGGGTGGCGCATGGACGACTTCCGGCGGGTCGCGGACGAGCTGGCGGCCGACATCGCGGCGGGGCGGCTGCGCCCGGGCGAGCGGCTGCCGCCGCAGCGGGCCTTCGCCCGGCGCCGGGGCATCGCGGGCTCCACGGCGAACCGCGTGTACCGGGAGCTGGCCAGGCGCGGTCTCGTGGTCGGCGAGGTCGGGCGCGGGACCTTCGTCCGCGCGGGCGAGCGCCCGCCGGGGCCCGCGCTCGCCGAGCCGGCGGCCGCGCGCGTCGACCTGGAGCTGAACTATCCGGTGGTGCCCGAGCAGACCGCCCTGCTCGCCGCGGGGCTGGAGCGCCTGCGCCGCCCGGACGTCCTCGACGCCGCGCTCGGGCCCGCGGGCGTCGCGGGCACCGGCGCCGCCCGCGAGGCCGCGGCGGCGCTGCTCGCCACCCCCGGCTGGCGGCCCGCCCCGGACGGGGTCCTGTTCGCGGGGAACGGCCGGCAGGCCATCGCGGGGGCCGTGGCGGCGCTCGTGCCGGCGGGCGGCCGGCTCGGCGTCGAGGCCCTGACCTATCCGGTGATCAAGGGGATCGCGGCCAGGCTCGGGGTGACGCCGGTCCCGATCGCGATGGACGGGCACGGGCTGCGCCCGGACGCGCTCGCCGACGCCCATCGCGCCGCCCCCCTCGGCGCCGTCTACGTCCAGCCGACGCTGCACAACCCCTGCGGGACGACGATGCCGCCCGAGCGCCGCGCCGAGCTGGCCGGCGCGCTGGAACGGCTCGGCCTCCACGCCGTCGAGGACCGCATCTGGGCGTTCCTGCCCGGCGGCGGGCCCGAGCCGCTGGCGGCGCACGCGCCGCACCGCACCGTGCTGGTCGACAGCCTCTCCAAGCGCCTCGCCCCCGGCCTGAGCCTCGGCTTCGCCGTCCCGCCCGCCGCGCTCGCCGGGCGCGTCGCCGCCGCGCTGCGCTCCGGCGCCTGGGGTCCGGCGGGCTTCGCGCTGGAGGCGGCCGCGGGCTGGATCGCCGACGGGACGGTCGAGACGGTCACCCGCGCCAAGCGCGCCGACGCGGCGGCCCGCCAGCGCATCGCGGCGAGCCGACTGGAGGGCGCGGCCGTCCGGTCCGACCCCGCCTCGTACTTCTGCTGGTGGGAGCTGCCGCAGCGGTGGCGGGCGGAGACGTTCGTGGCGGCGGCGGCCCGGCGGGGGATCGCCGTCACCCCGGCCGCCGCCTTCGTCGTGGGCGGGGGCGCCGCCCCGCGCGCCGTCCGCTTCGGCCTGGCCTCCCCGCCGCCGGACGTCCTCGCGCGCGCTCTGGAGACCCTCGCCGGGATCGCCGCCGGGGACCCCGACGACGACGCCCCGGACTGACCGGAAACCGCCGCGGCCGGCGCGCTCCGGCGGCTGGACGCGCACCGGAAGATCGTTCATCGTCGGGGTGGGGC
This sequence comes from Actinomadura sp. NPDC000600, assembly GCF_040492135.1. Classification (NCBI taxonomy): domain Bacteria; kingdom Bacillati; phylum Actinomycetota; class Actinomycetes; order Streptosporangiales; family Thermomonosporaceae; genus Actinomadura; species Actinomadura sp. NPDC000600. Next base: position 2,427 of record NZ_JBEUPD010000055.1, read on the forward strand.
CGCCCGGCGGGAGGACAGATGATCGAGGTCCGCGAGGTGGGGCAGCGCGCGGCCGGGGGGCGGCGGACGCTGCGGGAGGTGTCGCTGTCGATCGGCGCCGGGGAGCTGGTGGCGATCATCGGCGGCAGCGGTGCGGGCAAGACCACCCTCCTGGACGCCATCGCGGGCGTCCGGCCGCCCGCCGAGGGCGAGGTCAGCTACGACGGCGGCGGGAGCGCTCCGGCCGCCGGCTCGCTCGGCTACGTCCCGCAGGACGACATCGTGCACCTGGAGATGCCGCTGCGGCGCACCCTGCGGTACGCGGCGGGGCTCAGGCTGCCCGCGGGGACGTCCCCGGAGCGGGCCGAGCGCGCCGTGGACGGCGTGCTGGAGGCGCTGGCGCTGACCGGCCGGGAGGGGCAGCGCGTCGGGTCGCTGAGCGGCGGTGAGCGCAAGCGGGCCAGCATCGCGGTCGAGCTGCTGACGCGGCCGCGCGTGTTCTTCCTGGACGAGCCCACCTCCGGGCTCGACCCGGCGGCCGCGGCCGACCTGATGCGGCTGCTGCGCGGGCTCGCGGACGCGGGGACGACGGTGGTGCTCACCACGCACCACCCGCCGGACGTCCTCGTGTGCGACCGGGTGGCCGTCCTCTCCCAGGACGGGCGGCTGGCGTTCTACGGCGGCCCGCGCGAGGCCCGTGAGCGGTTCCGGGCGGACCGGGTGGAGGACATCTACCTGCACCTGGCCGAGGGGGACGCGCACGACTGGGAGGGGCGGTTCGGCGCGTCCGCTCCGCCGGCGTCCGGGCCGGGGATCGGCCCGCTGCGGCAGTGGGCGCTGCTCACCCGCCGCAGCCTGGACCTGCTCACCCGCAACCGGCTCACCCTCGCCGTGCTGATCGGCTCCCCGCTCATGGTGCTGGCGATGTTCGCGGTCCTGTTCCGCCCGGGCGCGTTCGCGCCGGAGTCCCCCAGCCCCGGCGCGACGGTGATGATCCTGTTCTGGATCGCGTTCGGCGGGTTCTTCTTCGGCCTGACCTACGGGCTCCTGCAGATCTGCAACGAGCTGCCCGTGCTGCGGAGGGAGCGGCTCACCGGCCTGAGGGTCGGACCGTACGTGCTGGCGAAGGCCGCCGTCCTGCTGCCGCTGCTGGCCGCGGTGGACGCGCTGATGCTCGGCGTCCTGCGGGCCCTGGACAGGCTGCCCGCGATGGGGTGGGGCACCTACGGGGAGCTGTTCGTGACGCTGCTGCTGTGCTCGGTTGCGGCGCTGGCACTGGGTCTGCTCGTGTCGGCGTCGGTCACCGATCCGGCCCAGGCCACGATGGCCCTGCCGATGCTCTGCTTCCCGCAGGTGCTGTTCGTCGGCGCGATCCTGCCCGTCCCAGTGATGGCGGCGCCCGGACGATGGCTCAGTTGCGCCATGTCCAACCGCTGGGCGTTCGAGGGGCTCGGGCACAGCCTCGGGGTGGACGGGCTCTGGGCGACGGGCCGCTCGCCGCTGGGCCCGCCCCTTCTCGCCTCGTACGGCGACACCTTCTCGCGGCCGGTCGCCGTGGACTGGGCGGTGCTGGGCGGGTTCGCCGCGTTGTTCCTCGCGGGAGCCTGCCTGGTCCTCACCCGCAGGACATAGAAACCCTTCTCCGCGGGCCATTTAAGGCCACCCCCGCACCCTTGTATCCCCATTGGGGATTTTGGACCGTTTAGTGAGGAATGCGGCTTATGTAGGCGGGGGAGATTTGTGAGAATTTCATCCGGTTTCCGCGCCGAGCTCATGCCCGGCTACGCGGAGACGCGGCGGCTGGACGAGCTGCGGGCCGCCGAGTACGGCCACCTGGACGGGCACACGTACCTGGACTACACCGGCTCCGGCGTCGCCGCCGCCGCCCAGATCCGCGCGCACGCCGAGCGCCTCGCCGGGCGCTGCTACGGCAACCCGCACTCGGAGAACCCCACCTCCAGCGCCTCCACCGCGCTCGTCGAACGGGCGCGGCGGGCCGTCCTGGAGTTCTTCAACGCCTCCCCCGAGGAGTACGCGGTGGTGTTCACCCACAACGCCACCGGAGCGTGCCGCCTCGTCGGGGAGGCCTACCCGTTCGGGCGCGGCCGGCGGCTCGTCCTCACCGGCGACAACCACAACTCGGTGAACGGGATCAGGGAGTTCGCGAAGGCGCGCGGCGCCGAGGTCGCCCACGTGCCCGTCCGCGGGCCCGACCTGCGCGTCCGCGAGGCCGAGCTCGCCGCGGCGCTGCGCGGCGGCGGCGGGCTGCTGGCGTTCCCCGCGCAGAGCAACTTCAGCGGCGTCCAGCACCCGCTGGGCTGGGTCGACCTCGCCCACGCGCACGGCTGCGACGTGCTCCTGGACGCGGCCGCGTTCGCGCCCGCCAACCGCCTCGACCTGAGCCGGGTCCGGGCCGACTTCGTCCCCGTGAGCTGGTACAAGGTGTTCGGGTACCCGACCGGCGTGGGCGGCCTGGTCGCCCGCCGGGAGGCGCTGGCCCGGCTGCGCCGCCCCTGGTTCGCGGGCGGGACGATCCAGGCGGTCAGCGCGCTCGGCGGCTGGCACGTCCCCGCGCCCGACGAGACGGCGTTCGAGGACGGCACCCTGAACTTCCTGTCCATCCCGGACGTGGAGTTCGGCATCCACTGGATCGAGGACATCGGCATCGACCTCGTCCACCGCCGCGTCGGGTGCCTGACGGCGCTCCTTCTGCGCCGGCTCGCCGAGCTGCGCCACGCCGACGGCTCCCCCGTGATCCGGGTGTACGGGCCGGAGGACGGCGACCGGCGCGGCGGCACCGTCTCGTTCAACGTGCTCGACCGGCGCGGCGCGGTCGTGGACGAGCGGATCGTCGCCCGCGACACCGCCGCCGCCGGCATCTCGGTCCGCACGGGATGCTTCTGCAACCCCGGCGCCGGCGAGGCCGCCTTCGGCATCCCCGAGCCCGCCCTGCGGAGCGCCGCGCACCGGCGGACGCGGACCCTCGACGACTACCTCGACGTGCTCGGGCTGCCGAGCGGCGGCGCGGTCAGGGCGTCCCTCGGCCTCGTGTCCAACGCCGCCGACGTGGAGCGCCTCGCCGGGTTCCTCGGCGCCGCCTACGCCGACCGGGAGCCCGACCGGGCCGGGCTCAGGCCCCGCGAGCGCTGCTGAGGGCCGGTCAGGAGCCCGCGCTCTCGACGACGGCGGCCCAGTCGGCCAGGAGCGCCTGCGCGGCGTCGGCGTCCGGCCCCTCGGCCCACAGGTGCGTCACGGCCTCCGCCGGGTCGGGCAGGACGAGGACCCAGCGGCCGTCGCCCTCGACCACGCGGACGCCGTCGGTGGTGTCGATCGTCCGGCCCGCCGCCGCCTCCACGACATGGCGCATCACGCTGCCCTTGGCCGCCCACGGCGTCGGGACGGAGCGGCGCAGCAGGTGCGCGTCGGGGATGCGGCGGTCGATCTGCGACAGCGTCAGCCGCGTCCGCGCGACCAGCCCGACGAGCCGGACGAACGCCGCGATCCCGTCCACGGTGCCGCTGAACTCGGGCATCAGGAACCCGCCGCGCCCGTCCCCCGCGAAGACCACGCTCGGCTGCGCGGCCGCCTTGGTCAGCACGTCCTGGGACGTGGAGGTCCACTCGACCTGCACGCCGTGGAACCGGCACACCTGCTCGGCGACCCGCGTCGTCGTCACCGGCAGCGCCACCTTGCCGCCGCGCCGCTCGGCCGCGACCAGGTCCAGCATCACCAGCAGGGCCCGGTCGTCGCCGACCAGCTCGCCGTTCTCGTCCACCAGGGAGATCCGCTCCCCCACCGGGTCGAACCGGACGCCGAACGCGGCCCGCGACGACGACACCAGCTCGCCGAGCCGCTCGAGGTCGCGCATCCGCTCGGCGAGCGTCTCGGTCGGGTTGGCCTCGTCCAGGCCGGCGTTGCGGGTGAGGACCTCCACGCCGACCTTGCCGAGCAGGTTCGGCAGGACGAGCGAGGCCACCCCGCCCGCGCAGTCCAGGACGATCTTCAGCCCCGCCTCGCGGACGCCGCGGATGTCGACGCGGCGCAGCAGGTCGCGGGTGTAGGTCTCCACGACGCGCGGCGGGTAGGTCAGCTCGGCGATCTCGCCGGGGAACGCGCGGCGGTACTCCTGCCGGCCGAAGACGCGCTCCAGCTTGCGCTGCGCGCCCTGGGAGAGGTCGGCGCCGTCCGCGTCGAGGAACAGGATGTCGACGCCCTGCGGGTCGCCGAGGGTGGTGCGGATGTAGATGCCGCCGACGCTGTCCTCGCGGCCCGTCTCGAACCGGGCGACGGTCAGCGGCGTCGCCTCCAGGTCCTGGACGTTGATGGCGCTGGCGGTCAGCGCGCTGTTCACGGCGCGCTTCAGGGTGCGGGCCGCGCGGGAGACGTCCCGCCCGGTGACGACCGTCGAGCCCTTCTTCAGCGTCGTCGCGTAGGCGCTGGCGAGCCGGACCGCCAGCTCCGGGGTGATCTCGACGTTGACGAGGCCGGACACCCCGCGCGGCCCGAACAGGTTGCGCTGCCCCCGCGACTCCCAGATCACGCTGGTGTTGACGACGGCGCCGGCCTCGATGGTCTTGAACGGGTACACCTTCACGCCGCTGGACACGTACGCCTCGGCCTCGATGACGCACTCGTCCCCGATGACGGCGCCCTCCTCCACCCGGGCGCCCGCCATGATGTCGGTGTTCTTGCCGACGACGCAGCCGCGCAGGTTCGTGGACGGCGCCACGAACACGTTGTCGTGGACGATGGCGCGGTGCAGGAACGCGCCCTCCTTCACCACGACGTTGCTGCCGAGGACGGTGAACTCGCGCAACTCGACGCCCGCCTCGACCTTCGCGTAGTCACCGATGTAGAGCGGGCCCTTGAGGACGGCCTCGGCGTCCACCTCCGCGCCCTCGGCGACCCACACGCCCGGCGACACCTCGAAGCCGTCGAGGTCGATGCCGACCTGCCCGGACAGCATGTCCGCCTGGGCTTTGAGGTAGCTCTCGTGGGTGCCGACGTCCTCCCAGTAGCAGTCGGCCACGTACCCGAACAGGCGGGCGCCCTCGGCGAGGAGCTTCGGGAAGACGTCCCCGGACCAGTCGACCGGCTCGCCCTCCGCGACGTGCTCCAGGACCTCGGGCTCCATCACGTAGATGCCGGTGTTGACGGTGTCGGAGAACACCTGGCCCCAGGTGGGCTTCTCCAGGAACCGCTGCACGCGGCCCTCGTCGTCCACGATGATGATCCCGAACTCCAGGGGGTTCGGGACGCGCTTCAGGCCGATGGTGACGAGGGCGTCGTTCTCCTCGTGGAACCGCACCATGTCGGTCAGGTCGATGTCGGTGAGCGCGTCCCCGGAGATCACCAGGAAGCGGTCGTCGCGCAGCGCCTCCTCGGCGTTCTTGACGCTGCCCGCGGTGCCGAGCGGCACCTCCTCGGTCGCGTAGCTCAGCGCCATGCCGAGCTCCTCGCCGTCGCCGAAGTAGTTGCGGATCAGCGCGGCCAGGAACTGCACGGTGACGACGGTCTCGCTGAACCCGTGCTTCTTCAGCAGCCGCAGCACGTGCTCCATGATCGGCCGGTTGACGAGCGGCAGCAGCGGTTTGGGCTGGTTGGCGGTCATCGGACGCAGCCGCGTCCCCTCGCCTCCCGCCATCACGACGGCCTTCATCGGGGGGTCTCAGCTCCCTTCTGGTCACCGGCGGGCGGTCCCGCGCCCGGACCGTCCGCCTCGGGCGGGGCGCCCGGGGGCGGCGCTCCGCGGCCGGCCAGCACCAGTTGCCGCGTCTGCGCCCAGTACAGGACGGCCGCCCACCAGTACAGGCCCGTGCCCCAGCCGGCGAAGGCCCACCCGATGACCCTCGCCGCGGTGGCCGCGCCCCCGTCGTGGTCGCCGAGCAGCAGCAGCGGGAAGGAGTACAGCAGGCACATCGTCGCCGCCTTGCCGATGAAGTGGACCGGCAGCGTGGGGCCGTAGCCGAGCCGCCGCATGATCGGCGCGATCGGCAGGATCGACACCTCGCGGGCGACGAGCACCAGCACCAGCCACAGCGGGATGATGTCGCGGATGGTGAGCCCGACGAGCGTGGCCAGGATGTAGAGGCGGTCGGCGGCCGGGTCGAGCACGGTGCCGAGCCTGCTCGTCTGGTTCAGCGCGCGTGCGAGCTTCCCGTCCAGCCAGTCCGACAGGCCCGCGAACACCAGCAGGCCGAGCGCCCACCAGTCCGCCTCGGCCAGCACGAGCCACAGGAACAGCGGGACGCCCAGGAGCCGGGCGAGGCTCAGGATGTTGGGCACCGTGAAGATCCGGTCCTGCGGGGCCTCCTGCAAAGTGCTCACCGACCCGTTCGCCTCCCCTGGTCCCCTTGATCCTGACCCTATCCGTAAGGGGTGGAAAGCCCCCCGGCGGCGTCCGGGTCGGAGTCGGGAGGGTCCCGGCGAACGTGCGCTACCGGATTCCCGCCGGGGCTCGCGTCACGCCCGGTGCGGCGCCGCGGCGTCCGCGAGCGGCAGGACGGCCGTGACGACGAACCCGCCGGACTCGCCCGGCCCCGCGTCCAACGTCCCGCCTACGCTGCGCGCCCTCTCGATCATGCCGAGGATCCCGAAGCCCTCGGGCGGGGCGCCGGACGGGCCCCTGCCGTCGTCCGCGACCCGGACGACGAGCCCCGCGCCGTCCCGCTCCAGGCTCACCGTCGCGCGCTTCGCGGCGGCGTGCTTGACAACGTTGGTCAGGGCCTCCTGGACGATACGGTACGCCGCGACGCCCGTCTCCGGCGGCAGCGTCCCGACGTCCCCGTCCCGGAGGTCGACGTCCACGCCGCCGCCGCGCGCCGCGCGCACGAGGTCGCCGATTCCGTGCGGGCCCGGCAGCGTCGAGGGGGCGCCCACGTCCGTGCCGCGCAGGACCTGGAGGGTGCCGCGCAGCTCGGTCCTGGCGTCCCGGCAGGTCGAGGCGATGGACGCGAGCGCGTCGGCCAGCTCGTCCCGGTCGAGGGGCCGGTCCCCGCGCACGAGGTGGGCCGCCGCGCCGGCCTGGACGCCGATGAGGGTGATGCTGTGCGCGAGGAGGTCGTGCAGGTCGCGGGCGATCCGCAGGCGCTCCTCGGCGACCCGCCGCCGCGCCTCCTCCTCCCGCGTCCGCTCGGCGCGCTCGGCCCGCTCGGTGATCGTCGCGAGCCGCGCGCGGTGCACCCGCCGCACCTGGACGGCGATCACGACCGACACCACGGCCTCGATGACCGCGATCTGCTCGCGCAGCGAGCCGCCGCCCGCCCGCATCGCCATGCCGACCACGCACACGGCGAGCAGGGACGCCGCGACGCCGAGCACGACCCGCACCCTGCGCCCGAGCACCGCGTAGGCGAACAGGGCGACGACCTCGGCCGGCACCAGCGCGTGGTGCTGGTACTGGGCGAGGTGGTAGGGCAGTACCAGGACCACCAGCGCCGCCAGGCCCGAGGCCGGCCGGCGCCGGATCACCGCGAGCGGCACGTGCGCCGCCACCAGCAGGAGCGCGCCCGGGGCGTCCAGCTCCCGGACGCCCGGCCACAGCACCGCCGCCGCGGTCGCGGCCACCGCCAGCACCGCCGCCGCCGAAGCGTCCTTCACCGTCGCGTCGACCCGGGGCACCGTCAGCACGCGATCATTCTCCCCCACGTGCGCGCGACCCGCGCAGCGGTCCTCGCCCGCGCGGACGATCTTTCGCGCCGGGCCCCGTGCGGCGCCGCGGGGCCGCCCTATAGTTCTGCAAACCCCGTCACGAAGGGCCGACAGTTGTCCGTCCCCCCGCCCGCCGTCCCCCCGCCCGGACTACGGATCACGCTCGGCGCGCGAGCGTACCGCCGGCCGCTCGGCCTCCTGCTCGCCGCGCTCGCGGTCGGCGCCGCCGCCCTGCCGGCGGCCCGCTCCGGCCTCGGGTCCTGGGAGCCGGAGAGTGCCCGCGGGGCCCTGCTGCTGTGCGGCGGCGGCTGCCTTCTGGCCTCCCTCGCCGCCGTCCTCTGGGCCGTCCGCCTCCACCTGACCCGCCTCGTCGTCACCATCGACGCGGAGGGTGTGGTTCTCCGCCGAAGCGGGCCGGAGGCGCGCGTCCCGGCCGGAGCGGTGGACGCGGTGGGGATCAGGTGGCCGGTAAGCGACCCCGTGTGGACGCTCTGGCTCGACCCGGAGCGGGCGCCGGGCGTCGAGGCCGTCGCCCCGGTGGACGGGAAGGCGGTCGCCCTGCTCAGGGACCGGACGCTCCCCTCCGGATGGCTCCAAGCCGTGCGGACCGCGACCGCCGAGACCCTCGGCGCGGCCTGGCGCGTCGTCGACGACGAGGGCGAGGAGGTCCCGCCGCCCGCGGCCGGCGCCCTGGCCCGTGCCCCGCAGATCGCCGTGGACGGCAGGGGCCGGTACCGCGACCGGGACGGCGGCGCGGTCCTCGCCGTGGCCTGCCGGCGGCGCGGCCGGAGGACCGTCGTGCTGCGCGACCCCCACGCCGCCGCGCTGCTGGTGGTCCGGGGCCCCTCCCGGTTGCCGGGCCGCGACCGCGTGCGCGTCCTCGACCCCGCCGGGCGCACCCTCGGGTTCCTGCGCGGCCCGCGCGAGCCGTCCTTCCACACCGCCGGCGGGATGCTCCTCGGCAGCACGCGCGAGACCGGCGGCGGCCTCGTCGTCACCGGCATCGACGGCCGGCGCTCGGCCGCGCTGGGCACCGGCGGCGAGGGCGACCGAGACGAGGTCCGGCTGGAGCGGTCGCCGTCCGCCCCGGACCCGCTCCGCACCCTGGCCCTCGCGCTGCCGGTCGCGTTCCGCCCGGGCCGCCGCTAGCCGGGCGGCCGGAGCCGGTCAGATGACGGGCTTGACGTCCAGGATGGGCGTCCCGTCCACGGCCTCCATGTCGCGGACGCGCAGCCGCCGCCCGCTGACCTGGAGGATCTCGACCGGATGCAGGCCGACCGGATTCGGCCGGTCCGGCGAGCGGGTCGCGAACACGCCGGTCTCGGGGTTGGCCGGGTCGTTGCGCGGCCGCGTCCGCAGGACCTCGCGCGACGCCTGGTGCAGCCAGGTGAGCACGATGATCCGGTCGCCGGGGCGGAGCCCGTCGAGGGCGGCGCGGTAGGCCGGTTCGAAGACCAGCCAGGCCTCGGGGGCGCCTTCGGTGCCCTGCTTCGGCGCCGCCGCGCGGTCGGTGAGCGGCGAGGAGACGTGCCCGACCGGTGTGAGCGTGACTTCCCTGTCGACGTGGGACATGCCGCGATCTTCCCAGAGGCTCCGCGCGGGCGCGTTCTACCCCGCGGACGGCGGTTGCGGCAACGGGGGCGGCGCGGGTTAACGTCGGGGACGACAGATCGCGGGGGTCCGGCGAACCGGGCTGAGATAGCGGCTGGGACGGCCGCTGACCGCATGAACCTGACCGGGTAATGCCGGCGTAGGGAGAGATCGAGTCGTCATGACCGAACCTGTGGTTCCAGCTGCCCGCAAGACCTACCTCCAGGGCTCGCGCCCGGAGCTCCGGGTCCCGATGCGGGAGGTGGCGCTGACCAACGGCGACGTCGTCGTCCTGTACGACACGTCCGGGCCGTACACCGACCCCGACCAGCGGACCGACGTGCGCCGCGGGCTGCCGCCGCTGCGGGAGGCCTGGATCGCCGAGCGCGGCGACACCGCCCCGTACGAGGGGCGGGCGGCGCGCCCCGAGGACGACGGGCGCCGGCCGTCGCCCACCGCCTTCCCCGGGGGCGCGGGAGGCCTCCCGCAGGCCGACGGCGAGGGCTCCCTGCCCCGGCGGCCGCGGCGCGGCACCGGCGGCGCGGTGACCCAGCGGGCCTACGCGCGGCGCGGGGAGATCACGCCGGAGATGGAGTTCGCCGCGCTGCGCGAGGGCGTGGCCCCGGAGGCCGTCCGGGACGCGCTGGCGGCGGGGCGCGCGGTGCTGCCCGCCAACGTCAACCATCCCGAGATCGAGCCGATGGTCATCGGACGCGACTTCCTGGTCAAGGTCAACGCGAACATCGGCAACTCGGCGGTCGCGTCCTCGATCGAGGACGAGGTCGAGAAGATGACGTGGGCCACCCGCTGGGGCGCCGACACGATCATGGACCTGTCGACGGGGCGGGACATCCACACCACGCGTGAGTGGATCCTGCGCAACTCGCCCGTGCCGGTGGGGACCGTCCCGCTGTACCAGGCGGTGGAGAAGGTCGGCGGCGACCCGGCGGAGCTCACCTACGAGGTGTTCCGCGACACCGTGATCGAGCAGGCGGAGCAGGGCGTGGACTACATGACCGTCCACGCCGGGGTGCTGCTGTCGTACGTCCCGCTGACGGCGCGGCGCAAGACGGGGATCGTGTCCCGGGGCGGGTCGATCATGGCGGCCTGGTGCCTGGCGCACCACGAGGAGAACTTCCTCTACACCCACTTCGAGGAGCTGTGCGAGATCTTCGCCGCCTACGACGTGACCTGGTCGCTCGGGGACGGCCTGCGCCCGGGCTCCATAGCGGACGCCAACGACGAGGCCCAGTTCGCCGAGCTGCGCACCCAGGGCGAGCTGACGCGGATCGCCGCGCGGTTCGGCACCCAGGTGATGAACGAGGGCCCCGGGCACGTCCCCATGCACAAGATCAAGGAGAACGTGGACCTGCAGCAGGAGTGGTGCGACGGGGCGCCGTTCTACACCCTCGGGCCGCTGACCACCGACATCGCGCCCGGCTACGACCACATCACCTCCGCGATCGGGGCCGCGATGATCGGCTGGCACGGCACCGCGATGCTCTGCTACGTCACGCCGAAGGAGCACCTCGGGCTGCCGGACCGCGACGACGTCAAGGCCGGCGTGATCGCCTACAAGATCGCCGCGCACGCCGCGGACCTCGCCAAGGGCCACCCGGGCGCGCGGGCGTGGGACGACGCGCTGTCGGAGGCGCGGTTCGACTTCCGCTGGGAGGACCAGTTCGAGCTGTCCCTCGACCCCGGCACCGCGCGGGCCTTCCATGACGCGACGCTCCCGGCCGCGCCGGCGAAGACCGCGCACTTCTGCTCGATGTGCGGCCCGCACTTCTGCTCCATGAAGATCACGCGGGACGTGCGGCGGTACGCGGCCGATCGCGGCCTGGGCGACGAGGAGGCCCTCGCCGCCGGGATGCGGGAGAAGGCCGAGGAGTTCAAGGCCTCCGGCGGCCGCCTGCACCTCCCGGTCTCACCCGCCGGGAGCTGACCGGCCGGAGGGCCGGAGGGGCGCCGCCCGGGGCGCCGACGGGCCCGCCGCGCACCGTGCGCGGCGGGCCCTGGCAGGTCAGGGCGCATCCCGGCGCGGGGGCGCGGCGGCGGCGCGGCTAGGATCGAAGGACCGTTCCAAAGCCGCGGATCCCTCCGATAGCCGCAGGCCCGCTCCACCCGCCGGAAGGATCGACGACCCAGGTGACCAGCGACGACACGCCGAAGGCGCGTGCGGTGCGCGCGGACGTGCGGCGCAACCGCGCGCGGCTGCTCGCCGCGGCGCGGGAGACCTTCCAGAGCCGGGGCGCGGGCGCCTCCCTGGAGGGCGTCGCGCGGCTCGCGGGCGTCGGCATCGGAACGCTCTACCGCCACTTCCCCACCCGGCAGGACCTCCTGGAGGCCCTGCTCGCCGACGTCTACGACGGGCTGGCGGCCGCCGCGCGCGACCTGCTGGACTCCCCCTCCCCCGGCGAGGCGCTGCTGGCCTGGCTGCGGACGTTCGTCTCGGAGGTCACGGCGTTCCCGGGGATGGCGGCCTCGGCGGTGGTGTCGCTGCGCGACCCCCGGCTGGAGGACTCGGGCTCCCGCACGGCGATGTTCGAGGCGGGCGCGGCGCTGCTCGCCCGCGCGCAGCGCGCCGGGGACGCGCCCGCGGACGCCGCGTTCGGCGACGTGCTGGGGCTCGCGGGCGCGATCGCGACGGTCGCCGAGAGGGACCCCGGCGCCGCCGGCCGGATGCTGTCGCTCGCCGCCGCCGGAGTGGTGCCGGGCGGCGCGCGCTAGGACCGGCCGATCGCGGCGGTCAGGACGTCTCCGGGTCGGGCAGGACGCGGCGGGGACCGCGCGGGGCGTCGGCCCGCCGCCGCCACTCGCGCGGATAGCCGACCGACACCTCGATGTGCGGGACGCCGTCGGTCCAGATCGTCCGGGGGATGTGCAGGTGCCCGTACACGACGGAGACCGCCCCGAACCGGCTGTGCCAGTCCGCGGTCCGCTCGGTGCCGCACCACTGGGCGAACTCGGGGTACCACAGGACGCGGGTGGGTTCGCGGACGAGCGGCCAGTGGTTGACCAGGACGGTCCTCGTCCCCGGCTCCAGGGCGGACAGGCGCCGCTCGGTGTAGTCGATCCTGGCGTCGCACCAGGCGTCCCGGCCGGGATGCGGATCGGGGTGCAGGTAGACCTCGTCGGTGCACACGACGCCCGCCTCGTGCGCGACCTTGAGGGCCTCCTCCTTGGTGGACGTCCCGTCCGGTCGGAACGTGTAGTCGTACAGGATGAACAGCGGCGCGACCGTGACGGCGCCGTCAGGTCCGTCCCAGACGGGGTAGGGGTCCTCGGGGGTCAGCACGCCGAGGCCGCGGCACATGTCGACGAGCCGGCGGTAGCGGGCCTCGCCGCGCAGCTGCACGGGATCGCCCTTGACGGTCCACAGCTCGTGGTTGCCGGGGACCCAGAGCACGGTGGCGAAGCGTCCGGCGAGGGTGCGGAGCGTCCACTCGACGTCGGCGAAGCGCTCGCCGACGTCGCCCGCCACGATCAGCCAGTCGTCCTCGGACGCGGGCCGCAGCCCCTCGACGAACGCGCGGTTCTCCGGGAACCCCACGTGCAGGTCGCTGATCGCGTAGACGCCGCCCATTCAGCGATCGTAAGCCCCGCCGCGCCTCAGTCGCCGTCGGCGGGGAGGGTGAACAGGCGGATGTGGACGGGGCGGGCGCCCGGCGGCGCGTCCTCCCGGCTGTGCGCGTGCTCGTGCAGCAGGCGGATATAGGCCTCGAAGAACTCGGCCAGGCCCTCCTCGGTCATGTGGGCGAAACCCCGCGACATCCGCGCCCAGGCCTGGTCCCGCTCGTAGGCGGCGGGGAGCCCGGCGAACAGCTCCATGTCCTCGGCGTGGCCGACCCGCATCAACTCGGCCAGGACCGGCCTGTCCTCGGGCGGGAGGGAGCCGGGGTGGGGCGCGCGGATGTCGCGGAGCCCCTCGGTCCGGCGCCACCAGCGCTCCCGGCCGCCCGAACGCTCCGGGATCTCCTCGATGAACCCGTGCTTCTCCAACTGGCGCAGGTGGTAGCTGGTCGTGCCGGTGTTGGCGCCGAGCGCCTCGCCGATCGTCGTGGACGTCGCGGGGCCGTGCACCTGCAGCCGGTGCAGGATCCGGCGCCGCAGCGGGTGGCTCAGCGCCTTCATGCGCCCCGGGTCGTCCAGGACGACGGGCTCCTCCTCGTCCTTCATGGGGAGAAGCCTAGTACCGCAGACGTATATTTGCAGAGAAGTCTTTGCAGAGGTTTCTCTGTAGTTCTAGGGTCGCCGCCATGAGAACCGCGATGACCCTCCTCCTGGCGCTGCTGCTCGGCGCCTTCTGGGCCGCGCCCGCCCGGGCCGGCGCCGGCGGCGGCCCGGGCCGGATCCCCGCACCGCCCGGCCTGACCTCGACGGACGTGGCCTTCACGGGCGCGGGCGGGCTGACCCTGTACGGCACGGTCCTCGCCCCGGCGGTGAAGGGGCCGCCCCGTCCCGGCGTCGTGCTCGTCACCGGGTCCGGCGCCGGGGTGCCGCGCGAGCACCTGCTCACCGAGGCGACGGAGTTCGCGCGGCGCGGCCTCGCCGTGCTGATCTACGACAAGAGGTCGGCGGGGTACACCGCACTGCGCCGCGACTACTCCGAGCTCGCCGAGGACGCGCTCGGCGGGCTGCGGGCCCTGCGCGCCCGCCCCGGCGTCGACCCCAGGAAGGTCGGCCTGTGGGGGCTCAGCGAGGGCGGCTGGGTCGCGCCGCTCGCCGCGTCCCGCTCGGCCGAGGCGGCCTTCGTGATCGTCGTCGGCGGCAACGCCATGACGCCGATCCGCCAGCAGACCTGGAACGAGGTCTCCGACCTGCGCAGGGTCGGCGTCTCGGGGTCGCTGATCGACCGCGGCAAGCCGGCCCTGGCCCGGCTCGCCGGCGACGCCGGCGTGTTCGCCGAGGCCTACTTCGACGCGCCGGCCGTGCTGGCGCGCGTGCGGCAGCCCCTGCTCGGCGTCTGGGGCGAGCACGACCTGCAGACCCCGCCCGAGGACAATCCGCCGCTGTTCGCGAAGGCCCTGAGGCGGGGCGGCAACGACCACTGCACCTTCCGGTTCTTCGCCGGAGCCGACCACGCCGCGCACCTGACCCCGGACGGCGGGATCACCCGCGGCCCCGAACTCGCACCCGGCTACGCCGACCTCGTCGGCGCCTGGGTGCGCGACGTCACGAGCGGCAAGCCCCCCGCGGCCGACACGGCGACGCCGCCTGGTGGGGCGGCGACCCCGCCCCACCAGGCGCACGCCAGCACCGAGGTGCCCCCGCTGGCGTGGTGGGAGTCGCGGTGGGTGCACCTGGCGGCGGCCGTGCTCTTCCTCGTGGGATTCCTCGCCTACCCGCTGGCCGCGCTCGTGCGCAGGCTGCGCGGGCGGAGGGTGCGGCCGGTGAGCCGCTGGGCCCGGCTGCTCGCCGGGGCCGGACTCGTCGCCGCCTTCGGCCCGGTCGTCTACCTCCTGTCCCTCGTCGCGGGCAGCGATCCGAGCCCCGGTCCCGTCCTCGGCGGCAGGCCGCTGCCGTGGCTGGTCCTCCAGGGGCTCGCCGCGGCGACGGTCGTGGCGGCGGCCGGAACGACGCTGGCGTGGCGCCGGACGGGGGCGGCCGTCCCCCGCGGCGAGCGCGTGCGGCTCGGGCTGCTGCTGGCCGCCGGCGCGGTCTTCGTCCCGTGGGGCGTCCACTGGGGCGTGCTGCTCCCGTGAGCGCGGCTCGGGGCCCGTGCTCCGGGAAGGGAGCACGGGCCCTCGGCGCCGCCGGCCCGGGTCAGCCGTCCTTGCCCCAGACGTAGACGGCCAGGCTCATCGCGAGGAGGCTCGCCCAGCTGAACACGGCCCGGACGGTGTTCCACGCCGTCCAGCGGCCGGAGTAGTCCGACCAGATCCTCGCCGCCCCGGACGCGTCCTTCGGGATCGTGACGCCGTCCAGGTCGTTGTTCATCGGGATGTTCACCGCGAAGCTCGGAAGGAGCGCGCCCACGAAGTACAGTCCGGCCGCGGCGAAGAAGAGCAGGGCCGCCGACTTCTGGTCCATGGTGAGCAGCAGCACTCCCGCCGCCGCCGCCAGGACGGGCACCAGGAGGAACATCGCCACGAAGACCGGGTTCTGGATCCGCTGGTTGATGCCCTGCATGGCGTCGACGGCCGACGCGGGGCGGGCCGCGTTCAGACCGGGCATCACCCCGGTGGAGAAGCCGAAGAACGTTCCGGCCATCCCGGCCGCCATGATGATGGAAAGGGTCGCGGAGACGCCCGCGAGAGACGATTTCATGATGGTCAGGTCCTCGGGTCAGTGGTTCCAGATGCCGCTGGCGGCGGCGTCGCGCGCGTACTCGGAGAAGTCCCGCGGCTTGCGGCCGAGGGCCCGCTCGACGCCGTCGGCGGGCCGGGCGTTGCGGCCGTCCAGCACGGTGGTGAACAGGTAGGTCAGGAGGGCGATGACGTCCTCGGGCACGCCGTGCTCCCGGAGGGCCGCCGCGTGGTCGTCCGCGCCGACGGGGACGAAGGCGATCCCGCGCCCGGCGGCGCGGCCGATCTCGGCGACCGCCTCGGCGAACGTGAGCGCCCGCGGGCCGGTCACCTCGTAGACCTCGCCGGCGTGCCCGTCCCGGGTGAGCGCCTCGACGGCCACGTCCGCGATGTCGTCGGCGTCCACGAACGGCTCGGGCACGTCGCCCGCCGGGAGGACCACCTCGCCCGCCCGCACGGGGTCGAGCAGGTAGTCCTCGCTGAAGTTCTGCGCGAACCAGCTCGACCGCACGACCGTCCACCGCAGGCCCGACGCCGCCACGATCCGCTCGCACTCCCGCGCCTCGGGCTCGCCACGCCCCGACAGCAGGACCACGCGCCGCACGCCCGCGTCCGCCGCCGCGGCGGTGAACGCGCGGATGGCGTCGGGGGCGCCGGGCACGGCCAGGTCGGGGTAGTAGGAGAGGTAGACGTTCTCGACGTTCCGCAGGACGGGCGCCCAGGTCGACTCGTCCTCCCAGTCGAAGGGCGGCGAGGCCGACCGCGAGCCCATCCGGACCGGGACGTCCCGCGCCTCCAGCCGCTCGACGACGCGGCGGCCGGTCTTGCCGGTCCCGCCGAGGACGAGGGTGAGGCCGCTTTCGATGATGTCCGCTGCGCTGTTCGTCATGCCTTCGAGTCAACTGCCGGGCGGTTCCGGCCACCATCGTCGAGACGCTCGCCCCCATACGCGAGCGTCTACGCTGGCCCCCATGGACGCCCTGGCCGAACTCCTCGACGGTCCGCGCGCGCGGGGAGCGTTCATGCTGCGCTCCACCCTCGCCCGGCCCTGGTCGCTCCGGATCCAGGACGAAGCGCCCCTGACCCTTCTCTCCATGGTCAGGGACGAGGCGTGGCTGATACCCGACGAGGGCGAACCGCAGCGCGTCGGCCCCGGCGACATGGCCGTCTTCCGCGGCCCGGACCCCTACACCGTCAGCGACGACCCCGCGACCGCGCCGCAGGTCGTCATCCATCCCGGGCAGCGCTGCACCACCCCGGACGGGACGAGCCTCTCGGAGGCGATGGACCTCGGCGTCCGCGCCTGGGGCAACGACCCCGGCGGCTCGGCGGTCATGCTGATCGGCACCTACCAGATGCGCGGCGCCGTCACCCAGCGGCTGCTGGCCGCGCTGCCCCCGGTGGCGGTCGTCCGCGGCGACACCTGGAAGTCGCCGCTCGTCGCCGTGCTGCAGGAGGAGATCGGCAAGGACGAGCCCGGCCAGGACGTCGTCCTCGACCGGCTCCTCGACCTGCTGCTCATCGCGACGCTGCGCGCCTGGTTCTCCCGCCCGGACTCGGCCGCGCCCGGCTGGTACCGGGCCCACGGCGACCCGGTCGTCGGCCCCGCGCTCCGGCTCCTGCACGACGACCTGGCGCACCCGTGGACGGTCGCGGACCTCGCGGCCGGGGTCGGGGCGTCCCGCGCGGCGCTCGCGCAGCGGTTCGCGAAGCTGGTCGGCGAGCCGCCCATGGCCTACCTCACCGGCGTCCGCCTCGCGCAGGCCGCCGACCTCCTGCGCGAGACGGACGCGACGCTGGAGGCGGTGGCCCGCCGGGTCGGCTACGGCACCGCGTTCGCGCTGAGCACGGCGTTCAAGCGCGAGCACGGCGTCAGCCCGCAGGAGTACCGCGCCGGGGCGGCGGCCGGCTGACCCGCCGGCTCACCCCTCCCGGCGCAGCGTCGGCTCGGCGCGGACGACGGTGTCGTCGGCGGCCTCGGGGATGAACGGGATCACGAACGCGTAGTCGGCGAGGACCGACTCGGGCACCTCGCCCGACTCGCCGAAGGCGGCGATCTCGCCCCAGCAGGGCGAGCCGAGGGAGCCGCTGCGGTGCCGGACCGACAGCCCCGCGCACAGGTTGGCGAACCGCAGCCGCTCGGGCAGCGCGAGCCCGGCGAGGGTCGCGAACACGAAGCCCGCGGCGAACACGTCGCCCGCGCCGGTCGGGTCGAGCGCCCGCACCGGCAGCGCGCGCGTCTCGGCCCGCTCCCCCGCCGCCGAGTCGATGGCGATCGCGCCGTCGCCGCCGCACTTGACCACGACGAGCGGCACCCGCTCGGCGAGCGCCTCGGCGGCCTCGGCCGGCGAGCGGGTGCGGGTGTAGGACATCGCCTCGGCGGCGTTCGGCAGGAAGGCGTCCACGTGCGCGAGGCGGTCGAGGACCTCGGCCGGCCAGGCGCCCGTCTGGTCCCAGCCGAGGTCGCCGAACACCAGCGTGCCGCGCTCGCGCATCCCGGCCGTCCACGACGGGAGCGGGCGGTCGACGTCCACGACGCACGCCCGCGCGGCCGGCGGCGGCGCGCCGGGACCGTCCGGGCCCGCCTGCGCGGCCGGGACGGGGCGCTCGAACGTCACCATGCTGCGGTCGGAGTCGTAGGCCATCGACACAGTGACCGGCGTCGACCAGCCCGGCACCCGCCGCGACGGCCCGAGGTCGACGCCCTCCTGCTCGGCGAGCGTCCGCCACAGGTAGGAGCCGAACATGTCGTCGCCGAACGGGGCCGCCAGCCCGACCCGCAGGCCGAGCCGGCTCATCGCGACGGCGATGTTGGCGACGCCGCCCGGCGCGGAGCCGAGGCCGTCGGTGACGATCTCGGTGCCGGGCGGCGGCAGCCCGGGCAGCCCCGTGAAGATCATGTCCATGAAGACCTGGCCGGTCAGGAAGACGTCCAGCGCGGGCGCCGGGCCCCGCCCGGCGGGCGGCCGGGCGCCCGCCGCCTCCCGCCCGGCGCAGGGCTCGGCGAGGGACGGCACGGGCGCCCGGCCGGGCGCGGTCTGCTGAGTCACGAGGCCCCCAAGGACGAGGCTTGGCACGTTCCCACGGACCCTAGACCGCGCCACCGACATCGGGCTCCTACTTCGGTACGTACAGTCGGATGTCGTCCACCTGCGCCGATCCCTCGTAGAAGTTCATGTGCGGGTCACCGATCATGAACCGGTCGGGGTAGGCGGACCCGGCCGGCCAGGTGTCGCGGTCGACGAGGGTGCCGCCCGGGCCCGTCCAGGTCCAGTCGGCGTTGAACCGGCCGTCGTACTCGCCCGGCTTCTGGTTGTAGTGCCAGATCGGCTCGCCGTCCTGGACGAACGCGCGCGTGTAGCGGAAGGTCGCCCGGCCGACGTGCGCGAAGACCCCGGACATCTCCATGGTGTAGGCGCCGCCGCGCCGCTCCACCGCGAAGGTGTACGGCTCCTTCGGCAGGAGTTCGGGCCTGAGGTCGACGGTCGAGACGATGGCGCCGCCCTTGCGCAGCCCGCACTCGCTCTCCATCAGGTACTCGGTGCCCGGCATCGTTGGGTAGCGGCGGTCGTCGGTCATGAAGATCGCGTTGACGCCGTTGCCGGTTCCGGCGGAGTACGGCTCGTACTGCCCGGTCGCGGGGTTGCAGTACAGCAGGCCCTTGCCGGTGTACTTGTACCGGTTGTAGCCGTCCATGGCGACCTTGCGGTGGCCGTGGACGAACACGTTGTTGTGCGGCGCGACCTGCCGGTAGTCCATGATCGACATGTAGTAGAAGCCGTTGGAGTCGGTCCGGACGTCGGCCCACGCGCACTCGGGCCTGGTGTAGTCGCCGCCCGACGCCCAGGGGAAGTTGGTCTTGCAGCCCTCGGGCGAGTAGCCGTTGATCCGGCCGTCCGGATAGTCCCACGACCCGTCGCGCCGACCGCCGAAGTCGAGGCCGCGCAGGGTCATCTCCACCCGGTACTCGGCGGGCAGGTCGCGGGTCGAGCGGATGACGACGCCCGCCTGGTGGCTCGGCTCCTTCAGCAACGCCATGCCCTTGCGGGACGTGAGCGTGGGCGGCGCGTCCGGCCGGCCGTCTCCGTCGGCGTCCCGGGCGGCCAGCTCGGCGGCGAGCCAGCCGCGCTTCCCGAACGCGAACGACTTGCGGTAGGTCTTCATCTTCGCGAGCTGCTCGCGGAACGCCGGACCGCCCACCGTGTCGAAGTAGGCGCCGTCGTTGTCGTACATGTCGACGTTGTAGGGACTGGACGGACCGTCGCCGTCCGGCCTCCAGGGCGTCTTCGCATCGTCGATGCGCCGGTCGAACGGCTCGGAGGCGACCAGCCTCCAGCCGTCCCGCGCCCCCGGCCTGCCCTCGTCGGCCCGGGCCGGCGCCGCGCAGAGCGCCGCCGGCATGAGCGCGGGCAGGGCGAGCGCCAGTGCGCCGCGCACGAACTTCCTCATCTGGCCGCCTTCCTCGCCGCGCCGGGCGCGGCGTCGCCGTCCTCCGGACCGCCGCCGGAACGGCACCGTCTTGACGATCTTCCGCGACGGTAGTTCGGGCCGTCCGCCCATGACCACGGCAAACATCGACAAAGTGGTATTGACCAGTCGCCATAATGGGACATACCGTGTGCGACGACAGGAACAGGCGGTAAGGAGGTGATACGCATGCCATCCGCCGGTGAAGCCCGGACCGGGAGCACGAAACGGCAGGCGGTCCGGCGCGAGCTGCTCGCGATGCTGGACGGCCTGGACGTCGGGGACGCGCTGCCGTCCGAGCGCCGCCTGGCCGAGGAGCTCGGCGTCTCGCGGCCGACATTGCGCCAGGCCGTCGACGGGCTCGTCACCGACGGACTGCTCGAGCGGCGGCACGGGAGCGGGACCTACGTGGCCGAACCCCGGATCGCCGTGTCGCTGACCATGACGTCGTTCACCGAGGACATGATCAGGCGCGGGATGAGGCCGGGCGGGCGGGTGCTGTCGTTCCGCACCGAGGCCGCGGGGGCGCGGATCGGCCGCCGGCTGGCCCTGTCGCCCGACGAAGAGGTATTTACCATTCGGCGCCTGCGGCTGGCCGACGAGGCCACCATGGCCATCGAGACCCTCTACCTGCCGCGGGCGCTGATGCCGGGCCTGCGGCGGCACGACCTGGAGGGGCGGTCGTTCTACGACCTGCTCCGGGGCGGCGGCATCGTGATCGCCTCGGGCACCGAGACCATCGAGCCGACCGTCACCACCGCCGAGGAGGCCGCCGAGCTCGGCGTCCCGGTGCACACGCCGGCGTTCCTGTTCGAGCGGATCACCAGGGACGCGGACGGCCGGCCGCTGGAGTACGTCCGGTCCGTCTACCGCGGCGACCGGTACCGGCTCGAACTGGACCTGCGACCACCGAACCACTGACCGCACGCCCGGGCGCCGCGTCCCGGGCGCACGATCGTCCGTCCGCGCTGACGGGGGCGACAGCGCACCACCCATCCCCCGAGATGTGAGGCGAGTTCACCATGGACGTCATCAAGGACATCCTCACCTTCCTGGCCGACAACGTGTTCGGCCAGGTGCCCATCCTCATCGGGCTCATCACGCTGCTGGGGCTGCTCCTGCAGCGCAAGCGGTTCGAGGACGTCTTCGCCGGGGCACTGCGCGCCACGATCGGCGTGGTCATCCTGTTCATCGGCGTGGAGGTCTTCACCGGCGGGCTGACGAGCTTCCAGACCGTGCTCGCCAGCGCGATGGGGACCACGCCGCCGAAGGCCGACAACACCCTCGCCGACTTCCTCGCCGACCAGGGCGGGACGATCGCGCTGGTGATCACGGTCGCGTTCCTGGCGCACGTGCTGGTGGTGCGGCTCTTCCCGGCGGCCCGGTACCTGTACCTCACCGGCCACCTGATGTTCTGGATCAGCACGGTGACGGTCGCCTCGCTGGTGACGATCGCGCCCGGCGCCGACCAGCTCACCCTCGTGCTCTGCGGGGCCGGTTTCGTCGCCGCGTACTGGACGCTCCAGCCGCTGTGGATGCGCCCGCTGATGCGCCGCGTCATGCCGGACGACCGGTTCGGGTTCGCGCACACCAGCTCGCTCGCCTGCCTGGTCACCGGCTACGCGGCCCGCCCGCTCGGCAGCCGCGAGAAGCACGACACCGAGAAGCTGAAGCTGCCGCGCCAGCTGTCGTTCTTCAAGGACGTCAACGTCAGCACCGCGCTGATCATCACCGTGATCATGCTGATCGGGGTCGCGTTCGCCGACGACGGCGTGGTGGCCAAGGCCGCGGCCGAGATGGACGACAAGCTGTCGCCGTGGGTGTGGGCCATCCTGGTGGGCCTGCGGTTCGCGGGCGGCATCGCGATCCTGCTGTTCGGCGTGCGGATGTTCCTCGGCGAGATCGTCCCGGCGTTCAAGGGGTTCAGCGACCGCGTCATCCCGGGCACGCGCCCGGCGCTGGACGCGCCCACCGTGTTCCCCGTCGCGCCGACCGCCGTCATGGTCGGATTCGTCTCGTCGACCGTGGTGTTCCTGGTCTGCCTCGGCGTGTTCGCCGGCGCCGGCTGGTTCACCCTCGCCCCGCCCATGATCATGCTGTTCTTCGTGGGCGGCGCGGCGGCGCTGTTCGGCAACGTGGTGGCGGGCTGGCGCGGCGCCGTCCTCGGCGGCGTCGTCACCGGGCTGGTCCTCGCCGTCGGGCAGGCGGTCACGTGGGGCCTGTACGAGAAGACCGCGCCCGAGCTGGCGACGCTCGCCGACCCCGACTGGTACGCGATCGCCTGGCTGCTGAAGGCCGCGGACCCGGTCGTCGGCGGAAACTCGATCTGGCTCGTCCCCGCCGTCGCGATCGCCGCGCTGGTCGCCACCCTGCTGCTCCTCGGCCGCGCCGAGAAGCGCCGGGCGGCGGTGGAGGAGGAGGCGGCGCCCGAGAGCGCGGCCCCCGCCGAGGCATGACGGGCGCCGCGCGGCGGCCGACGGCCGCCGCGCGGGCCTGACCGACCCTACGAGGAGAGAAGACGGACATGGCACTGGACCGGCAACTGGAGATCCTCGCGGTCTGCGGCGTCGGCATGGGCTCCAGCCTGATGCTCAAGATGACCGCCGAGGACGCGCTGCGCTCGCTCGGCGTGGACGCGCGGGTCGAGAACACCGACGTGTCCACGGCGCGCGGGATGTCGCCCGACGTGGTGATCGGCCAGGGCATGCACACCGGCGAGATCGCCGACCTCGCGCCCGTGGTCATCACCATCAGCGACTTCCTGGACAAGGAGGGCCTGGCGGCCCAGCTCCGGGAGCGCCTGACCGAGCAGGGCTGGCTCCCGTGACGGCCCGTCCCGAGGGGGCGGCGCCCGGGACCCCGCCGCCGGGACCGGTCGTCGCCGCGGCCGACGGGGCGGCGGCCCGCGACTGGCGGGAGGCCGTCCGGGCGGCGGCCTCCGGGCTGGTCGCCGCCGGCGCGGCGGGCGAGGGCTACCCGAGGGCGTGCGTCCGCGTGGTGGAGGAGAACGGCCCCTACATCGTGCTGACCAAGGGGCTCGCGCTCGTCCACGCCCGTCCCGAGGAGGGCGGCCTGGCCGTCGGCGTCGGCGTCACCCGGCTGGCGTCCCCGGTCGAGTTCGGCCATCCTGACAACGACCCGGTCGACCTGCTGCTGGCGTTCTGCACCCCCGGCCCCGACGCGCACGTCGGCACGCTGTCCGCGCTGGCGCGCGCACTGTCCGGCGGACTCGCCGAGCGCCTCCGCGCGGCGTCCGGCGAGGACGACCTGGCCGGCATCCTGAAGGAGGCTCTACCGAATGCCTGACGCGGCGTCCTCCGGGGTCCCCGCACGGGTCCGCGCCCTGCTCGACGACCTCGACGCGGTCTCCGGAGCGGCGGCCGGCGAGGCCGCAGCGCTGCTGCTCGACGCGATCGAGGCCGACGGGATCGTGCACGTCGCCGGCGCCGGGCACTCCCTGGCGATGGTGTGCGAGACCTTCTACCGGGCCGGCGGGCTCGCCGCCGTCCGCCCGATCTGGGACCCCGCGGTGTTCCCGCTCGACGACGCGCTGCGCAGCACCCGCGCCGAACGGCGGGACGGGGTGGGGCGCGCCGTGGTCGAGAAGGCGGCGCCCGCCCCGCCCGACGTGGCGGTGGTGTTCTCCACCAGCGGCCGCAACCCCTATCCGGTGGAGGTCGCGGAGGAGTGCGCGGCGCGGGGCGTGCCGGTCGTCGCGGTGACCTCGGCGCGGGCGTCGCGGGGCGCGGCGGCGCGGACCGACACGACCCTCGCCGACCACGCGGCCATCGTGCTCGACACGTGCGTCCCGCCCGGGGACGTCCTGCATCCGGCGGGCGCGCCGCGCACCGCGGCGGTCTCCACCGTCCTCGCCGCGTACGCGTGGGCGCGGGTGCTGGCCGACCTCGACGACCTCGCGGCGGCGCGCGGCGCCGACCTGCCGCGCTGGACGAGCGCGAACGTCCCCGGCGGCGACGAGGTGAACGCCGCGCTGCTGGAGCGCTACCGCCACCGCGTCCCCGGGTTGACGGGCGAGGGCTAGCCGGGAACCAGGGGTCTTCCTGCGGCGTTTCGCATATATCCGATCCTGCCCGCTATGACATGATGCGGGGCTACATCGGACCGGAACGAGGAGCGAGATGACGACGAGACCGACCGGGGACGACCTTCTTGCCGTGTTCACGCGCGCGGACCTCGGCGGCGACGAGAAGCTCGACCTGATGGAGTTCACGCTCGTGCTGGAGGAGCTGGGACTGTCCTGGACTCGGGCCGAGACGCAGGACAGGTTCGAGAGGGCGGACAGCAACCTCGACGGGTTCATCTCCTATGGCGAGTTCCGCGCCATCCTGGAGTCCCAAGGCTGGGTCGACGGGCCCCTGCCCGGCGCCCGCGCCTGACGGCGGGCCTGAGGAGACGGCCGAGAAGAGAAGGGCCCGCCGGACGACCGGGCGGGCCCTTGTGCATCCGCGCTGTGGAGTCGTGCGCGTCCGCGCCCGTCAGGCCTTGCGGCCGCGCAGCTCCCGGTACCTGCGCACGAGCGCGGCGGTGGACGGGTCGGGCGCCTCGGACAGCGGCTCCTGCGAGGTGAGCGCGGGGGCGAGGTCCATCGCCATCACCTTGCCGAGCTCGACGCCCCACTGGTCGAAGGAGTCGATGCCCCAGACCGTCCCCTCGACGAACACGATGTGCTCGTAGAGCGCGACGAGCGAGCCGAGGGTCTTCGGCGTGAGCTTCGGCGCGAGGAGCGTGCTGCTCGGCCGGTTCCCCGGCATGACCTTGTGCGGGACGAGCGCGGCGGGCGTGCCGTCGGCGGCGATCTCCTCGGCGGTCCTGCCGAACGCGAGGGCCGAGGTCTGCGCGAGCATGTTCGCGGTGAGCAGGTCGTGCATGCCCTCGCGGTCCTCGAACGGCTCGGCGAAGCCGATGAAGTCCGCGGGCACGAGCCGGGTGCCCTGGTGCAGCAGCTGGTAGAAGGCGTGCTGGCCGTTGGTGCCGGGCTCGCCCCAGAAGATCGCGCCGGTCTGCGCGACGACGGGCGCGCCGTCGGCCCGCACCGACTTGCCGTTGGACTCCATCGTGAGCTGCTGGAGGTAGGCGGGGAAGCGCGACAGGCGCTGGCTGTAGGGCAGGACGGCCCGGGTCTGCGCGCCGAAGAAGTCGGTGTACCAGACGCCGAGCAGCCCCATCAGCACCGGCATGTTGGCCTCGAACGGCGCGGTGCGGAAGTGCTCGTCGACCTCCCGGAACCCGGCGAGCATCTCGCGGAACCCCTCGCCGCCGATGGCGATCATCAGCGACAGGCCGATGGCGCCGTCGAAGGAGTAGCGCCCGCCCACCCAGTCCCAGAAGCCGAACATGTTGGCGGTGTCGATGCCGAACTCGGCGACCCGCTCGGCGTTGGTGGACACGGCGACGAAGTGGCGGGAGACGGCGTCGTCGCCGAGCCGCTCGGTGAGCCACCGGCGCGCGACCTTGGCGTTGGTGAGGGTCTCCAGCGTCCCGAACGTCTTGGAGCTGACGACGAACAGCGTCTGCTCGGGGTCGAGGCCGGCGAGCTTGCCGAGGATGTCGGCCGGGTCGATGTTGGAGACGAACCGGCAGGCGATGCCCGCGTCCGCGAAGTCGTGCAGGGCCTCGTAGGCCATGGCGGGGCCGAGGTCGGAGCCGCCGATGCCGATGTTGACGACGGTCGTGATGCGCTTGCCGGTGGAGCCCGTCCACTCCCCCGACCTGACGCGGCCTGCGAATTCGGCCATCTTGTCAAGGACGGCGTGCACGTCGCCCGCGACGTCCTGCCCGTCCACCGTCAGGGCCTCGCCGGGAGGCAGCCGCAGCGCGGTGTGCAGGACGGCGCGGTCCTCGCTGACGTTGATGTGCTCCCCGCGGAACATCGCCTCGATCCGGTCCCGCAGCCCGGCCCGCTCGGCGAGCGCCGCGAGCAGCGTCAGGGTCTCGCCGGTGACGCGGTGCTTGGAGTAGTCCAGGAACAGGTCCCCCGCGGTCACGGTCATCCGGTCGGCGCGCCCCGGATCGTCCGCGAAGAGCTCGCGCAGGTGCCGCCCGGCGATCGCCGCGTGGTGCTCGGCCAGCGCGGTCCATTCGGGCGACTCGGTGATATCTGCCATTGCCTCTCTCATCTCCTCGTGGGGGCGAGGGCGTACCCCCGCGGGCGGGCGCCGAACGTCCCCCGGGCACCCCGCCGGGCCCCACCGGCGATCATAGGTCGACCGCGCGCGACCGTATCAGGGCCGTCCCCGGCCCCGCAGTGGTCCGCCCCCGGCCGCCCGCGCCCGACCGGTCCGCGGGTAGGGTCGCCCGCAGGTCGCAGGAGGTGCCCGGATGAGCGACGTCCCCGACGGGATCACGCGCGTGTTCGACCTGACGCCGGTCGGCGGGGACTCCTTCACGGCCGCGTCCCCGCCCGTCGGGCGGCCTCGGCTGTTCGGCGGCCAGGTCGCGGCGCAGAGCCTGCGCGCCGCGTGCCTGACGGCGGGCGGGCGGCCGCCGCACTCCCTGCACGCCTACTTCATCCGCCCCGGCCTGCCGGACGATCCCCTGGTGTTCGAGGTGGCCCGCACCCGCGACGGCCGCTCGTTCTCGACCCGGCACGTCACGGCGAGCCAGGGCGGCAAGCCGATCCTGGAGCTGATCGCCTCGTTCCACGACCCGGAGGACGGGTTCGACTGGCAGGCCGGTCCGCCGCCGAGCGCGCCCGGCCCGGAGGAGCTCGCCGAGCCGGAGCTGCCCGCGTTCCTCAGGCACCCCGCCGGGTTCGACATCCGGGTCGTGAACCCGCCCGCGGGCGGCGGGTTCCCCATGCCGCACCCCTTCTGGATCAGGGTGTCGGCGCCGGTCGGCGACGACCCCTCGCTGCACGCCTGCCTCGTCGCCTACCTGTCGGACATGGGCGTGGTCAGCAGCGCCCGCGCGCCGGGCTCCCCGCGGCGCCTCGCCACCGCGGTCACGCTCGACCACGCGGTGTGGTTCCACCGGCCGCCGCGCGCCGACCGGTGGCTGCTGTACTCCGCGGACCCCGTCGCGAACCACGGCGCGCGCGGCCTCGCCCGCGGCACGCTCCACACGGCGGACGGCACGCTCGTGGCCTCCGTCGCCCAGGAGGCGCTCCTGCGCCCCGCCTCCCCCTGAGCGCGCCGGAAAACCCCTGGGGCTCTGTCACCGCCCGCCGCTAAGGTCCCCGTCCACGGTGCGGTGGGCCTACGACGGCCTGCCGGCCGGGGCGGAGACCGACCTGGAGTGGCAGGTCCACCTGCTCACCGTCCGCGCGGACGGCGAGATCACCGCCTACCCGCTGCCGTGGGCCGCCGGGATCGACCGCGAGCGCGGGCACGACCCGGTGCCGGGGATGCTCGACGTCGTCCGGCGGCACGCCGAGGACCGGCAGGTCGAGCTGAACCCCTACTTCACCGCGCACCGGCAGGTGGACGCCACCGACGCGGAATGGGAGGCGGTCCTGGACGCCGCCGCGCGGCTGCGCGCCCGCCTCGCCGCGGGGCCCGGGGAGACGGCTCCCGGCGCCGCCGATCACGGCCGGGACTAGGCTCGCCCTCGGCCGCCGGAGGGCGGGCGGATCGCGTTTCGAGGGGAGTCCCGGGTGGGCGAGCGGGCGTTCTGGGTGGGCACGTACACCGGCGCGGCCGGCGGCGGCGCCGGGATCTACCGGGTCGTGCGAGGGGTGGACGGCGTGCTGCGCGCGGACGGGCTCGCAGCCGAGGCGGTGTGCCCGTCGTACCTGGCCGCCCATTCCACCGGGAACGTCCTCTACGCCGTTCGGGAGGAGGACCGCGGCGGGGTCGCGGCCTACGGGGTGGCCGGCGCGCGGCTGAAGGAGCTCGGCGCGCGCGAGGCCGGCGCACTGCCCTGCCACCTGTCGGTCACTCCGGACGGCGAGCGCCTCGTCGTCGCCGACTACGGGTCCGGGACGGTCAGGGCGTATCCGCTGGGACCGGACGGCGGCCTCGCCGGCGGACCCGACGTGGCGGAGGGGCACGGCGGCGGGCCGAGGGCCGACCGCCAGGAGGGCCCGCACGCCCACATGGCCGTCAGCGCTCCCGACGGGACCGTCCTGACGACCGACCTGGGGGCCGACCTCGTGCGGTCCTTCCGGTTCGAGGGCGGCGCCCTGCGGCTCGCCGGGGAGACGGCCCTCCCGGCCGGCTGCGGGCCGCGGCACCTGGCCGTCCATCCGAGCGGGCACGTGTACGTGCTGGCGGAGCTGGCCGCGGCCGTCCTCGTCCTGCGGCCGGCCGACGGGTACGCGGGTCTGGAGGTCGCGGCGGTGTCGGCCGCGACGGCGGGCCCGGCGGGCGGCTCCGCCCAGGGCGCGGCGATCAAGCTCGGCGACGGCGGCCGCCACGTCTACACGTCCATGCGCGGCACGGACGTGGTGACGGCCCACCGGGTGCTGGACGGCGGCGCGGCGCTGGAGCCGGTCGCGGACGTCCCGTCCGGCGGGCACTGGCCGCGCGACCTGCACGTGGACGGCGAGTGGATGCACGTGGCGAACGAGCGGAGCGACGCGGTCGCGACCTTCCGGATCGGGTCGGACGGCGTCCCCGTGCCTGAGGGACCGCCCCTGCCGCTCCCCTCGCCGGTGTGCGTGATCCCCGCCTGACCGCCGGTCCTGGCGGGCGTTTCCTGCGGGGCCCCTCGGGCACGTCCCGGGTGAACGAGCCCGACACCCAGGGAGCATCCCGACATGACGACGATCGCCACGACCAACCCCGCGACGGGCGAGGTCGAGAAGACCTTCGACGCGCTGACCGACGAGGAGGTCGACCGGCGCGTCGCGCGGGCGGCGGAGACGTTCGCCTCCTACCGCACGGTGCCGATCGGGCGGCGGGCGGAGTGGATGAACGCCGCGGCCGACATCCTCGACGGTGAGGCCGACCAGATCGGCGCCATGCTGACCACCGAGATGGGCAAGACGCTCAAGGCGGCCGTCGCGGAGGCGCGGAAGTGCGCGAAGGCGTGCCGCTACTACGCCGAGCACGCCGCGGAGTTCATGGCCGACCGGCGCCCCGCCGACCCCGCGGACGTGAACGCCCGGGACGCCTACGTCCGCTACGAGCCGCTCGGGCCCGTGCTTGCGGTCATGCCGTGGAACTTCCCGCTGTGGCAGGTGATCAGGTTCGCGGCGCCGGGGCTGATGGCGGGGAACGTGGGGCTGCTGAAGCACTCCTCCAACGTCCCCCAGACGGCGCTGTTCCTGGAGGACCTGTTCCGCCGCGCCGGGTTCCCCGAGGGCGCGTTCCAGGCGCTGCTGATCGGCTCGGCGAAGGTCGAGCGGGTGCTGCGCGACCCGCGGGTGAAGGCGGCGACGCTGACCGGCAGCGAGCCCGCCGGGCGGTCCGTCGCCGCGATCGCCGGGGACGAGATCAAGCCGACGGTGCTGGAGCTCGGCGGCAGCGACCCGTTCGTGGTGATGCCGTCCGCCGACCTGGAGGCCGCGGCGCGGACGGCGGCGGAGTCCCGCTGCCTCAACAACGGGCAGAGCTGCATCTCGGCGAAGCGGTTCATCGTCGACGCCGGCTGCGCCGACGAGTTCGAGCGGCTGTTCGTCGAGCGGATGCGCGCGAAGAGGGTCGGGGACCCGATGGACGAGGCCACCGACATCGGCCCGCTCGTCAACGAGCAGGGCCGCGCCGAGGTCGAGGAGCTCGTCGCCGACGCGGTCGGCAAGGGCGCGACGGTGCTGTGCGGCGGCGAGCGCCCGGACGGGCCCGGCTGGTACTACCCCCCGACGGTCGTCTCCGGGGTGACGCCCGAGATGCGGATGTACCACGAGGAGGTCTTCGCGCCGGTCGCGTCGCTGCTGCGCGTGCGCGGCGTGTCGGAGGCCGTCGAGGTCGCGAACGCCACGGGCTTCGGGCTCGGCTCGAACGCCTGGACCCGCGACGACGCCGAGCGCGAGCGGTTCGTGCGGGAGCTGGACGCCGGGCAGGTCTTCATCAACGGGATGACGACCTCCTTCCCCGAGCTGCCGTTCGGCGGGGTGAAGCGCTCCGGCTACGGGCGCGAGCTGTCGGCGGACGGCCTGCGCGCCTTCTGCAACGCCAAGACCGTCTGGGTCGGCTGACCGCCGGCGGCCGGGCGCCGGCCCGTCCGGACGTCCCCGGTCCGCCGCCGGAGCGGCGGACCGAGGTTGCCGTCACCGGACGGCCTGGGGGACCTTCCACGGGTTGTCGTCGCGGAGCGGCGGCGGGAGCAGGTCCTGCGGCCAGCCCTGGTAGGCGACGGGCCGCAGGAACCGCTCGATCGCGGCCGTGCCGACCGACGTGGTGGAGGGCGCCGTCGTGGCGGGGTACGGGCCGCCGTGCTGCATCGCGTGCGTGACGGAGACGCCAGTGGGCCACTGGTTCCACAGGACGCGGCCGCTGCGCCCCGCGAGCACGGCGGCGAGCGCGGCGAGGCCGCCGGCCTCCTCCGGTTCCGCGTGCAGCGACGCGGTCAGCTGGCCCGGCAGGGCCGCCACGGCGTCCGCGACCTCGTCGAGGCCGTCGTAGGTGACGACCAGGCCGAGGGGCCCGAAGCACTCCTCCGCCGCGGCGTCGATGTCGGCCTTGAACGCCGCGAGGTCCATGGTGAGCAGGCGCGGCGACAGCGCGTCCCGCTCGTCCGGCCAGACGAGCCGCCGCACCCCGGGCCGGGCGCCCAGCGCGCCCGCCGCGGCCAGGTACCCGGAGCTGATGCGCTCGTTGAGCATCGGCGCGGCGGCGGCCTCGCGGAGGTGCGCCGCGATGCGGTCCGGCAGCCCGGCGGGCGCGAACAGCAGGCCGGGGTTGGTGCAGAACTGGCCCGCCCCCAGCGTCAGGGACGCCGCGTACCCCTCGGCGATCTCCCCGGCGCGCGCCTCGGCCGCGCGGGGCGTCACCACGGCCGGGTTCACGCTGCCCATCTCGCCGTAGAACGGGATCGGCACGGGCCGCTCCGCCGCGATCCTCGCCAGCGCGAGGCCGCCCCGCTGGGAGCCGGTGAACGCGGCGGCGGCGGTGCCGGGGTGCCGCAGCGCCTCGACTCCGGCGTCCTCGCCCTCGATCAGGGCGAACACGCCGTCCGGGAGCCCGGCGCCGCCGATCGCCTCCGCCGTCCGGCGCGACAGCCGGGGGTGGCCGGGATGCGCCTTGACGACGACGGGGCAGCCCGCCGCCCAGGCCGAGGCGGTGTCGCCGCCGGCGACGCTGAAGGCGAACGGGAAGTTGCTCGCCGCGAACACCAGGACCGGGCCGACGGCCGTCCGGCAGCGGCGCAGGTCGGGGCGCGGGCCGGTGGGCCAGTCCGGGTCCGGCCGGTCGATGCGGGCGTCGTGGAAGGCGCCCTCCAGGACCTGCTCGGCGAACAGCCTGAGCTGGAACGTGGTGCGGGCCAGCTCGCCGTTCAGGCGCGCCTCGCCGAGGCGGCTCTCCTCCTCGGCGAGGGCGACCAGCTCCTCGCGGGCGGCCTCCAGCGCGTCCGCCACCGCGGTCAGGCGGGCGGCGCGTTCGGCCGGCGGCGACGCGGCCCAGCCTGGCGCGGCGGCGGCCGCCGCGGACACGGCCTGGTCCGGTGTCATGAAGGTTCCTCCGTGGTCTCAAGTGGAGCGGCGGTCAGGGGCCGCCGTGAAGGGCTCGGGAGCGAGCCGGCCGGGTCCCTCCTAGAGGACGAAGCCCTCGGGGAAGGGATCGGCGGGGTCGAGCAGGTAGGTGGCGGTGCCGGTGATCCAGGCCCGCCCGGTGAACTCGGGGATCACCGCGGGCAGGCCGCCTGCCTCGGCGGTGCCGACCAGGCGCCCGGTGAAGCGGGTGCCGATGAACGACTCGTTGACGAACTCGCTGTGCAGCGGCAGCTCGCCGCGGGCGTGCAGCTGCGCCATGCGGGCGGACGTGCCGGTGCCGCACGGCGACCGGTCGAACCAGCCCGGGTGGATCGCCATCGCGTTGCGGGAGCGCCCGGCGTCCGACCCGGGCGCGAGGAACTGGACGTGCTTGCACCCTCCGATCAGCGGGTCGCCCGGGTGGACGGGCCGGTCGGCCTCGTTGATCGCCTCCATGATCGCGAGTCCGGCGCGGAGGATGTCGTCCTTGCGGGCCCGGTCGAACGGCAGGCCGAGCGGTTCCAGCTCGGTGATGGCGTAGAAGTTGCCGCCGTAGGCCATGTCGTAGCGGACGTCCCCGAGCCCGGGCACGCTCACCACGGCGTCCTGGCGGAGCGCGAACGAGGCGACGTTGCGGAGCGTGACGTGCTCGGCGACGCCGTCGCGGACCGCGACGCGGGCCTCGACGAGGCCGGCGGGGGTGTCCAGCCGCACGATCGTCTCCGGCTCGGTCACCTCCACCATGCCGGTCTCGACCAGGACGGTCGCGACGCCGATGGTGCCGTGCCCGCACATGGGCAGGAACCCGCTGACCTCGATGTAGACCACGCCCCAGTCGGCGTCCGGCCGGGTGGGCGGCTGGAGCAGGGCGCCGCTCATCGCGGGGTGGCCGCGCGGCTCGTCCACGAGGAAGCGGCGCAGCCCGTCGAGGTGCTCCACGGCGTGGCGGCGCCGCTCGGCCATCGTGGCGCCGGGGATGGGCGCGACGCCGCCGGTGACGACGCGCGTCGGCATCCCCTCGGTGTGCGAGTCGACCGCGCTGATCGACCGGGCCGAGCGCATCAGGCCGCCCGACGCCGCGCGAGCGCCTCGATCGCGCGGTCCATGTCGGCGGTGACGGCGGCGCGGTGCTCGGGCACGAGCGGGCCGCGCGGCGGGCGGCAGGGGCCGCCGTACCGGCCGACCTGCTCCATGCCGAGTTTGATCGCCTGGACGAACTCGGTGCGCGAGTCCCAGCGGAACGCGGCGACGAGCGGCTCGTACAGGGCGCGGGCCTCCTCCAGCTTCCCGGCGGTGGCCAGTTCGTACAGCAGCGCCGACTCGGCGGGGAAGACGTTGGGGAAGCCCGCGAACCAGCCGGTCGCCCCCATCAGCAGCGCCTCGAGGGTGACGTCGTCGGCGCCCGCGACGACCTCCAGGCCGGGGGCCCTCTCCCGGATCTCCAGGACGCGGCGCACGTCGCCGGAGAACTCCTTGACCGCGACGACGCCGTCGATCTGGGCGATCTCGGCGAGCAGGTCCGGGGTGAGGTCGACCTTGGTGTCGATCGGGTTGTTGTAGACCATGACCGGCAGGCCTACCGACGCGACGGCCTCGAAGTGCGCGATGATCTCGCCGCGGTTGGCCCGGTACATCGTCGGCGGCAGGCACAGCACGCCGTCGGCGCCGTCCTCGGCCGCGACCTCCGCCCAGTGCCGGGCCTGGTGGGATCCGGGGCCGTGCACGCCGACCACCACGACGCCGTCCCCGCCGACCGCCTCGACGGCGGTGCGGGCGACGCGGCGGCGCTCGTCGTCGGTCAGCGAGGAGTACTCGCCGAGGGAGCCGTTCGGGCCGACGCCGCGGCAGCCGCTGCCGACCAGCCAGCGGCAGTGCTCGGCGTACCGGTCGTAGTCGACGGCGAGCCCGGCGGGGGCGGCGGCGTCCTCGCGGTAGGGCAGGGCCGTCGCCACGATGACGCCGCCGAGGCTCTGGAGCTTGCTGTCGCTCATCGGGCGCTCTCTTTCTCTTCGGGGTCCTCGACTGGAGGGTTCGCCAACTCGCCCAGCCGGATGGGCTGGGCGACGGGCCGGTGGTGGGGGTCTCCCCCGTCCGCCCGGCCGCGGAGCAGTCCGGCGACCGTGGGGCCGCAGACGCGGGCCTGGCAGGGGCCGAGGCCGGCGCGGGTGCCGAGCTTGACGGCGCGGGCCGAGCCGGCGGCCTCGCCGTCCGCCGCGCGCAGGAGCGCCCCGTAGGTGGTCTCCTCGCAGCGGCAGACGACCGTGTCGGGGCGCAGCCAGCCGGGCCACGCCGCGCCGACGGGGTGCGCGGCGGCGAGCCGGCCGGCGAACGCGCGGGCCCGGTCGCGGC
>NZ_JBEUPD010000056.1:0-35837 GCF_040492135.1 Actinomadura sp. NPDC000600
GGGCGCCGCGCCGGCGGCTCGCCCGGCTGCGCGGCGGCCTGCGCTCCGGGGGCCGCGCGGGCTGGCCCCGCACGCTGCTGGCGGCGGCGGCCGGGCTCCTGATGTGGCCCGCCTTCCCCCCGTTCGACCTCACGCCCCTCGCGCCGGTGGGCGTCGCGCTGCTGACCCTCGCGCTGCGCGGCCTGACGGCCCGCACCGGCGCCTGGCTCGCCTTCGTCGGCGGCGCCGCGTTCTTCATCCCCGCGCTGGAGGGCATCTCCCGGATCGGCCCGGACGGCTGGATCATCCTCAGCCTCGTCGAGGCCGCCTACTTCCTGCCCCTCGGCGCCGGCATCGCGCTGGTCACCCGGCTCCCGGGCTGGCCGGTGTGGACGGCCGCGCTGTGGGTCGGCCAGGAGGCGGTCCGCGGCCGCGTCCCGTTCGGCGGGTTCCCCTGGGCGCGGCTCGCGTTCAGCCAGACCGACACGCCGCTGACCCCGTACGCGTCCTTCGGCGGCGCGCCCCTCGTCACGTTCCTGACGGCCCTGCTGGGCGGGCTCCTCGCCTGCGCCGCCGTGGCCGCCCACCGCGCCTGGGCCCACCGTGCCCAGGCCGGAGCCTCCCAGCCCGACGGCTCCGAGACCGACGGTGCGGACGGGCGGGAGCCGTCCCGGACGCGCCGGGCAATGGTCCCCGCCGCGGTCTGCCTCGGCGCGGTCGGCGCCGCCGTCGCCGGCGGCCTGCTGATCCCCACCCCCGCCTCGGGCCGCCCGGTCACCGTCGCGGTGATCCAGGGGAACGTGCCGCGCCTCGGCCTGGACTTCCTCGGCCAGCGCAAGGCCGTGCTGGACAACCACGTCAAGGCCACCCACGAGCTGGCCGAGGGGGTCCGCGCGGGGCGGTTCGCCAAGCCGGAGCTGGTGGTGTGGCCGGAGAACGCCAGCGACCTGGACCCCTACGCCGAGCCCGACGCCTACACCGCCATCGACGGCGCGGTGAAGGACATCGGCGTCCCCGTCCTCGTCGGCGCCCTCACCGACACCCCCGACGGGGAGAAGGTCGAGAACCGCGGCATCGTCTGGGACCCCCGGACCGGCCCGGGCGACTACTACGTCAAGCGGCACCCCGTCCCGTTCGGCGAGTACCTGCCGTTCCGCGACGTCCTGACCAAGCTGATCACCCGGTTCGAGCGGATCCCGCGCGACTTCGCCAAGGGCGACCGCTCCGGCGTGATGGCGCTCGGGCCGGTGGACATCGGCGACGTGATCTGCTTCGAGGTCGCCTACGACAAGGAGGTCCGCGACGTGGCGCGCGGTGACATCCTGGTCGTGCAGACCAACAACGCCACCTACGGCAAGACCAGCCTGCCGCCCCAGCAGATCGCCATGTCGCGGCTGCGCGCGGTCGAACATGGCCGTACGATCTTGGTAGCCGCGACGAGCGGGATCAGCGCCATCGTCGCCCCCGACGGCCGGATGGTCGACCGGTCCCGGGAGTTCGTCCCCGACATCCAGGTCGCGGCCGTCCCGGCGCGCGCGTCGCGGACGACGGCCGACCGGCTGGGGGAGGCGCCCGAGTGGGCGCTCGCGCTGCTCGGGCTCGGCGCGGTCGGCGCGGCGGTACGGACAGCCAGGAAGAACGAGGGGAATTGACGCCGATGGAGATCCCAGCCGGGCTCGGCCGGGTGCTCGTGATCATCCCGACGTACAACGAGCGGGACAACATCGAGCGCATCACCGGGCGGGTGCGCGAGGCCGTCCCGTCGGTGGACGTCCTGGTCGTGGACGACGCGAGCCCCGACGGGACCGGAGAGGTCGCCGACGCGATGGCGGCCGCGGACGAGCAGGTCAAGGTCCTGCACCGGCAGGGCAAGGAGGGCCTCGGCCCCGCCTACATCGCCGGTTTCCGGTGGGCCGCCGAGCACGGCTACGACGTCATGGTCGAGATGGACGCCGACGGCTCCCACCAGCCCGAGGAGCTGCCGCGGCTGCTGTCGGCGCTGGAGGACGCCGACCTCGTCATCGGGGCCCGCTGGGTGCCCGGCGGCAGGGTGCGCAACTGGCCGAAGCGGCGCGAGGCGCTGTCGCGCGGCGCCAACACCTACGCCCGGGTGATGCTCGGCATCCCGCTGCACGACTCCACCGGCGGCTTCCGCGCCTTCCGCGCCGCGACCCTGGAGAAGATCGGGCTGGAGGGCGTCGACTCGCGCGGCTACTGCTTCCAGATCGACCTGGCGCTGCGGGCCCTGCGGCAGGGCCTGCGCGTGGTCGAGGTGCCGATCACGTTCGTCGAGCGCGTCCACGGGACCAGCAAGATGAGCCGGGACGTGATGGCCGAGGCGGCGCTGCGGATCACCCAGTGGGGGATGTCCGATCGCATCGGCAAGCTCCGCGACCCCCGCTGACGCGCGCCCGGCGCGCCGGGCGCGCGCCGGGAAACGAACGGGGCCGTCCCTGCGTTGAACGGGGGAGAGGCTTTCGACGACCCCGAAGATGGAGACATGCTGCCGCTGCTGATCGTCCTGGCGCTCCTGCTGCTGCCGGTCCTGGAGATCTTCGTGCTGATCCAGGTCGGCGGGGTGATCGGCGTCTGGCCCACGGTCGGGCTGCTGATCGCCGAGACCGTCCTCGGCGCGTGGCTCGTCCGGCGGGAGGGCCGCCGCGCCTGGCGGGCCCTGCAGGAGACGGCGCGGCGGGGCGTCCTGCCCGACCGGGAGGTCGCCGACGCGGCGCTGGTCATGGCCGGCGGCGTCCTGCTGCTGGTCCCCGGCTTCGTCACCGACGTGCTGGGGCTCGCGCTGGTGCTCCCGTTCACCCGCCCGCTCGTCCGCCGCGTCCTGGGCGTGTTCGCGGCCCGGCGGATGCGGGCCGCCGAGGAGCGCGCCGCCACGATGTTCCCGCCCGGCGCCGCCGGGTTCGACCCGTTCGGCCGCGGCCGGGGCCCCGAGCGCGTCGAGACCCCGCCGGGACCGGTGGTCCGCGGCGAGGTCATCGAGGGCGACACGCCCGCCGGGCAGGACGACGCTCCCGCCGGGCAGAGGGACGACAGGCCCTCGCGCGCCTGACCGTCAGGCGTCGCGGGCGGCGAACACGGCGCCGCCCGCCAGCAGGGCCGCGGCCGTGTAGGCGGCCAGCACCCCGAGGCCCTGCCACGGCCCGATCGGCAACCGGTCCACGCCCCGCGTCGCCTGGACGGCCAGGCCCGCCGTCATCGGCGCGGCCTTCGACAGCCGCTCCTGCCAGGCGTCGTCGCCGACGAGCCGGACGAGGACCGGGACGATCCACAGCAGCGCCAGCACCGCGCTGATCGCCGCCGCCTGCTCCCGCAGCACCGTCCCGACGCCCAGCGCCAGCAGGGCGACCAGCACCAGGTACAGGACGGTCCCGGCGGCCGCGCGGGCGGTGGGGCCGTCGGCGAGCGACAGCGGCGGGTAGCCGTTCGCGGCCGTGAAGCCGTTGCCGGGCAGGATGCCCCGCCCCGCCGCCAGCGACGCCAGCACCCCGGCCGTCCCGGCCGCGGCGACCAGGCCCGCCACCACGGCGGCCTTGGCGGCCAGCACCGTGATCCGGCCCGGCACCGCCGCCAGCGTCGCGGTGATCGTCCCTGCGGCGTACTCGCCGCCGACCGCCAGCACGCCGAGGACGACCGCGGCGACCTGCCCCACCTGGACGCCCGACAGCGCCAGCTTCGGCGTGTCCTCCATGCACCCGGCGGGCGTGGCGCAGTGCGCGGTGTCCACGGTCCCGGTGACCGCGGCGCCCACCGCGGCGACCAGGACGGCGAGCGCCGGCGCGAGCAGCGCGGTGCTCGGCACCGTGCGCAGCTTCGTCCATTCGGCGTGCAGCGCGTGCAGCGCGCGCCGGCTCCCGCGTGCCCGACCGGTCATGCGTCCCGCCGCCTGAGCAGCCACGCGGCGGCGGCCAGCGCGACCGCCGTGTAGGCGCACAGCACCCCGAACCCGGCCCACGGGCCGATCGCCCGGTCGAACCGGGCGACGGTCTGCTGGATCGCGAACCCGGCCGCCGGGGTGAGGCGCTCCAGCCACCGCGCCGCCGACAGCGGCAGCCCGGTCGCGACGATCTGCGGGACGAGCAGGAGCAGCAGCACGATCGTGATCGCGGGCGCGCTGCGCCGCACGATCACCGCGACCGCCAGGGAGAACACGGCGATCACGGCGAGCAGTGCGGCCGTGCCGAGGACGGCGCGCAGCACGGTCCCGTTGGCGAGGGACGGCGTCGCCAGCCCGTGCGAGCGCTGCACCGGCCCGGCGAGCAGCACCGACCCGAACGCCGCCGCCAGCCCCGCCGCCAGCGCCGCCAGGCCCGCCACGACCGCCTTGGCGGCCAGCACCCGGCCGCGGCCGGGGGAGGCGGCGAACGTCGTGCGCAGCATCCCGCGCCGGTACTCGGCCGTCACCGACAGCACGGCCACCACCACGATCGCCACCTGGCCGATCAGCACCCCGGCGAGGGTCGCCTTGGCGGTGTCGTCGGCGAACGCGTTGGGCCCGATGTCCCCCACTCCCTTCAGCGCGAACGTCCCGCCGGACCCGGTGCGGCCGTCCAGCGACGGGTCGGCCGCCGGGCCGTCCGTGGCGCCGCGGTCGCGCCACGCGGCGCCCGGCTGCGCCGGCGTCACCGCCACCTGGTCGAAGGTCGCCCGGGTGGCGGAGGGCTCTCCTGAGACGCTCTCCCCGCCGAACATCCGCTGCACCTCGACCTTGTCCGGGGCCGCCACGACCATGCCCGCCAGGGCCGTCTTCGGCAGGCCCTCCAGCTGGACCGACCCGACGCGGCGCCAGTCGCGGCCGTCGGACGAGGCGTAGCCCGTGACGCCCGTCCCGCCGCGGGTCAGCTTGAGCCAGCGCGGCACGGTGCCGGCGCCGCCGTAGGCGCCGCCTGCCTTGTAGCCGGTCTGGAGCCGGACGCCGTGCCCCGGCGTCACCACCAGCGCCGCGTACGGGGTGCCCTGGTCCGCGCTCCCCCTGATCATCAGGCCGGCCTTGGCCCACGCGCCGCCGCCCTCCTGGGAGGTGACGCGCGCGACGATCGAGCCGTCGCCCGCCAGGGGCAGGTAGGTGTAGTGGCCGAGGTCGATGGTCTGGAGCCGCGCCGGGTCGGACGGCCCGTCCCCCGAGCCGGTGGACTCGCTGCCCGCCGCCGACAGCAGCGCCACGAGCACGGCCAGCAGCACCGCCGCCGGCAGGGCCAGCATCCAGCGGCGGACGGTGCGCAGCTTGGTCCACTCGGCGAGCAGCAGCCGCCCGAACCCGTCGCGGGCCTCGGCTTCGAGCGTGCTGCGGTACGAGGTCGCCGCGGCCGGCCCCGGCGTGCTCACAGGGCCTCCTGGACCGGCGCGCTCTGGAACTCCACCGCGTCGCGGGTCAGCTCCATGTAGGCCTCCTCAAGCGAGGCGCGGTGCTCGCCGATGCCGGTGAACCCCACGCCGACCTCGGTGAGCACCACGATGATCCGCTCGGCGGGCAGCCCGGTGACGGTGACCGCGTCCGGCCCGGACGCCGCCACGGTGGCGCCCGCGCGGGCCAGGGCGGTCATGGCCTCGCGCCGTTCGGCGGTCCGCAGCTCGACCCGGCCGCCGGACGCGGCGGACAGCAGGTCCGCGACGCTGGTGTCGGCGACCAGCCGGCCGCGCCCGATCACCACCAGGTGGTCGGCGCCGCCCTCCAGCTCGGCCATCAGGTGGCTGGACACCAGCACGGCCCGCCCCTCGGCGGCCAGCGACCGCAGCAGCCCCCGGATCCAGGTGACGCCCTCGGGGTCCAGGCCGTTGACCGGCTCGTCGAACATCAGCACCGGCGGGTCCCCGAGCAGCGCCGCGGCGATCCCGAGCCGCTGCCGCATGCCGAGGGAGAAGCCGCCCGCCCGGCGGCGCGCCGCGCTCGCCAGCCCGGTCAGCCCGATCACCTCGTCCACCCGCCGGACCGGCAGCCCGTTGGCGTGCGCGAGCCACAGCAGGTGGTCGCGGGCGCGGCGGGCCGGATGGACCGCCGACGCGTCCAGCATCGCCCCGAGCCGGCACAGCGGCGTCCGCAGCGACCGGTAGGGCCTGCCGCCGACCAGCGCGGTCCCGCCGTCGGGCCGGT
Organism: Actinomadura sp. NPDC000600; assembly: GCF_040492135.1. Lineage (NCBI taxonomy): Bacteria > Bacillati > Actinomycetota > Actinomycetes > Streptosporangiales > Thermomonosporaceae > Actinomadura > Actinomadura sp. NPDC000600. The sequence continues at coordinate 6,083 of NZ_JBEUPD010000056.1, forward strand.
CCAGGCCCATGATCATGCGCATGGTGGTGGACTTGCCGGCGCCGTTCGGGCCGACGAACCCGGTGACCCGCCCGGGGCCGACCGTGAACGACAGGTCGTCCACGGCGACGGTGGGCCCGTACCGCTTGCGCAGGGCCCGTACTTCGATGGTTGCCTCCATGGACCGGGAGGCTACGGAGCGCCGCGCCTCCGGGTCATCACGCGGGGGAGGAGTCTTCGCGGGCGGGGGCCGGGGGACCGGGCGTCCCTCCCGCGAGGGACGCCGCCGCGGCGCCGTCCGCGCCACAATGGCGTGCGTGGGCGACAGCGACCAGACCGCCGGGCGGGCGCGGTGGCCGGTGGCCGGCGGGTGCCTCGCCCTGGCCGCCGCCGCCGAGGCCGTGTACCGCACCCACGGTTCGGGGGTGGTCCTGTCCCTGGCCCTGGTGGTGGACGTGTGCGCCACGCTCCCGCTGGCGCTCGTCCGCGACCGGGCCTCGGCCGCCGCCGCCGCGATCACCGTGGCGGCGGCCGCGGCGTGCGTCCTGCACCGCGGTGCCGCCGTCGCCGCGCTCGCCGCCCTCGTCACCGTCTGGACGGTCCTGGCGCGCCGCCGCGTCCTGCGGCGCCGCGCCGAGACCGCCGCGCTCGCCGCCTCCCGGCGGGCGTTCGAGAGCACACTGCTGGAGCACACCGCGCGCGGCGAGCGGGCCCGCATCGCGCGCGAGCTGCACGACGTCGTCGCCCACCACATCTCGATGATCTCCGTGCAGGCCGAGACGGCCCGGCTCGCGGTGCCCGGCATGCCGGACGAGGGCGCCAGGCGGCTGCTGGCCATCGGCGACACCGCCCGCACCGCGCTCACCGAGATGCGGCGGCTGCTCGGCGTGCTGCGCGAGGACGCCGGCGCCGAGCCGACCCGCCGCCCCCAGCCCGGCCTGCAGGAGCTCCTCGACCTGGTCGACCAGACCCGCGAGTCGGGCGCCGCGGGCGTCCGGCTGATCGTCGGCGGGCGCGTCGCCGCCCTGGACCCGGGGCTGGAGCTGGCGGTCTACCGGATCGTCCAGGAGGCCCTGACCAACGCCCGCAGGCACGCGCCGGGCGCCGCCGTCGACGTGGAGCTCCGGTACGCCCCGGACGCCCTGCGCGTCAGCGTCCGCGACAACGGCCCCGGGCCCGGGCCCGGCGGCGGCCCGGCCGGGCACGGGCTGCTCGGCATGCGCGAGCGGGCCGCCGCCGCGGGCGGCGACCTGCGCACCGGCCCCGGGCCCGGCGGAGGGTTCCTGGTGGAGGCGGTCCTGCCGCTGGAGGAGGAGCCGTGAGCGTGCGCGTCGTGGTGGCCGACGACCAGGAGGTCGTCCGCGCCGGGTTCGGGGCCCTGCTGGGCACCCAGCCGGACCTGGAGGTCGTGGCGACGGCGGCCGACGGCGCCGCCGCGGTGCGGGTGTGCGGCGAGCACCGTCCGGACGTCGTGCTGATGGACGTGCGGATGCCGGTCATGGACGGCATCGAGGCCACCCGCCGCGTCACCGCCGAGCCGGACCCGCCGCGGGTGCTGATGCTGACCACGTTCGACCTGGACGAGCACGTCTACGACGCACTCGTCGCGGGCGCCAGCGGGTTCCTGCTCAAGGACGTCACGGCCGAGCGGCTGTTCGACGCCGTCCGGGTCGTCGCGGCGGGGGAGGCGCTGCTCGCACCGGCCGTCACCCGCCGCCTCATCGGGGAGTTCGCGCGGCTGCGGCCGCGCCCGCCGTCGCGGGGGCCGGTCCTGGACGCCCTGACCCCGCGCGAGACCGACGTGCTGCGCCTGGTCGCGGCGGGCCTGTCCAACGCCGAGGTCGCCGCCCGGCTGGTCGTCGGGGAGGAGACGGTCAAGACCCACGTCAGCCGGATCCTGCGCAAGCTCGGGCTGCGCGACCGCGTCCAGGCGGTCGTCGCCGCCTACGAGAGCGGCCTGGTGCTGCCCCGCTCGGACAGGTGACCCGCCCGGACCGGGCCGCGGCGCCCGCCTCGGGCATGGCGAAGGCCCGCACCCTCGCCGGTACGGGCCTTCGCTACGAGCCTGTCAGCCGTTCACGCGGACTTCCTGCGTCCCGCTCGCAGGATCTCCAGGCGTTCGGCCAGGACCTCCTCAAGGTCTTCCACGGTCCTGCGCTCCATGAGCATGTCCCAGTGGGTCCGCGGCGGCTTTCCCTTCTTCGCTTGGGGCAGCTCCCCGTCGACCCGCAGGGCCGTGGCGCCGCAGCTGCGGCATTCCCAGGTGATCGGCACCTCGGCCTCGGCTGCGAGCGTCACGGTGAACCGGTGGCCCTTCGTGCAGGTGTAGTCCACCTCTTGGCGAGGGGCCAGATCGGTGTTGCGATCGTTCTCGTAGCTCGTCGCTCCGAGTCGGGTGCCGCGAAGTGCGCGCTCGGCCATCGTCACGTGCCTCCCAGACGGCTTGCGGTCTTGCCCTGACCAACGCTGAACACCCTGCCAAGATTCCCGCGCCCGGGGTGATCCAACCCTGCTGTTTGCGGCCGTACCCAGCCGCCGGCGGGGAACACGCGGCTGGCGCGCTAGTGACGGGATGTCAGGACCGCGTCGATCAGCCCGTAGTCCTTGGCCTCCGCGGCGGTGAAGTAGCGCTCGCGCTCCAGGTCGCGGCGGACGTCCGCGGGGTCGTGCCCGGTGGCCTCGGCGAGGATCGCCTCGGTCTGCCCGCGCATCCGCAGCACCTCCTGCGCCTGGATCGCCAGGTCCGTGGCCTGGCCGCCGGCCGTCTCGAGCGCCGGCTCGTGCAGCAGGATCCGCGCGTCCGGCAGCGCCTGCCTGCGTCCGGGCGAGCCCGCCGCCAGCAGGATCGCCGCGGCCGACCCGGCCTGCCCGACGCAGGTCGTCTCGATCTCGGGCCGCACGTAGCGCATCGTGTCGCAGATCGCCAGCATCGCGGTGATCGAGCCGCCCGGCGAGTTGATGTACAGGGCGATGGGCCGGTCGGGGTCCATCGCCTCCAGCGCCAGCATCTGCGCCGTGACGTCGCCCGCGCTGGTGTCGTCGACCGGCGCGCCGAGGAACACGATGCGCTCCTCGAACAGCTTGCTGTAGGGGTCGGTCTCCTTCCGGCCCTGGCCGGTCCGCTCCTCGAACTGGGGGACGAGGGAGCGCCGTTCCGCTCGTGTCATGTGCCCACCCGGTCGGTGCTGTCGATGACGTGGTCGACGAAACCGTAGTCGCGGGCCTCCTCCGCGGTGAACCACGCGTCGCGGTCCCCGTCGGCCTCGATGCGCTCCAGCGGCTGGCCGGTGTGGAACGCGGTGCGCTCCGCCAGGGTCCGCTTGAGGTACAGCGACTGTTCCGCCTGGATCCTGATGTCGGACGCGGTGCCGCCGATGCCGCCGTGCGGCTGGTGCATCATCACGCGCGCGTGGCGCAGCGCGTACCGCTTGCCCCGCGTCCCCGCGCACAGCAGCGTCTGTCCCATGGAGGCGGCCATGCCCATCGCGACGGTGGATATGTCGTTCGGGACGAACTGCATCATGTCGTAGATCGCCATCCCGGCGTCCACGACGCCGCCGGGGGAGTTGATGTAGAGGGTGATGTCGCGCCGGGCGTCCTGCGCGGCGAGCAGGAGGAGCTGCGCGCCGACCCGGTTGGCGACGCCGTCGTCGATCTCGCTGCCGAGGAACACGATCCGCTGCGCCAGCAGCCGCTCGAACAGCTGGGCGTCCGCCAGTCGCGGCAGTTCGGCCACGCCGGCCCGCGACCTGCCCGCGAACGTCTCGGCCCGCCGCCCGCCGTCCTCTCGCCACGGTTCGCCGTTCACCCGAGCCTCCTTGATCATCTGTACATTTCGTACACTACGTACGGACAGTAATCCAGAAGTCGGAGGACGGCCAGAGGGCGGCGGAGTGTTTCGCTATACGATGAATCACGTGGATGTTCCGGTAACCGAAGCACGCGCCCAGTTCGCGGATCTGGTGAACCGGGTCGCCTACACCGGCGAGCCCGTCCGGCTCACGCGGCGGGGCCGGGTGATGGCCGCCCTGGTCTCCCCGGAGGATCTGGAGCTCCTGGAGACGGTCCGCTCCCAGCGCGCCGACCTGCAGATGGGCGGGACCGTCACGCCCGGGCAGCCGTCCCGTCCCGCGGAGCGGCCCCAGCAGCCGCCGCAGCCGCCGATGCGCATCGCGGCCGAGTACCGCCCGCCCGGCTTCAGGCCCTGACTCCGGTTCCGAGGCCCGTCCGCGGACGGGCGCCGGCGTCGTCCCGGGGACGGACGAGGCCCGCCGCCGCGGCCGCGACGACGCAGAGCGCGGCCGGCAGGAGCAGCGTCAGGCCGAGCGGCATGACGCGGGTGAGCGGGCCGATGACGGCCGGACCTGCGAGCATCCCGAGGTAGCCGAGTCCCGCCACGCGGGAGACGTTGGCACCGGAGGCGGCCCGGTCGTGGTGGCCGGCGGCGCTGAACAACTGGGGGACGGCCCCCGACAGCCCCGCGCCGAGCACGGCCCAGCCGATCAGGGCCGGAGCCTCCCGGGGCGACAGCGCCGCCAGCGCCAGGCCGAACGCGGCCAGGCCGGCGCCGTTGCGGAGGACGGCCACCGGGCCGAAGCGCGCGGCGAGCCGGTCGGCCAGCAGCCGCCCGCCGGTCATGGCGGTGGAGAAGGCCCCGAACGCCAGCGCCGCCGTGCCGGGGGAGGCGTCCAGACCGCGCAGGTGCAGCGCGCTCCAGTCGTTGGCCACTCCCTCGCACAGCATGATCATGAAAGCGAGCGCGGCCAGCCCCCGGATGCGCCGGGGCGTCCGGCGGCGCACCGGCGCGGCGGCGTCCGGCGTAGCGCCGGACCGCAGGAGCGCAGGAGCGGCCGCAGCGCCGATGGCCGTACTCAGGAACGCCACGAGGCCAAAGGTCGCCGCCGGGCTCCAGCCCCAGGTGAGCGTCCGGGCGCCGACCAGGGCGGCCAGGACGCCGCCGAGGGAGAAGGTCGCGTGGAAGGCGGCCATGACGGGCCGTCCGTAGCCGCGCTCGACCTGGACGGCGTGGGCGTTCATGGCGACGTCCAGCGCTCCGTGGCAGGCGCCGAGCAGCAGCAGTGCCGCGCCGAGCGTCCAGGGGCCGGTCGCCAGGCCCGGCAGGACCAGCGCGGCGCCGGCCGCCGCGGCGCTGAGCGGCACCACCCCGCGGGCGCCGGCGCGGTCGGTGAGGGGGCCCGCGATCCGCATCCCGGCGACCGCGCCCGCGCCGAGCAGCAGCAGGAGCCGTCCGAGCACCGCGTGGTCGATCCCGGTCCGGTGCTCGATGGGAGGGATGTGGACGATCCACATCCCCAGCAGGAACCCGGTCAGGGCGAAGTAGGCGAAGGTCGCCAGCCGGGCCGCCCGCGGTGGTCCGGCCGTCTCGGGAGCGGTCATACGAGCCTGACGTCCACGCCGGCGTCCCGCAGGCGGGCGACGGCGGCGTCGGGGGCGGACCGGTCGGTGACCACCATGTCGAGGTCGGTGGCCGGGCAGACGAGGCCGAGGCCGCTGCGGCCGAACTTGGCGCCGTCGCACACGGCGACGACGCGGCGGGCCGAGGCGATCGCCGCGCGCTTGACCGGGACCTCGTCGAGGTCGTGCGCCGTCAGCCCGTGCTCGGCCGACAGGCCGCACACGCCGAGGACGGCGGTGTCGACGCGCAGCGAGGAGAGCGAGGCCTCGGTGAGCGGCCCGGTGAACGCCAGCGCCCCGGGCGTGGTCCGCCCGCCCGGGACCAGCAGCCGGATCTGCGGGGCCCCGCTGAGGGCGTTCGCGGAGTGCAGGTCGAGGGGGACGACGGTGAGCCGCCGCCCGGCGATCGCGTGGGCGACGGTGAGGGCGGTGGTGCCGGCGTCCAGGACGACGGCCTCGCCGTCGGTGAGGAGCGCGCCGACCTCGGCGGCGAGGCGCCGCTTGGTCTCGGCCGCCTCGTGCTCGCGGACGGCGAAGGGCATCGCCTCGCCGCGCAGCAGCAGGCTCACCGCCCCGCCCCGCACCCGGCGCAGCACGCCCCGCTCGGCGAGCAGGTCGAGATCGCGCCGGATGGTCATCTCCGAGGCGCCGGTCTCCTCGGCCAGTTCCGTCACGCTCACCCGCTCGGTGGTTCGCAACCGCTCGATGAGCATGTCCACCCGTTTCGAACTTTCCATGTGTTCAATCAAGCAGTTTTGGTGTTAGGTAGTCAACCGAGACCTCGGGAGGCCCCATGACATGGATCGTGTTCGACTATGCGGGTGTGATCAGCGCGTCCCCGCCCGTGGGCGCCGGGGCGCTGCTGCCCCGGACGGTGGGTGCGCCGCCCGCGCGGTTCTGGCCGGTGTACTGGGCGCACCGGCGGGACTACGACCTGGCCGCCGTGACCGCCGCGGAGTTCTGGCGGCGTGTGTGCGGCCGGCTCGACGTGCCGGTGGACGACGACCTGATCCACGTCCTGGTGACCCTGGACGTGCGCACATGGGCGCACGTCAACGAGGACACCGTCGCCCTGCTGAGGGAGCTGGCGGAGCGGGGCACGCCGCTCGCCCTGCTGTCGAACGCGCCCGTCGAGCTCGCCCGCATGGTGGACGGACGGCCCTGGGCGCCGCTGTTCCGGCACCGGCTCTACAGCGCCGACCTGGGCCTCGCCAAGCCCGCGCCGGAGATCTTCCACGAGCTGACCGGGCGGCTCGGCGCGGCCCCGGACGAGGTGGTCTTCGTCGACGACCGCGAGGAGAACGTGCGGGCGGCCCGGATGCTCGGCATCCGGTCGGTGCTGTTCACCGGCGTGCCGGGGCTGCGCGCCGAACTGGCCCGCGTCGCCGGGGCGGACGGGGTCAGGGCAGGGCGGCGGGCGGGGTCTCGTACGGCCACAGGCCGCGGGACGCCATCACGTCGCGGAGGGTGACCAGCTCGTCGGTCATGATGCCGTCGATGCCGAGGTCCAGGAGGCGCTTCATGGCGGCGGCGTCGTTGACCGTCCACGCGTGGACCTGGAGCCCGAGCCGGTGGGCGTGCTCGATGAACGCCTCGGTGACGAAGGGCACCGGGCCGAGGCCGTAGGGCACCTGGGCGCAGGCGACGCCGGTGGCGGCGAGGCGGACGAGCTTGGCGGTGGGCCCGCCGATGGACTTGGCGCGCAGCGCCATCAGGCCCCGCGGGCCGAGCGCCATGCACACCTCGTGGTCGGTGTACTGGGGGAGCCGGGCGCGCATCTGCGCCAGCCGGCGGGTGGAGAACGAGGTGATGCACACCCGGCGCCAGGCGTCGGTGCGGCGCAGCGTCTCGGCGAGCGGGCCGATGACCGGGGCGTCCTTCAGGTCGATGTTGACGCGCGCCTCGGGGAAGGAGCCGAGGACGTCCTCCAGGCGGGGGATGGGCTCGGTGCCGCCGATGAGGGCCTTGGCGACCTCGGCGTAGGGGAGCCGGGCGATGGCGCCGGTGCGGTCGGTGACGCGGTCGAGGGTGCGGTCGTGGAAGGCGACCACGACCCCGTCGGCGGTGGCGTGGGCGTCGGTCTCCAGGTAGCGGTAGCCGAGGTCGGTGGCGCGCTGGAACGCGGCCATCGAGTTCTCCGGGCGCTCGGCCGCGCCGCCGCGGTGGGCGAAGGGGATCGGGCCGGGATGGTCGAGGAATTCGAACGAGCGCCGCACCCGTCCGATTATGGCCGACCTCGCCGCCCGTCTTGACCTTACTGCGTAAAGGGCGGGGGCGGGAACGCCGGTGCTAGCGTCGGCGCGGCGAAAACCGATCAGCAAGGAGAACGCGGACATGGCGGACGTGAACGACTACAGGGCGACGTTCGAGCTGGTGGACGTGGACGGCGACGGCTACATCTCGACGGCCGAGCTGAAGAACTTGATGAGCCGGCTGGGGCAGGACGTCACCGACACCCGCGCCGTGGAGGTGGTCGTGGCCGCCGACGCCAACCGGGACGGGAAGATCTCCCTGGAGGAGTTCACCGCGCTGATGGAGCGCACCTCGTCCCGGTGACGGCGGCGGCCGCGCGGGTCAGCGGGCCCGGCGCCGCAGCTTGAGGGCGTTGTCGGTGCGGGTCATGGTCCGCCCGTCGGGTGCGGTCTGGACGCGTTCGTGCTCGTCGCTGCGCAGGACCTCCCATTCGCCGTCCGGCAGGCCGAGGGAGTCCAGGACCTCGTCGGGCGTGGGCAGGTGCACCCCGGGGTGGGCGCCGGGGTCCCACGGCGGGGGCCCGGCGTGCCCGACGACGAGCAGGATCCCGCCGGGCGCGACGGCTGCGGCGGCGGCCCGCAGGACCTCCTCGCGGGGCATGTCGGCGGGGGAGTGCAGGAACTGCGCCGACACCAGGTCGTAGGACCCTTCGGGGAAGGAGGCGGCGAGGTCGCGGCGCTGCCAGTCGACGCGGTCGGCGACGCCGGCCTCCTCGGCGTGGCGGGCGGCGCGCTCGAGCGCCACCCCGGAGATGTCGGCGGCGGTGACGCGCCAGCCCCGCCGCGCGAGCCAGACGGCGTCGGCGCCTTCGCCGCATCCGAGGTCCAGGGCGGTGCCGGGCTCCAGCCCGGCGGCCTCCTGGACGAGGACGGCGTTGGGCTCGCCGCTCCAGATGTGGTGGTGCTCGGAGTAGCGGGAGTCCCAGTACTCCTGGTGGGTGGTGGTGTCGTCCATGCTCCGATGGTGCGCGGCGACCGCGTCCGGCGGCGAACTGCGTTGCCGTTTCGGCAAAGCGGGCAGGACGAGCGCGACCAGGACGGCCGGAGCCGCGGCGACGGCGTAGCACGCCGGGAGCGGCAGCACGTCCAGGGCCGCGCCGGTGGCGGCCGTGCCGCCGGAAGCGCCGAGGTTCAGCGCGGTGTTGACCCAGGCCACGGCGCGGGTCCGGGCGCCGGGCGGCGCGCCGGCGTCGGCGAGGAGGTAGGCGGTGGTCAGCGTCGGTCCGACGAACAGTCCGGCGGCGGCCGCCGCCGCGGCCAGCACGGCGACGGAGGGGGCGAGCCCCGCCGCGGCGAGGGCGAGGCCGAGCGGGCACGCGAGCACGGCGAGCCGGCTGCGTCCGGGCGCGGCCCGGCTCAGCGCGCCGTAGGCGAGGCCGCCGAGGGTGCTGCCGGCGGCGACCGCGGCCTCCACCCAGGCGACCGCCGCGGGCTGGTGGTGGCGCTCGGTGAAGGCGACGGCCAGCAGGCCGGTCGAGCCGAGGACGACTCCGGTGGCGGCGGCGGTGAGGGCCGGCGCGAGCGGGAACACACGCACGCGGGCCGCGCGGCGGCGCAGTGCCGGGCGCGGGGCCGCCGGGGAGGCGACCATGCCGAAGGTCCCGGCGGCGATGAGGACGGCGCCGAGGGCGACCCCGAGGGACGGCGCGGCGACCGCGGCGAGCAGGCCCGCCAGGAGCGGGCCGGTGACGAAGACCAGCTCTTCGGAGACGGTGTCGAGGCTGTAGGCGCGGCGCAGGAGAGGGCCCTCCGGGAGGAGGCCGTTCCACAGCGTCCGCATGACCACGCCGACCGGGGGTGCGGTGACCCCGGCGGCGGTGGTCAGGACGCCGAGCAGCGGGACGGGCGCGTCGGGCCGCGAGGTGAGGACGGCGAGGGCGGCGAGGAGGAGGGCGTAGGCGGCGGCCATCGGGGGCAGGGCGCGGCGGGGCCCGTGCCGGTCGATGAGGGCCGCGCGCACCGGCGACACGACCGAGACGGTGAGGCCGAGCAGGGCCAGCAGCCCGCCGGCCTGGGCGTACGAGCCCGTGGTCGCGGTGAACGCCAGGGTGAGGGACAGGTAGACGGTCCCGTAGGACAGCCTCCCCAGAAAGGCGAAGGCGAAGGTGCGGGAGGCGTGGGGGGCGCGCAGCACGGCCGCGTATGACGCTGTCATGGAGTCGGTTCCTCAGGAAGGCCCGGGGGCCGGTTTACGGGGACGCCGGAGGCCGCCGCGGCATCAGCGGCGGCGGGGGCGTCCTACGCAAAGATGAGGAACCGCATGCCGTGATCGTAACGCGTGCGCGGCCGGTGGGAGATCCCGCCGGCGCATGTCGGGGCCCCTGGTTCATGCGCCAGGCCGGATACCGGACCCGGAGGGTTCGAGGTCCGGCGGCCCGGCGAGGGCGGGAGCGCTGAGGGGAGGCCGCGAGCGGGGCGTCGTGCGGCGGGACAGCAGGACTCCGGCCAGTGCGGCGGCGAGGCCGGCCAGCCCGGCGGCGGCGAAGCCGCCTCCCGGAGCGGTGAGGTCGATCGCCGTGCCGGCGGCGGGGGCCCCGAGGGCGAAGCCCGCGCTCAGCGCCGAGGACTGCAGGCCCGTGGCCTCGCCGCGCACGCCGGCGGGCGCGAGGCGGCTGACGGCGTCGGCCACCGTGGACAGCGTCGGGGCGGCGAGCAGGCCGGCGCCGGCGCCGGCCGCGCACAACCAGCGCCAGTCGTGGGCGAGCCCGGCGGGCACGGTCGCCAGGCCGAGCAGGCCGAGCAGCAGCCACGCGGGCAGCGGCCGGGGGAGCGCGCCGTACACCAGGCCGCCGGCGACGGACGAGACGCCGTAGACGGCCACGACCACGGCCGCCCAGGAGACCTGGCCGGCGTCTTCGAGGGTGGCGACGATGGCCAGGTCGGTGGCGCTGAGCAGCATGGTGGCGCCGAACGCCGTCACCAGCGTCGCGATCATGCTCGGGGTCAGCCACTCCCGGCGAGGAGGGCGGCCGACCGCGGCGGCGTCCGCTTCGTCCCCGGTCCGCAGGGGCGGGTCGAGCAGGGCGATTCCCACCGCGCCCGCCAGCATCGCGGCGCCGACGCCCCACGCCACCAGGCCGGGGGACGCCTTCGCCGCACAGAAGATCACGATCGGGGGGCTCAGCATGTACGACAGTTCGCCCTGCACCGATTCCAGCGCGAACGCGGCCTGGCGCTGCCCCGCCGTCGTCATGGCGGCGATCGCCTGCCTGGTGACCAGGGGGACCGGCACCATGAGCAGGCCCGCCGCGAAGGCGGCGCCCAGCAGGGCGCCGTACGGCAGGACCGGCACGCTCAGCCAGAAGACGGCCTGCACCGCGGCGGTGGTCAGCAGGACGACCCGCGGCCCCCGCGTGTCGATCACGCGGCCGAGCAGCGGCCCGCCCAGCGCCATCCCCGTGCTGACGGCCGCCGCGACGCCTCCCGCCGCGGCGTAGCTCATGTCCAGACCCAGCACGACGTACATCGTCAGCGCCATCACGTCGGCCGTGATCGCGGCGCGGGCGAGGAACGCGATGCCCAGCAGTGGTGCCATCCTCGGCACGGCGAGCACCTGTCGGTAACCGGTCACCCGCGCGACGCTAGATGATCTGTCCTGGCCATAGGAAGCGGTTAATCCGCTTGACCCGACATAATGGCTCCTTATGGCGAGAGATCTCGAGATCGCGTTGCTGCGGTCGTTCGTCACCGCAGTCCGGGCGGGCAGCATCAGCCGCGCCGCGACCGCGCTCGGGCAGACCCAGCCGGCGATCAGCCAGCAGCTGCGCAGGCTGGAGAGCACCGTGGGCCGTCCGCTGCTGCACCGGTCCGCCTCGGGCGTCGCGCCGACCCGGGCGGGTGAGGAGCTCCTGCCCTACGCCGAGCGCATCCTCTCGCTGTCCGCGCAGGCGCTCACCGAGACCGTGCGCGCGCTCACCGGCCGCTGCGGCGTCGGGCTTCTCGAGGACCTCGCCGCGTCCCGGCTCTCACAGGCCCTCGCCGACCTCGCCCGGCTGCACCCCGGCGCGACGCTGGAGGTGCTCAGCCTCTCCAACGCCGCGATGCGGGAGGCCTACGACGCGGGCCGCGTCCAACTCGTGCTCGACGTGATGCCGTGCGTTCCCGGGCCGCCGCGCTGGACGGTGCGCCGCCCGCTGGTCTGGGCGGTCGGTCAGGGCGTGGACGTGGCCGCGGACCCGCTGCCGGTGGTGCTGTTCTCCAACCCGTGCTCGTGGCGTACGGCGGTTCTGGAGACGCTGGTGCGTTCCGATCGGCGCTGGCGGGTGGCGTTCGAGAGCAACGGCCTGGCGGGCGTGCTGGCAGCGGTGCGAGCCGGCCTCGGCGTCGCGGCGCTCATGCCCGCGAACCTGGAGCCGGCCATGGCCTGCCATGACGCGGACGCCCTGCCCGCCCTGCCGGACGTCGAGTTCGGTCTTGTCCGGCACCCGGCGACCGACGATGATCCCCTGGTCGATGCGGTGGAGACCGCACTCCGACGCATGATCTGACGACCGCCGCGGGCCGGCGCCCCGGCTTTCGGCCGCCTAGGCCCGGCTGCCGGTGGGGGTCAGGCGCTCCATTCGCGTCGGCGGGCCTCGGCGAGGGCGATGGCGGTGGCGACGGCGACGTTGAGGGAGCCGACGCGTCCGACCTGGGGGATGTAGGTGACGGCGTCGGCGGCGGCCAGCAGGGCGGGGGAGCAGCCGTGGTCCTCGCTGCCGATGGCGAGGCAGACGTCCCCGCCGAGGGGGGCCTCGTGCAGGGGCACGGCGTCGGTGGTCAGCTCCACGGCGACGAGGCGCAGGCCCTCCTTGCGGACGGCGGCGGCGGCCTCGGCGGCGGTGCCGGCGTGCTCCCAGGAGACGAGGCGGTCGGTGCCGAGGGCGGTCTTGGCGACGTTGCGGTGGGTCGGGGGCGTGGCGTTGCCGGCGAGCCACAGGTGCTCGACGCCGAACACGGCGGCGCTGCGGATGATCGAGCCCATGTTGAAGGGCTGGGTGACCGATTCGATGAGCAGGCCGAGGCGGGCCTCGGTGCGGCGGCGCCAGTCGCGGTTGAGGCGCTTGACGTCGGTGGCGCGCAGCTGGCGGCGCCCCTGGGCGGGGTCGGGGGTGCTCATCGGGTGTGGCCTTCCGTGCGGGACGCGACGCGCAGGACGCGGTAGGCGGATCGGGAGGCGATCCGTTCGGTGGGGAAGCCCTGGCCGGTCAGCCACTTCTGCAGGGAGTCGGAGCCGAGGTGCTTCTGGACGACGAGGTGGGCGAGGCCGCCGGGGGCGAGGCGGGGGAGCCAGGTGAGGAGGAGGTCGTGCAGGGCGGCCTTGCCGATGCGGATCGGCGGGTTGGACCAGATCGCCGCGAACCGCAGCTCGGGGTCGACCTCGTCCGCCAGACTGAACCTTACATTGTCAAGGCCGGCGGTTTTGGCATTCTCCTCGGCGAGCCCCAAGGCTCGCTGATTCACATCCACTCCAAAAACTCTCGCCTGGAGCGAACGCTTGGCCATGGTGATGGCGATGGGGCCGTATCCGCAGCCGAGATCGAGCAGGTCTCCGGTCGCCGGGGGCGCGGGGACGGTCTCCAGCAGCACGCGGGTGCCGGGGTCGACGCGGTCGGGGGAGAACACGCCGCTGTCGGTGGCGAGCCGCAGGTGCAGGTCCGGCAGGACGAGGTCGACGGTGCGGCGGCGGCTGGCGGCGTCGGGCCGGTCGGCGAAGTAGTGTTCCCCCACGTCGGCCGACCGTATCAGCGTTCGGGGGCCGCGCGAGCCGTCAGGGGAGGCGCGAGAACCAGACGAGGGAGACGCCGCCGGCGGCGAAGGCGAACAGCAGCGCGATGCCGACGTAGCGGGCGGCGACGTCGCGGTGCTCGGTCCGGAAGCCGAGGGAGGTGCCGATGTTGGCGTAGACCTCGCGGAGCTGGTCGGCGTCGGCGGCCTCGTAGGCCTTGCCCTCGGTGCTCTCGGCGAGGCTCTTCAGGGTCTCCTTGTTGACCGAGACGCTGGTGGTCTCGCCTTCGATGTCGACGGTGCCGTAGGGGGTGCCGAAGGCGATCGTGGAGACCGGGACGTGCGCGACGCGGCTGGCGTCGATGGCCTCCTGCACCGAGCGGCCGGTGGTGTTGTCCCCGTCGGACAGCAGGACGATGTGGGCGGGCGGCGGGTCCTGGCGAGCCTGGGCGTCCAGGGACCGGACGGCCTGCAGGGACGTGAAGACGGCCTCGCCGATGGCGGTGCGCTTGGCGAGGACGAGCTGGTCGAGGGAGGCGACGGCGGCGTCGCGGTCGGCGGTCGGGGCGGCGATGAGGTTGGCGCTGCCGGCGAAGGCGACGACGCCGACGTTGAAGCGGCGGGGCAGGTCGCCGATGAACCGCTTGGCGGCGGCCTTGGCGGCGTCGAGGCGGCTGGGGGTGACGTCCCGGGCCATCATGGACAGCGACACGTCGACCGCGACCACGATGGTGGCGCGGTCGCGGGGGACCTTGACGGCGGTGGCGGGCCGCGCGAACCCGAGCATCATGAGGGCGATCATGATGAGGAACAGGACGGCGGCGACGTGCCGGCGCCAGCCGGGGCGGCGCGGGGCGACCTGGGACAGCAGGGCGAGGTTGGTGAACCGGACGGCGTACTGCCGGCGGCGCAGTTGCATCAGCAGGTAGGCGGCGGCCAGGGCCGGCAGGAGGCCGAGGAGCCAGAGGCGTTCGGGTGACAGGAAGGTCATGGGCGCACTCCCGCGGTGGTGACGGGCCGGCCTGCGGCGCGGCGCTGGCGGAGGGCGAAGCGGGCGACGTCGGCGATCCAGTCGCGGTCGGTGCGCAGTACGAGGTGGTGGGCGCCGCAGCGGCGCAGTGCGGCGCGGGTGCGGTCGCGCTGGGCGGCGGCCGCGGCCGCGTACCGTTCGCGGACTCGGCGGCTGAGGACGATCTCGTGGACGGTGCCGGTCTCGGGGTCGGTCATCTCGACGAGGCCGACGTCGGGGAGGTCGAGTTCGCGGGGGTCGATGATCTCGATGGCGAGGACCTGGTGGCGGGCGGTGAGGCGGCGCAGGGGGCGTTCCCAGGCGGGTTGGCCGTGGGGGCCGTCGGGGGTGGGGTCGGCGCCGTCGGGGGTGAGGAAGTCGGAGATGACGACGCGCAGGCCGCGGCGGGTCTGGCCGCGGTCGAGGGCGGCGATCGCGGCGGCGAGGTCGCGGGGCGGGGCGGTGGCGGTGGTGCGGCGTCCGGCGGTGTCGTCGACGGACTGGGCGTCGAGGACGGCCTGGAGGAGGGCGTACAGGGCGGCTTTGCCGGTGCGTGCGGGCCAGCGGCGCATGCCGTCGTCGTGGAGGAGGTAGGCGCCGACGCGGTCGCCGAGGCGGACGGTGAGGAAGCCGACGGCGGCGAGGGCGGCGACGGCGAGGTCGCGTTTGATCATGGTGCCGGTGCCGAAGTCCATGCTGGGGGTGAGGTCGACCAGGGCCCAGGCCTCGAGTTCGTGGTCGGCGATGAGGTCGCGGACGTGGGGGGTGGTGGTGCGGGCGGTGACGGCCCAGTCCATGTGGCGGACGTCGTCCTCGCCGGGCTGGTAGAGGCGGGCTTCGGCGAGTTCGGTGCCGGGGCCGGGGAGCAGGCCGAGGTGCTCGCCGTTGAGGAGGCCGTCGAGGCGGCGGGTGACCTGGAGTTCGAGGCGGCGCAGGGTGCGTTCGGGGGCGAGGTGGGCGAGTTTGCCGCGGGGGTGAGCCGAGCGGAGCTCGTCGTTTGATTGGTGGTGGGCGGGGGCTGGAGGACGGGGGGCCGAGCGGAGCTCGTCGTTTGATTGGCGGTGGGCGGGGGTTGGAGGACGGGCCGTCATGCGGTGGTCACCGCTGCGGCGCCGTGGTTCCAGACGACGCGGGGCGGGGGGACGGCGGCGAGGATCTGGCCGATGACGTCGGCGGTGTCGACGCCGTCGGCGAGGGCGTCGAAGGTGAGGACGATGCGGTGGGCCATGACGTCGCGGGCGACGGCGCGGACGTCGTCGGGCAGGACGTAGTCGCGTCCGGCCAGCAGGGCGAGGGCGCGGGCGGCGGAGGCGAGGCCGAGGGTGGCGCGGGGGCTGGCGCCGATGTCGATGACGCCGCGCAGGTCGGGGAGGCGGTACTGGTCGGGTTCGCGGGTGGCCATGACGAGCCGGACGATGTAGTCGGCGATGAGTTCGTGGACGGAGACCTCCTCGGCGGCGCGCTGGAGGCCGGCGAGGCGGTCGGTGTCGAGGATCTGGGCGGCTTCGGGCGGGTCGACGCTCATGCGCTGGAGGATCTGGAGTTCCTCGTGGGCGGCGGGGTGGTGGACGTCGACCTTCATGAGGAAGCGGTCGCGCTGGGCTTCGGGGAGGGGGTAGACGCCTTCGGACTCGATGGGGTTCTGGGTGGCGAGGACGAGGAAGGGGCGGGGGAGGGGGTAGGTGTTGCCGCCGAGGGAGACCTGGCGTTCGGCCATGACCTCCAGGAGGGCGGACTGGACCTTGGCGGGGGCGCGGTTGATCTCGTCGGCGAGGACGAAGTTGACGAAGACGGGGCCGAGTTCGACGTCGAACTGCTCGGTGGAGGGGTGGTAGATGCGGGTCCCGACGATGTCGGAGGGGACGAGGTCGGGGGTGAACTGGAGGCGGGCGAAGGTGCCGCCGACGACGCGGGCGAGGGTGCCGACGGCGAGGGTCTTGGCGACGCCGGGGACGCCTTCGAGGAGGCAGTGGCCGCGGGCGAGGAGCGCGACGATCATGCGCTCGACCATGTGCTCCTGGCCGACGATGACCTTCTTGACCTCGGTGAGGGTGGTCTGCAGGAGTGCTGCGGCCTCGTCGACGTCGGTGGCGGCGATGGTCATGTGGGTGTCCCTCACTTGTCCGTCGTGTGCCCTGTCATCGTGCGTGGT
This sequence comes from Actinomadura sp. NPDC000600, assembly GCF_040492135.1. Classification (NCBI taxonomy): domain Bacteria; kingdom Bacillati; phylum Actinomycetota; class Actinomycetes; order Streptosporangiales; family Thermomonosporaceae; genus Actinomadura; species Actinomadura sp. NPDC000600. The sequence goes on from NZ_JBEUPD010000056.1 coordinate 22,596, forward strand.
GGTGGTGCGGCGCGGGCGCCTTACGACCCTACGCGATCACTTGTACCCGTTCGCCGGGGATACGTGCGTGTGGCGGGTGATCGGTTCGGGGGTGCGGCGGGGGTGTTCCCGGGGCCGATCGTAGGGCGTGGTTGTTAGTGTTGCGGCCATGTCGAGGCCGTTGCCGCCGGGTGACCCGGCCCAGTTGGGGCCGTTCCGTCTGTCGGCGCGTCTGTCGGAGTCGGCCGCCGGGATCGTGTTCCTGGGGGTGGACGGTGAGGGGCGGCGCGCGAGTGTGGCGGTGCTGAACCGGGGCGCGGCGGGTGACGCGGCGGCGCGGGACCGGTTCCGGGCGGCGATCAATGCGGCGGTGCCGGGTCCGGGGCGTGCGGCGGGGGCCGGGGGGCCTGGTGAGGCGCCGGTGGTGGCGGCGCAGCCGGACGGGCCGGCGCCGTGGGTGGCGACGCTGTACGAGGCTGATCGTGCGGGGGCGGAGCGGTTTCTGGAGCCGGTGGTGTTCCAGGGGTCGGGTCGTGGGTGGTGGGGTGGTCGGCGGCGTGGTCCGCAGTTCCAGCCGTATTGGCTGGGGGCGGGTGAGCCTGCGTTGGAGCGGCCTCGGCCGGTGGTGGGCGGGGGTCCGGTGCCGGTAGGGGAGCGTCCGCCGGAGCGGAGTCTGGTGGGCGCCGTGGTGGGGTTGGCGGCGGTGCTGCTGGTGCTGGGGTTGCTGATGGGGGTGCTGTTCGCGTGTGTGCCGGAGGCGAAGGATCCGCCGCCTCCGCCGCCGGAGCCGACGCCGTCGTGGCGGGTGTCGCCGCGGTCGCCGGTTCCCACGACGCCTGCGCCGTCTACGCCGCCGCCGCGGTCGCCGGGGCCGTCGACGCCGGCTCCGTCGCCTTCGCCGTCGGGTTCGGGGGGTGACGACGGCGCCCCGCTGTAGGGGGCCGTTTGTGGTGGTGTGTCCCTTGCGTTGGGAAAGGGTGGCTTGCGTAGGGGAAGAGGGCGTTGCGGGGTGGTGCGGCGGGTGGCCAGCATGGGGGGATGCTGGAGAGTCTGCTCGCCTTCGCGGGCGCCGCGGTGCTGATCGCGATGGCGCCGGGCCCGAGCACGGTCGTGATCATGCGCCAGTCGATGCGGTCGCGGCGCTCGGGGCTGGTGACGGTGCTGGGCAACGAGACGGGCGTGCTGCTGTGGGGGGTGGCGGCGGCGGTGGGGCTGTCGGCGCTGCTGGCGGCGTCGCGGCTGGCGTACGAAGGGCTGCGGATCGCCGGTGCGGTGGTGCTGGTGTGGTTCGGGGTGCGGGCGCTGTGGCATGCGCGGCGCGGCGGTCCGGCCGCGGCGGGCTCGGATGCGGGTTCTGAGGCTGCGGGTTCGCAGGTCGCGGGTCCGGTCGCGGGGGAGGTGCCGGGTTCGGGGTGGCGGTGCTACCGGCTGGGGCTGGTGACGAACTTCGCCAATCCGAAGGCGGGGGTGTTCGCGGTGTCGTTCCTGCCGCAGTTCGTGCCGGAGGGGTGGCCGGTCGCGGCGGTGCTGGTGGGCTTCTCGGTGCTGTGGGCGCTGATCGACCTGGTCTGGTACACGGTGGTGGTGTGGCTGGTGGGGGCGGCGCGGCGGGTGCTGGGCCGCCCGGGGGTGCGGCGGCGCCTCGACCAGGTGTCGGGCGTGGTGCTGGTGGGGCTGGGCGTGCGGCTGGCGGCCGAGGCGCGCTGAGTCGCACTGAGTTGCACCGACGGGGCCCGCTGGGACCGCCCGTGCGGGGGCGCCGATACGGTCCGCCGATTTGGCACATTTTCATGATCGCTTTTCGGGGCGGGGGCCGTAGCCTGGGGCGGTGAGCGCTCTGGATGACCTGGCCGACCGCTATGTGGACGAGTTCGCCGCGCTGGATCCGTGCCTGGCGGCGATGATGGGCATCGCCGGGCAGGACGCGCGGCTGACCGACTACGGCCCGGACGGGCTGGCGGCGCGCGCCGACCTGACGCGGCGGACGCTGGCGGACCTGGAGCGCGTCCCGGTGGAGGGCGAGGCCGGGCGGATCGCGGCGGCGGTGCTGCGGGAGCGCCTGGAGGTCGAGGCGGCGCTGGACGAGGCGGGGGTTCGGGAGGGGTTCCTGGACAGCACCGATGGGCCCGTCCAGCGGCTGCGGGTGGCCCTGGAGTTGCTGGACCAGGGCCCCGGCACCGACTGGGAGGCCGTCCACGCGCGGATGCGGGCGCTGCCGGGGGCGCTGGCGGGTCTGCGGACGTCGCTGCGGCGGGCGGCCGGGCAGGGCCGGGTGGCGGCGCGGCGGCAGGTGGTGCGCAGCGCCCGCGAGTGCGCCGAGACCCCGGCGTATCTGGCGGGGCTCGCGGCGCGGTACGGGGACGGGCCGCTGCTGGGGGCGCTGGAGGCGGCGGCGTCGGCGGCGTCGGCCGCGCTGGGGGAGTTCGCGGCGTTCCTGTCGGGTGAGTTGGCGGCGCGCGCGCCGGAGCGGGACGCGCTGGGCGCCGACCGGTACCGGCTGGGCGTGCGGGACTTCCTGGGGACGGACCTGGACCTGGCGGAGACCTACGCGTGGGGCTGGGAGGAGCTGGCGCGGATCGAGTCGGAGATGGCGGGCGCGGCGCGGGAGATCCTGCCGGGCGAGCCGCTGCCGGCGGTGATGGCGGCGCTGGACGCCGATCCGGCGCACCGGGTCTCGGGCGCCGAGGTGTTCCGGGGGTGGATCCAGGAGCTGGCGGACCGGGCGATCGCGGATCTGGACGGGGTGCACTTCGACATCCCGGCGCCGCTGCGGCGGATCGAGTGCAGGATCCCGCCGGTGGAGGCGGGGGTCTACTACCTGGCGCCGGCGGAGGACCTGTCGCGTCCGGGGACGGTGTGGTGGACGGTGGAGGACCCGTCCGCGGACATCGTGACCTGGACGGTCCCGACGACGATGTTCCACGAGGGCGTGCCGGGCCACCACCTGCAGCTGGGGGTGACGACCCTGAACCGGGGGCTGAACCGGTTCCAGCGGCTGTCGAGCGAGCTGCACCCGGGGCACTGCGAGGGGTGGGGGCTGTACGCGGAGCGGCTGATGGACGAGCTGGGCCACTACCGGGATCCGGCGCACCGGCTGGGGATGCTGGCGGGCGGGCAGCGGTTCCGCGCGGCGCGGGTGGTGCTGGACATCGGGCTGCATCTGGAGCTGCCGATCCCGGCGGGCACGGGGTTCCACGAGGGGGAGCGGTGGACGCCGGAGCTGGGCTTCGAGTTCCTGCGGGCCCGCAAGGGGCCTGATCCGGACGCGGCGGTCGCGTTCGAGATCGACCGGTACCTGGGGCGTCCGGCGCAGGCGATCGCCTACAAGCTGGGGGAGCGGATCTGGCTGGAGGCGCGGGAGGAGGCGCGGCGCCGGGAGGGGGCGGGGTTCGACCTGAAGGGGTTCCACCGGCGGGCGCTTGATCTGGGGCCGATGGGCTTGGACCTGCTGCGCGCGGAGTTGGCGCGGTCCTGACCGGTGCCCTGGCGCGGGGCCGAACGGCCAGGGGCTCGGGGTCAGACGGGTTCGGAGGAGTTGAGGCGGGAGCGTCCGTGGTTGTCCAGTGCCTCGACGCCGGTTTCGCGGAGCCAGCGCCGCCTGTTGGGCCGGTGCCAGTCGGTTTCGGGTGCGTCGGGGGAGCCGGGAGCGGCGCGCGCGGTTTCGTCGGCCGGGTCGGCCGGGGGGTCGGCGATGTCGCCGGTCCTGCCGATGTGGCAGGCCCGCTCGTCGCCGGGCTCGATGATCGTCTTGTGGTAGTGGGGCGGCCACCGCAGCAGGAGGCGGCGGCCGCAGGTGGGACAGGCCCACTCCTCCAGCCCCGACTCCTGGGTCCGGACGCGGCGCAACTCGTGGGTCAGGTGCAACTTGCCTCTCCTCGACCGTCGGCTGAGTTCCGGCCAGTGTTCGTGCGTTAGTGATTTCCCGCGCCCGGCAGGTTAAACGGCACGGCAAACGTCTTTAAGGTCGATGCGGCGGTCGTAACGGCATGTCCGTAATCAGGTGAGGGCGCGGTGGACGGCGGCGCCGATCCGCGCGACGGCCTCGGCGGGGCGGCGGGAGAACGACCCCCACCCGAGGAAGCCGTGGTCCAGGCCCGTCCCGGGCACCAGGACGACGGGCACGCCGGCCTCCCGCAGCCGCGCCGCGTACGCCTCGGCCTGCGGCCGAAGCCGGTCGTGCTCGGCGGTCGCGACGACCGCCGGGGGCAGGCCGGAGGGGTCGGGGTCCAGCAGCGGCGACACCTCCGGGCGGGCCGGGTCGGCGCCGCGCAGGTAGGCCCGCAGCGCGCGGCCTATGCCTGATGGCGGGAACTCCAGCCCGTCGGGGTCGGGCAGCGGCGGCGGGACCTCCCGCAGGTCCAGCGCCGGGTACAGCAGGACCTGCAGGACGGGCCGGGCGGGCCCGGCGTCGCGCAGCAGCCCGGCGGCCGCGGCGGCGAGCTGGCCGCCCGCGCTGTCCCCGGCCACCCCGACCCGGCCGGGGTCCAGGCCGAGCCGGGACGCGTTCGCCGCGACCCACCGCACGGCCGCGACGGCGTCGTCCAGCGCGGCCGGGAACGGGTCCTCGGGCGGGCGCCGGTACCCGACCGACACCCACGCCACGCCGCTGGCCGCCGCCAGCGCCCGCACGACGGGGTCGTAGGACTCGACGTCGCCGAGCACCCATCCGCCGCCGTGGAAGTACACCAGCGCCGGCGCCGGGCCGTCCCACGCCGGCCGGTACAGCCGGGCCGGGAGCGGGCCCGCGGGGCCGTCCACGGTGAGGTCGCGGACGGCGGCGACGGGCGGGCGCGGGGAGCGGGCGAGGTCGGCGGCGTGCTCGCGGCGGGCGTCGCCGACCGTGCCGCCCGCCCCGCCGGGCGCGGCGAGGCGGGCCCGCAGGAACGCCAGGTACTCCGGATCGCGGCCCATCGCCCCTCCTCGGCTCCGAGCCTACGGGCCCGCGGAGAGGCCCGTCGGCGCCGGGCGGCGCCGCCTTCCGGGCCCCGGACGGGAAGGCGGAAGGCGGCGCGGACGGTCAGGGGGACGCGTCGCGGGGGCGGTTCAGAAGGGGTAGGTGGCGATCTCGGCGCGGACCGTGAGCCACTGCGTCTCGGTGAACGCCTCGATGTTGGCGTCCGGGCCGCCGAACCGCGACCCGTTGCCGGACGCCGCCACCCCGCCGAACGGCACGACCGGCTCGTCGTTGACCGTCTGGTCGTTGATGTGGACCAGCCCCGTCGGGATCGCGTCGGCGATCTGCATCGCCTGCCCCACGTCGCCGAGGATGCCCAGGGACAGCCCGTACTCGGTCGCCGACGCCAGCTCCACCGCCTCCTGCGGCGTGGAGAACGGCACGACCGGCGCGACCGGCCCGAACACCTCCTGCGCGTAGGCGGGCATGTCGGGCGTCACCTCGTCCAGGACGGTCGGGCGGTAGAACAGGCCCTCGTGGGTGCCGCCCGCGGCGAGCCGGGCGCCCGCCGCGACCGTGGCCCGCACCAGCTCGTCGATGTGCGCGAGCTGCCCGGCGTCGATGATCGGGCCGAGCGCGACCGGTCCGGCCGCCGGGTCCCCGACCGGGAGCTTGTCGGCCTTGTCGGCCAGCGCCGCCACGTACTCGGCGTGCAGGCTCTCGTGCACCAGGTGCCGCCCGGAGGTCATGCAGATCTGCCCCTGGTGCAGGAACGACCCCCACGCGCCCGCCGACACCGCGGCCTCGACCCGCGCGCCCGGCAGCACGATCAGCGCGTTGTTGCCGCCGAGCTCGAGGTGGGCGCGCTTGAGCAGCCGCCCGCACACCTCGCCGATCCGGCGTCCGGCGGCGGTGGAGCCGGTGAAGGACACCACCCGCACCTCCGGCGCCGCGACCACCGCCTCCCCGGCCTCGCGGCCGCCCGGCAGCAGGTGCAAAAGCCCCTCCGGCAGTCCCGCCTCCTGGAAGACCCGCGCGATGCTCACCCCGCCGCACACCGCGGTGCGCGGGTCCGGCTTGAGCAGCACCGCGTTGCCGAGCGCCAGCGCCGGCGCCACCGACCGCATCGCCAGGATCAGCGGGAAGTTGAACGGCGCGATCACGCTCACCACCCCGGCGGGGCGGCGCCGCGCCAGGCTCCACCGCGGCTGCGCCGACGGCAGCACCAGGCCCTGCGGGTGCGAGGCCAGCGCCGCCGCCTCGTAGCACAGGTTCGCCGCGAAATGCGTCTCCAGCTCCGCCTTCGGCGGGATCGACCCCGCCTCCCGGACGATCCAGTCGCCGATCTCGGCGGCGTGCTCCTCGAACAGCCGCCCCGCCGCGCGCAGCACCGCGGCGCGCTCCTCGTAGGTGCGGGCCGCCCAGTCCCGCTGGGCCGCCGCGGCGGCCCGCGCCGCCCGCGCCGCGTCGGCGGCGCCCGCCTCGCCGAGCGTGCCGAGCGTCCCGCCGGTCGCGGGCTCGGTCACCTCGAACACGCCGCCGTCCCCGGCCGCCGTCCAGCCGCCGTCGAAGATCTTCCCGGTCCACGCGCCGGGGTCGAGCAACGTCATCGTTCCTCCTCGCAAGGGGTGCCCGCGCCGAACCTCCCACCCTCACCGTCCGCGGCCCCCGCGGGAACCGCATCGTTCCGCTCAGTGGAAACCCGCCGCGGGGAAAACCCGTTGCGGCGCCTCGCCGCTCCGGGCACTCTGGACACGCAGAACCCGCACGGGCCCCGCTGGAGGGCGGGCCCGCGGCGCCGAAGGGAGGGACGGGAGATGACCCGCTGTAGCAGCGGACGACGCACCGCACCCCGGTCCCGGCCCGCGGGCCGAACGACCCCCTGACCCGCCCGCGTCCCAGGCGCGACGCATGCGCGGGGGCGGTGTCCCCAGATGTCCTCCGATGTCCTCCCATGTCCGCCGGTCGCACAGGCCGGCCCGTGGCGCCGTGGCCGAGAGGTTCAGGCGGCGGTCCGCAAAACCGTCACACGTGGGTTCGAATCCCACCGGCGTCTCCGGTCCCGTCCCCGCTGTCACCCTGGGGACGGGACCCCCTCCCCGTAGCTCAGCGGACAGAGCACCGGCCTCCGAAGCCGGGAGCGCAGGTTCGATCCCTGCCGGGGAGACGCGCGGCACCGCCGCGGGCGGCGGCCTTCAGGCCCGTGGCCCGGGGCCCGTTCAGCGGCAGGGCAGCGGGCCCGGCGCGGGGCCCGGCGCCGGCGGCCACACGAACGCGTGGGCGTACCAGGCGCCCGCGTCGCCCCGCACGGGCCGCCTGCCGTAGGTGACGGCGATCGCGGCGAGGTGCGCGCCGCCGTCGGCGCCCGCCCCGGACGCGCCGCCGGGCTGCAGGACCTCGCCCAGCAGCAGCCGCACCGGCTCGTGCAGCTCCAGCCGCAGCACCAGCGACCCGCGCCGCCGCGCCGCCGCCCGCCCCACCACGTCCCCGATCAGCGGGGCGAGCCGGTCGGCCAGGCCCGCCGCGGCCGGTCCCAGCCCCCACCCGTGCAGGGCGCCCTGCACGATCCCGCGGACGCTGCCCGCCGCCGCGCGCCCGCCCGGCAACTGCCACCGGCCGGCACGGGGGGTCGGCCGCGGAACACCCTGGACGGAAACGAAGGTCATGTGCCTCTCCGATCACGAACGAGCTTCGGGCCCCGCAGGGGCCCCGGACCGGCCGCGCCGGACCGCGCGCAATCGACAACCTCGCCGGAGGTGTGCCCGGCCCGCCCCCGCTCATGCGCCCCCGCCGGGCGGGCGGCGGAACCCCCGCGCGGCCGGGGGCCGGGGAGGTCAGGACGGGTCGGGCAGGGCGCCGGCGATGCAGTCCAGGACCCGCTCCAGCCCGTAGTGGAACTGCTCGTCGCCGGACATGTGGGGCAGGCGCGCGTCCACCACGATCCGCTTGAACATCGGGTAGCGGCCGGAGTCGAGCAGCTCGCGGACGTAGGGGGCGCTCTCCATCATCCAGCGCTCCGGCGTCATGCCGCTCTGGCGCATCTCCCGCATCCACGCGATCTCGCCGCGCACCGCGCGCTCGACGTAGCCGTTCAGCATGTCCAGCAGGACGAGGATGTCGTCGATCGGGACGCCGACGTCCAGGGCGCCGGAGGCGAACTCCAGCAGCCGCAGCCGGTTGGGGCCGAACGTGGCGCGCGGCCGGTGCAGGCCCACCAGCCAGGCGTGCCTGCTCCACACCGCGCGGGTGTTCTCGGCGATGAGCCTCAGGTCGGCGCGCCAGTCCCCGCTCGGCCGCTCCGGGATCTCCATCTCCAGCAGGACGTGGTCGACCATGAGGTCGACCAGGTCGTCGCGGGAGGGCACGTAGCGGTACAGCGACATCGCGCCGGTGCCGAGGTCGGCGGCGATGCGGCGCATGGACGCCGCCTCCAGGCCCTCGGCGTCGGCGATGCGGACCGCCGCCTCGGTGATCTGGGCGCGGCTGTAGGCCGGGCGCGGCCCCCGGCCCTGCCGCTCGGGAACCGACCAGATGCTGCCGTGCCGCTCGCCGCCTGCCAACGGACCTCCTCGTGACTCTCCCGAGCATCCTAGTTGCGTACACCGTACCCGGTTGTCTACCGTAGCTGCGTACACCGTACTCAAAGGAGTGGATCGTGACCGACGAACCGATCGTGCTCGCCGAGGGGCTGCGCAAGCGCTTCGGCGACACCCAGGCCCTGGACGGCCTCGACCTGGCAGTCCCCGCCGGCACGGTCTGCGGGGTCCTCGGCCCCAACGGCGCGGGCAAGACCACCGCCGTGCGGATCCTGGCGACCCTGTCCGACGCCGACGCCGGGCACGCCCGCGTCGCCGGCCACGACGTCGCCCGCGAACCCGACCGCGTCCGCGCCCGCATCGGCCTGGCCGGCCAGTACGCCGCCGTCGACGAGAAGCTCACCGGACGCGGCAACCTGCGCATGTTCGGCCGCCTCTACCACCTGCCGCGCCGCGAGGCCCGCCGCCGGGCCGACGAGCTGCTGGAGCGGTTCGGGCTCGCCGACGCCGCCGACCGGCAGGTCGCCGGCTACTCCGGCGGGATGCGCCGCCGCCTCGACCTGATCACCAGCCTGATCCTGCGGCCCCAGGTGCTGTTCCTGGACGAGCCCACCACCGGCCTCGACCCCCGCAGCCGCGGCGAGATCTGGGACGCCGTCCGCGGCCTGGTCGCCGACGGCACCACCGTCCTGCTCACCACCCAGTACCTCGACGAGGCCGACCGGCTCGCCGACGACATCGCCGTCGTCGACCACGGCCGCGTCATCGCCACCGGCACCCCCGACCGGCTCAAGGCCTCCATCGGCGACCGCCTCGACGTCGTCCTGGACGACCCCGCCATGGCCGGCCGCGCCGCCGGGCTCCTGCGCACCCTCACCGGCAGCCACCCCGCCCTGGAGGGCGAACGCCTCTCGGTGCCGCTCACCACCGGATCGGTGCGCCTGGCCGACGTCGTCCGCGAACTCGACCGCGCCGGCGTCACCGTCGGCGACGTCGGACTGCGCCGCCCCACCCTCGACGAGGTCTTCCTGCGCCTCACCGGCGACGCCCCCCGCGACAACGCCGACCCCGACAACGCCGACCACGGCCCCGGCGACCACGGCGGTGCCGCCGGACGCCGGAAGGAGACCGTCCGATGACCGCCCTCACCACCGCCACCGCCCCCGCCCCCGCGTCCCGTGCCGGACGGCTGCGCTGGGCGCTCGCCGACGGCCTCACCCTCATCGGCCGCGAACTCGGCCGCATCCGCCAGGAACCCGGCGAGCTCATCGCCGCGCTGATCTTCCCCGCGATCATGGTGGTGCTGTTCGGCTACGTGTTCGGCAGCGCCATCTCCGTCCCCGGCGGCGGCGACTACCGCGCCTACCTCATGCCCGGCCTGTTCGCCATGGTCACCTTCACCTCCACCATGGCCGTCACCATGCGCGTCGCGACCGACGCCTCCCGCGGCGTCATGGACCGCTTCCGCTCCATGCCGATGGCCCGCTCAGCCGTCCCCTTCGGGCAGACCGGCGCCGAGATCCTCAACGGCGTCCTCGGCATGGTCATCATGGCCGTCGCCGGCCTCCTGGTCGGCTGGCGCGCCCACAACGGGATCTGGCAGACCGCCGAGGCGTTCCTGCTGCTGGCCCTCATGCGGTACGCGCTCAGCTGGGTCGGCTGCTACCTCGGCCTGGTGGTGAAGAACGAGCAGACCGCCGACCAGCTCATCCCGCTCGTCTTCCCGGTCACCATGCTGTCCAACTCCTTCGTCCCGACAGCGGGCATGCCCGCTGTCCTGCGGGTCATCGCCGAATGGAACCCCGTCAGCGCCCTCACCGCCGCCTGCCGCGGGCTGTTCGGCAACCCCGGCGCGCCCGCCGGCGACCTCGCCTGGCCCCTCGCCCACCCCGTCGCCGCAACCCTCGGCTGGTCGCTGCTCCTGCTCGCGGTGTTCGCGCCCCTGGCCGTGCGGACCTACCGCGTCCGCGGCCGCTGACCCGCAGAAAAACCGAGCAGCGGGACCCGGCCGGCCGCGCCCCGCGCGGGGCAGGGCCGGCCGGGCCCCGGCAGGTCAGCGTCTCAGCAGGCCAGCACGCGCCGCCGGACCGGACGCCGCCCTACGCCGGGCCGCCCGGCTCACCGGCCGCGGTCCCGGTACATCTGCCGCTGCCACTTGCTGATCGCCTTGGTGCGGTTCTCGCGCTCGGCCCGCAGCCGCTGGTCGGTGCGCGAGGCCGCCCACGCGTTCTCGCGCAGCAGCTTGCGGTAGCTGTCGAGGCGGCGGCGCGGCAGCGTCCCGTCCTCGACCGCGGCCAGGACGGCGCAGCCCGGCTCGGACCGGTGCGCGCAGTCGCCGAACCGGCACAGCCCGGCCAGCTCCTCGACGTCGGCGAAGGCGCGCTCCAGCCCGTGCGACGCCTCGAACAGGCCCACGCCGCGCAGGCCCGGCGTGTCGATCAGGACGCCGCCGCCCGGCAGCGGCAGCAGCTCCCGCCGCACCGTGGTGTGCCGGCCCTTGCCGTCGGACTCCCGGACCTCGCCCGTGGCCAGCACCTGACCGCCCAGCAGCGCGTTGCCCAGCGTGGACTTGCCCGCACCCGACGGGCCGACCAGCACCACCGTCCCCGACAGGACGGCGCGGACCACGTCCACGCCGTCGCCGGTCGCGGCGCTGCAGGCCACCACGTCCACGCCCGGCGCGGCGGCGGCGACCTCGCCCTGCTGGGCGTCTGTGCCAGGCACCTGGTCGGCCTTGGTGAGCACGACGACCGGCCGCGCCCCGCTCTCCCAGGCCAGCGCGAGCAGCCGCTCGACGCGGCCCAGGTCCAGCGGGGCGGCCAGCGACACCGCGACCGCGACGGTGTCGACGTTGGCGGCCAGCACCTGGCCGCGCGAATCCCGCGACGCCGACGACCGCACGATCGCGGTCCGGCGCGGCAGCAGCGCCGCCACCGCCGGCCGCCCGTCCGGGCCGCCGGCGCGCAGCGCCGCCCAGTCGCCCGTGCACGGCGCCTCCGCCGCACCGCCGCCGGACACGGCGGACACGGTGGAGGCCCGCGCCGGGCCGTTCTCGGTGACCACGTCGCACAGGCCGCGGTCGACCGCGGCCACCCGCGCGGGGATCAGCCCCGCCGCGCGGTGAGAGGTGAACTCATGCTCCAGGGCGTCGTCCCAGCCGTAGGCGGCCAGAGGAGACGACCCCGTGAAAGAGGAAGACAACGGATCGGAACCTTCGCGTGAAAGGGCCCCGGCGTGACGGCGCCGCAGTCGGCGCGCGGTGAGATCGATCAGCCGGATGAGGCCCGGGAAAGGAGGACGGGCTGAGTGCTGCCGCGGGCAGCAGCCACAGAGGCGACGGCCATGCGTCCTCACCTCCCATTCGGTTCCGCGCGGGACTCTACCCCTCCCGGCCCGCGCGGCCAACGGCTTTTCTCACCCGCGCGGGGGAGCGGCCTCGGCCGCTGCGGGGAGGCCCCGCGCGGCCCGCCGCGGGCACGATCGCAGGCATGGCCACGCTCACCGGACACCTCTCGCCGCACACTCTCGGACGCCGCCTCCCCGCGGCCGCGCTCGCCTGGGTCGCCGCCTACGGCGCCCTGCGCGCGTACTGGGCGTCCGGGCACCGGCCGCACCAGATGTCGCCCATCGGCACCGACCTCGTCGTGTTCACCGGGTGGGGGAGCGCCGCGCTGTGCGGGGCCGCCGCGCTCGCCCTGGCCGTCCTCGCGCACCCGCGCGCCGACCGCCTGGCCCGCGCGCCGCGCCTGGCGCTGGCGGCCGCCGCCTGGACCGCCGCGGCATGCCTGGTCGCCTCCGGCGCGATGCTCCTGCTGGACGTGGTCGGCGCGGTCCTGCCCGGGCTCGGCCTGGGCCTCTACCCGCTCGGCGCGCTGTCGCGGGCCGCGGCCGTCACCGCCGGGATCATGACCGCGCTGTCCGCCCGCGCCTACACCGCCCGCACCCGCACCGGACCGGTCTGCGCCGCGTGCACCCGCCCCGCGACCGGCCCCGGGCCGCTGGCCCGCACGCCCGCCTGGGCCTACGGCGCCGCCTACCTCGCGGTCGCCGGATGCCTGATCCGCATCGCCGCCCAGGCCGCCGTCGGGTTCGCCGAGTCGCCGCTGGCGGGCGGCGCGTCGGCGGTGCTGTTCGAGGCGGGGTTCGTCCTCGGAGGCTGCCTGCTGCCGCTCGCGCTCGTCCACTCCTTCGGGCGGACGTGGCCGCGCTGGGTGCCGGGCCTGGCCGGGCGCGGCGTCCCGCGCCGGCTGGTGCTGTGGCCCGGCGCCGCGATCTCCGGCGGCCTGGTCGTCTACTTCGGGCTGATGCTGCTGCAGATGTCCTGGGAGCGGCTGCACGGCCGCAACCCGTTCCCGCCCGACGGCCGCCTCGACCTGCCCGAGGCGTTCTTCTGGGTCGCCGTCCCCGCCTACTTCGCCTGGGGCGCCGGCATGGCCGCCGCCGCCCGCGCCTACGCCCGCCGCACCCGCACCCCCTGCCCGTCCTGCGGCCGCTGACCGCCCCAGCCCCGGACTCGGCCGAGCACGCGGACGGCCCGCTCGCAGGCGGGTCGGTGGGGGATTGCGGGGCGTTGGCCGGAACCGGCAGGCGTCGTCGGCAGTTATGGTGATTTGGGGCGGGATCGCGATGAGGGGGCGTGACCGTGGAGGACAACGACGACCGGCCGACCGGGCTCGACAGGACCGACGCGGCCGACCGGGGCGGCAGGGCCGCGCGGGCTGACCGGGCCGCCGCCCGGTCGTTGAGTTCGCGCCGGTTCGGCCAGAGCGCCGCGTTGTGGACGAGCACGCTCGGCCCGGGGACGGCCTCGGCGAGCGCCCCGGCCAGTTCCCG